>JAFDWF010000117.1 GCA_018268575.1 Actinomycetota bacterium
ATACGCCTTCCCTGCGATCGTGGACCCTTCCTCACGGACCGACCATGATCCGGCGGGGATCCCGCCGGATCATGCATCTTCCCTACGGGACCCGCGCAGATCGCACGGTCTTCGTGGCGTCTTTCGTCGGCCTCGTCACGAAGACATCGCATTCCCCGGTCCCGTCACGGAGACGTCGCTTTCGTCGGGGCCCGTCACGGAGATGCCGGACTCCCCGGATCTCCCCCGCCACGCACCCGTCCCTGCGCCAGCTCCCCCCGCAAGACCTCCCGTCCCGGGCGTCTCGGAGGCGGCCACAGCCTGCCCGGGTCGCCTCCGAGACGCCCGGGAGGCCGGAGCTCCGATTCCTCCGGCCCGGACCCTCGCCGTCGAGCCCCTCAACTACGCCACCCTCGCACCGTCGTGGAACTACTCATCTAGCGGCGTCTCGGGCGCCTGAGGCCCGCGTCGCCCCCGCTACGCGGGCTCGGCGCCTTCGATCAGCTTGCGCGGGGGCGGCCCGGGGCGGAGCTTCGAGACGCCGTCGGGGCGCAGGCCGTCGAGCACGATGCCGAGGTAGCGTTTCCAGAGGTCGTCGCGGAGGCCCGGGAAGGGGGCCTCGCCGATCGAGGCGACGGCGCCCATCAGGAACATCAGGTCCTGGCCTGCGATGTCGTCGCGGAGAACGCCCGCCCGCTGGGCGCGCTTGACCAGCTGCGCGGTGAGGTCGAGGATGCGGCGGCGCGGGGGGGCCAGCGTCGGCGAGGCCATGCAGCGCTCCTTGCTGGCGTCGGAGATGCCGTGATCCTGGGAGGCGCGCTCGGCCATCTCGCAGAGGAAGCGTTCGACCCCGCGCCAGGGGTCCTCCTCTTCGAGGCAGGAGGTCGCCAGCGCCGCGGCCTCGGCGAGCATCATCGCGACGATCGCCGTGATCAGGTCGTCCTTGGTCGGGAAGCGACGGAAGAGGGTCGCCTCGCCGACCCCGGCGCGGGCGGCGATCTCCGCAGTCGAGGCCTCGTAGCCGTGCGCGGCAAAGACCTCGATCGCGGCGTCGACGATCCGCTCGCGGTTGCGCGCCGCGTCGGCCCGCAGGGCGGTTGCGCTCTCCACCGTCGCCATCTCGACCAAGCCTAACCCGCCGTTGCGGCGCCCAGCTCAGACCGGGACCGCGACGGTGTCGCCCGACTCGATCCGGGCGACGTCGCGGCGACGCAGCAGGAGCGCGGCGAGGACCGTGCCCACGGCGACCAGGGCGGCGGCGACGATGAACGCGGTCTGGAATCCCGACACCAGCGCTTCCTGTTGGTCGAGGAAGCTCGGCTTGCCGACGATCCCGGCGAGGAAGTCGGCGGTCTTCGAGTTGGCGATGCTGGAGAGCACCGCCAGGCCGAGCGCGCCGCCGACCTGCTGGGAGGTGTTGAAGATCCCCGAGGCGAGGCCGGCGTCGGCGGCCTCGACGTTGGTGGTCGCGACCAGGGTCAGGGCGACGAAGGTCACCCCCATCCCGATCGACATCGGGAAGAGGCCGCCGAAGATGCCGAGGTAGGAGCCGCCGACCTCGGTCGTCGCGGCGAGCACCGCGAGGCCCGCGGCGGCGACCAGCATCCCGGTCAGGAGCAGCGGCCGCAGGCCGACCCGGGGCAGCAGTTTCTCCGCCAGCGTGGCGCCGATCCCGATCCCCGCAGTCACCGGCAGGAAGGCGAGGCCGGTGGTCAGCGGCGAGTAGCCGAGGATGTTCTGCAGGTAGAGCGAGGCGAAGTAGAACATCGAGAAGAGGCCCCCGGCGACCAGGAGGAAGACGCCGTTGCCGGTCGCCAGCGAGCGTAGGCGGAACAGCTCCAGCCGCACCAGCGGCGCGGGCGAGCGGCGCTCGATCACGACGAAGGCGACCAGGAGGGCGATGCCGAGGGCGGCGACGCCAAGCGTCTTCGGCGAGCCCCAACCCCAGCTCGAGGCCTCGATGATCGCGTAGACGAGGGCGACCAGGCCACCGGTGACGGTGCTCGCGCCGGCCAGGTCGAAGTGGCGCAGCGCGCCCTCCTGCACCGAGTTCGGCACCAGGCGCAGGGAGGCGAAGACGATCGCCGCGCCGACCGGCACGTTGACGAAGAAGATCCACTCCCAGGAGAGGCTTTCGACCAGGAAGCCGCCGAGCAGGAGGCCGACGGCGCCACCGCCGGCGGCGACCCCGGCCCAGACCGAGAGCGCTTTGGTGCGCTGGGCGCCCTCCTCGAAGGAGGTGGTGATGACCGAGAGGGCGGCGGGCGAGAGCATCGCGCCGCCGAGGCCCTGGATCGCGCGCCCGACGATCAGCATCGGCTCCGAGGTGGCCAGCCCGTTGGCCAGCGAGGCGGCCGAGAAGAGGGCGACGCCGGCGATGAACAGCGAGCGCCTGCCGAGCAGGTCGGCGGCCCGTCCGCCGAGCAGCAGGAAGCCGCCGAAGAGCAGCGTGTAGGCGTTCACCACCCAGGCGAGCGAGGCGTCGGAGAAGCCGAGGTCGGTCTGGATGGCGGGCAGCGCGACGTTCACGATCGTCGCGTCGAGGACGACCATGAACTGGCCGAAGCAGACGACGACCAGCGCCAGCCAAGGATTGAAGTGAGGGTGATCGCTCCGGTTCATGCCGGCGACTGTAGCACGAACCGGAGCAGGGGCTCCGTTAAAGCGGAGCTTCTACTCCGGGCGACCCTCACACACTGGCCGCCGACCGTTGCCCAAGGATCTCGATCGATGAAATCGCGAAACCTTTCCCGCCGCACCTTCATCGGTGGCGCGCTGGCCGCGGGTGCGCTGGTGAACGTGCCCGGGGCACACGCCAAGGCCGCCAAGCCGAAGAAGCGCCCGGCGACGGTCTTCTTCGAGGACGAAGCGCTGAACTTCCAACTGCTCTTCGCCCTCGGCGGAGCCGGGTACGGAGCCGCCGAGGTCGGCGAGGTGCTCGCCACCTTCGACCGCATCCACGCCAAGGACGACACCTACCGCGCCACCTACGCGGAGTTCCTGCGGCTCGGTCGACAGACCCGTGCCCGCGCCGGGGAGGAGCTCGCCGCGGGCCGTCGGGTCAGCGCCCGCTCCAGCTACCTGCGGGCGGCGATGTACCTCGACCAGGCGCTCTTCTTCGTGCTCGCCTCGAAGACCCCTACCCGTCACCACGAGGGCGCCGTCTACGCCGAGATGGAGGCCGCCTTCGCGGCGGCGGCCGGCCTCTTCGAGCCGCGCTTCGAGCCGGTGCGGATCCCCTGGCAGGGAGGCACGATCCCGGGCTGGTTCCTCAGCCCCGGCGGCAAGGGCGCGCGGCCGACAGTGATCCTCAACAACGGCTCCGACGCCCAGAACATCGACATGTACGTCTACGGCGGCGCGGCGGCGATCGAACGCGGCTGGAACGTGCTGATCATCGAAGGGCCGGGCCAGGGCTCGAACCTCTTCCTGCGCAGCCAAGCCTTCACGCCCGACTGGGAGCGGGTGATCACGCCGGTGGTCGACTTCCTCCGCGCCCGGCCCGGGGTCGACAGGCGGCGGATCTCACTGATCGGTCAGAGCTTCGGCGGGCTGCTCACCGCCCGCGCCGCGGTCCACGAGCGCCGGCTCGCCGCCTTGGTCACCGACACCGGCGTCGTCGACGCCTTCGTCGACTGGCAGCAGGAGCTGCCGCCCTCGCTGCTGAAGCTGCTCGACGCGGGGAAGGCCGCCGAGTTCGACCGGATCTGGAACGAAATCCCCAAGGGACTGTCCGAAGCCGATCGGTTCTCGGTCGCCAAGCGATCCGAGATCTACGGCAACGGGGGCGGCTACGAACGGATGGCCAACGCGCGGCGCTTCCGCCTCAGCCGCGCCGAAGCGGGCGCGATCACGATGCCGACCGCGATCACCGCGCCGGAGCTGGAAGCCTCGTTCACCGGCCAGCAGGAGACCCTCCACAAGTGGATCGGCGCCTCCAGCACGCTGCTCAAGTTCACCGTCGCCGAGGGCGCCGAGTACCACTGCGAGCCGATGGCGCCCCAGCTGCGTAACGAACGCGTCTTCGACTGGCTGGAAACGAACGCGCGGCCGCTCAGGACCTGAGCGGCCGCCTGTCGAAGGAGTGGAGATTCCCTCAGCTTCGTCGATGCCGCAGGGCCGCCGCGGGAGTACCTTTGTTCCATGAGGGCGCTGGAACGACTGCTGCTGCCATTGGTACTCGTCGCGGTCGCCGCCTACGCCTCCCCCGGCCTCGCCGCCTTCTGCGGCGCGGCGCTCCTCGTCATCTGGGCGCTGGTCGAGCTGATCGGCTTCTGCGGCGAGCGCTTCTACGGCGACGGCCATCGTCGCTAGGGGGTGATTGAGGTTGGTGCTCTGACGGGGCGCTTGAGGGACGCGGCCGTCGCCGGCTGGCGCCCGGACGCCAAAGGGACCCGGCCTTCTCGGAGGCGACCCGGGCAGGCTGTGGCCGCCTCCGAGAAGGCCGGGTCATGGGGGGACGGCAGAGGGTCCTACGCTCCGCTGTTCCTTATGCGCCCGTGGGGCGCATAAGGAACAGCGGAGGGAGGTGTCGCGGGGTCCGTGACGGAGATGCCGGGAAGTGAGCGGGTCCCGTGAGGGAGACGTCACCGATTTCACAGTTCTTCCACCGTCACAGAGACGTGACCACGGTTCTGGGCCCCTATAGGGGCCCGGATTCACTCAGCGCGAAGAGAGGGGCCGGAGCCCTCGCAGGAAGGCATACGCCTTCCCTGCGATCGTGGGGTCTTCGTCACGGACCGACCATGATCCGGCGGGGATCCCGCCGGATCATGCATCTCCC
>JAFDWF010000118.1 GCA_018268575.1 Actinomycetota bacterium
CTCGACGATCTCCCAGAGCTCGTCGGTGACTATCTGCCTTGCCATCTCGCGCCTCCCTTGGTTCGGGTTGACGCGTTATGGGATTCGGGCCTGAGGGCTCAGATCCTCTTTTCGATAGGGGCCCTTACCCGTCCGGGCGCCAGCCGCCGACGGCCGCGTCCCTTACCCGTCCCTCCGGAGCACCCCCGCGGAACCACTCGACTAGGTTTCTGCCCTTGCCGTTCGAGGGCTCATATCTCTGGCGGGTCCGGCAGAAGGTCGGCCACGACCTCGTCCTCGTCCCCGGGGCCGCGGTGGTGGCGCAGCGGGAGGACGGCAAGGTGCTCTTCATCCGTCGCAGCGACAACGGGGTCTGGGCGCTGCCGGGCGGGGCCGCGGAGGAGGGTGGCAGCTTCGCGCGCACCGCGGTCGACGAGTTGCGCGAGGAGACCGGGCTCGTCGCCGACCCCGCCGACCTGATCCCGGCCGCCTGCTTCTCCGACGCCGCCCACCACACGCTCCACTATCCGAACGAGGACGTCGCCCACTTCTTCTCGCTCTGCTTCCTCGTGCGGCGGTGGCAGGGGGAGCCGGGACCGGGGGACGAGACGCTCGAGGTCCGCTTCGGCGACCCCGCCGATCCGCCGCAGCCGTTCGAGGGCTCGACCGCGCGCGTGCTCGAGCTGTTCCTCGCCTACCTCTGCGACGGCACCTTCCAGGTCGGCTGACGATGTCGGGCTTCGAGGGCTCCTACACCTGGCGACTGCGGCAGAAGGTCGGCTCCGATCTGCTGCTGATGCCCGGCGCGATCGTCTTCCTCCTCCGCGACGACGGCGCCGTGCTCTTCACCCGCCGCGCGACCGACGGCAGCTGGACGCTGCCCGCGGGCGGCGCCGAGGAGGGGTCGAGCTTCGCCGCCACCGCGACCCGGGAGCTGGAGGAGGAGACCGGCGTCGTCGTCGACCCCGCCGACCTGGTCGGCTTCGCCTGCCTCTCCGAGGCCGAGCTCCACACCGTCAGCTATCCCGGCGGCGACGTCAACCACTGGTTCGCGATGCTCTTCCTCGCCCGCCGCTGGACCGGCGAGCCGCGCCCCGACGGAGTCGAGACCTCGGCGATGCTCTGGGCCGACCCGGCCGCGCCGCCGTCCCCGCTCGAGCGCCCCGCCGCCCACGCGGTCGACCTCTTCCGCGCCTACCGGCGCGAGGGCACTTTCCAGGTCAGCTGAGCCGCCGGGCGCGCGGCCGCCGTCAGGACGCCAGCAGGCTCTCGGCCCGCTTGCCCTCGGGCAGGTTCTGGTCGGCGTGGTAGCTCGAGCGCACCAGCGGGCCCGCGGCGACCGACTCGAAGCCGAGCTCGTAGGCAGCCTTCTCCAGCGCCTCGAACTCCTCCGGGTGCCAGTAGCGGACCACCGGCAGGTGGTTCTCGGTCGGCCGCAGGTACTGGCCGACGGTCAGCACCTGGACGCGGTGCTCGCGCAGCAGGCCGAAGGTCTCGACCATCTCCTCGAAGGACTCACCGAGGCCGACCATCAGGCCCGACTTGGTGACGACGTCGTCGCCGCCCATCTCCTTCGCCATCTTCAGCACCCGCGCCGAGCGGGCGAACTGCGAGCCGCGGCGGGCGATCGGGTAGAGGCGCGGCACCGTCTCGACGTTGTGGTTGAAGACGTCGGGCTTCTCGGCGACTACCTTCGCCAGCGGCATCTCCTGGCCGCGGAAATCGGGGGTGAGGATCTCGACCTTGCAGCCGGGCGCCATCATCCGGATCGAGCGGACGACGCCGACGAAGGCGCTCGCCCCGTAATCGGGCAGGTCGTCGCGGTCGACCGAGGTGACGACGGCGTGGCGCAGGCCCATCGCCTTGACCTGGTTGGCGACGCGCAGCGGCTCCAGCGGGTCGTTCCAGGTCGGTTTCCCCGTCTGCACGTTGCAGAAGCCGCAGCGGCGCGTGCAGACGTCGCCGAGGATCATGAAGGTGGCGGTGCCGCGCTCCCAGCACTCGCCGACGTTGGGGCAGTTGGCCTCCTCGCAGACGGTGTGGAGGTTGTCGGCGTCGATCGTCTCCTTGAGGCGGCGGTAGTTGGGGCCGCCCGGCGCCGGGACTTTCAGCCACGGCGGCTTGCGGCCGCGCTTGAAGGGGACCTGACCCTCGGCCTGGGCGACGCCGCCGGGCCGCGCGCGGGAGCGGGTGACGTGGACGCGCTCGGCCGGCGCCGCGCTCGCCGACGACCCGGCGCTCGCGCCCGGCGCCGCCCCGCCCTCGTTGTTGACGACCGTGTCGCTCATCGCTCGCCACCGAGCGTAGCGGGCGCGGCATCCAGGCCGACGTCAGCCGCGCTGACGGTGCGCGTCTCGCGCCCGAAGACCTCGCCGAAGTGCCGCGCCACCGTCCCCCCGTAGGCCTCGACATTCGCCTCGCTCCCGCCCTCGCGCGCGATCGAGGTCATCGACACGCCCTCGATCCCGCACGGCACGACCCACTCGAACGGTTGCAGGTCGTTCTCCACGTTCACCGCCAGCCCGTGCGTGGTGATGCCCTTGCTGACGTGGACCCCGATCGAGCCGATCTTCTTCGCCGCCCCCGCCAGCCCCGGTACCGGCGCCGGCCCCTCGGTCCACACCCCGGTCAGCCCGGCGATCGTCTGCGCGCCCACCCCGTGCTCGGCCAGCGAGCCGATCATCACCCGCTCCAGCTGCCGCACGTACTCGTGGACGTCGCCGCCGAGCGGCGCCAGGTCGAAGATCGGATACGCCACCAGCTGCCCCGGCCCGTGGTAGGTGACGAGGCCGCCGCGGTCGGTGTCGAGCACTTCGATCCCCTGCGCTTCGTACCAGGCGGTCCCCATCGGCAGCTCCTCCGGCTTGGTGCGCCGCCCGCGCGAGTAGACCGGCGGGTGCTCCAGCAGCATCAGGACGTCGTCGATCTCGCCCGCGCCGCGGCGCTCGGCCAGCCGCAGCTGCATCTCCCAGGCCTCGCGGTAGGGGACGGTTCCGCAGCGCAACAGGAGGAGGGAAGTGGACATGTAAATAATTGTCTCAGGATGCGCCCATATGCTGTAAGCGCCCGCATGTACCAGTCGAAGGCGCTCCGCCCCGAATGGCTGCCGGCGGTCGCGCTGAGCGCCGTCCTCGCCGCCCTGATGCTGCTGTGGGACCCGCGGGTCGGCGATCTCGCCGCCCAGGTCTTCCACACCGAGCTCTTCCAGCACGCCGGCCTGGCGATCTGGAACGGCAGCTGGTACGGCGGCCACTACACCCTCAACTACAGCCTGCTGTTCCCGCCCACGGCGGCGCTGCTCGGGCCGCAGGTGGTGGGGATGCTGGCGGTGGTCGCCTCCTCCTACCTCTTCGACCGCCTCGTCCGCGACCGCTGGGGGACGGAGGCGCGCTGGGCGACGCTCTGGTTCGCGGCCGGGGTCGTCACCCTGCTCGCCGACGGCCAGCTGACCTTCGCGCTCGGCGTCGCCTTCGGGCTGGCGTCGCTGCGCTCGCTGCAGGTGAGTCGCCCGACGCTCGCGATCGCCGCCGCGGTTGCCTGCCCGTTGGCGAGCCCGGTCGCGGGCGCCTTCCTCGCCGGCGTCCTCCTGGCGGCGGTCTGGGAACGCGGCGAGCGCCTCGACCGCAGCGCGATCGCCGCCGCGCTGGTGGCGCTGGTGCTGACCGTCGTCCCCAACCTCGCCTTCCCCGAACCGGGCCGCTTCCCCTTCGTCTTCTCGAGCTTCGTCGCGATCCCGCTCTGGTGCGCGGGCGCCCTCTTCCTCACCTGGCGGGCCGAGGGCGAGGCGCGCCTGCGCCGCGTGATCGTCGGCTATGCGCTCGCCTCGACCGCGATCTTCCTCACCCCGAACGCGCTCGGCGGCAACGCGGTGCGCCTCGGCGCGCTCTTCGGCGGGCCGATCCTCGCCGCGGTTCTGCTCGCCCGCAGGCCGCTGCCCCGCCCGCGGGTCCCGGCCTGGCTCTACACCACGGTCCTCGTCCTCACCCTGGCCGGCAGCCTCTACTGGCAGTTCACCGCGAGCGTCGCCCAGGTCGCCCGCGCGGTCGGCGACCCCTCGACCGAAGCCTCCTACTTCCAGCCGGTCTCGCGCTGGCTGATCGAGCACGGCGGACGCGGCACCCGGATCGAGGTGCCGCCGACCGCGAACCACTGGGAGTCGGCCTACCTGGCGCCGAAGTTCGAGCTCGCCCGCGGCTGGCTGCGCCAGCTCGACACCGCCCGCGACGGCCTCTTCTACAAGGAAGGCGCCCTCACCGAGCGCAGCTACGAGCATTGGCTGCGGACCAACGCGATCTCCTACGTCGCCCTCCCCGACGCGCCGCTCGACTACTCCTCGATCACCGAGGCGAAGCTGATCCGCTCCGCGCCGCCCTACCTGGTCGAACGCTTCCACAGCACCCACTGGCGGATCTTCGAAGTGACGAACCCGAAACCGCTGGTCGAGCCGCTCGGGCCCGGGCGCGCGAACACGATCCGGGTGGGCCACGAAGGCTTTGCCTTCAACGTCACCAGCCCCGGCGAATTCCTCGTCCGCGTCCCCTTCACCCCCTACTGGTCGATCGGCCGCGGCAGCGGCTGCCTGCTGCGCCGCGGTGACTGGACGGTTGCCCGCACCGCCCACATCGGCATCTTCAGCGTCGACGCCGACTTCTCCCTCGGCGGCGCCTGGAACGCGATGACCGGCGCCAGGGAGACCTGCTGACACACATCCGTGACCATGCGCCCGCCCCCGTATGCGCCATCCGCATACGGGGGCGGCTCAGAGCGCCAGCGAGAGCGGCTCCTCCAGCAGCGCCC
>JAFDWF010000119.1 GCA_018268575.1 Actinomycetota bacterium
CGGCCGTCACGAAGACGTCGCAATCGTCACGGAGACGTACGATCCACCGTCGGTCCACAAAGGTCAAGGGCTCCCTCGTAAACCTGGGCACACCCTGGTGTGCCCAGGTCTACGAGGGAGGATCTGAGCGATGAGGAACCGTGACCTTCCGTACCGAGGCGTCACCTTCGGCACGTCTCCGCCACCGGTCGCCGTCCCCGGCGCGCCTCCCTTCACGATCCCCGCCGCTCGCCCGGACCCTCCGCCGTCTCCCCATGTCCCGGCCTTTTCGGAGGCGGCCACAGCCTGCCCGGGTCGCCTCCGAAAAGGTCCCGTCCCTTCCCGTCCCGCCAAGGCGGTCCCGTCCCTTTCGTCCCGCCGACCGCGCCCCTTCCGTCCCGCCGGAGCGCCATCTCAGAACCACTACCCGCCTAGCCCGGCCACCCCGCGAACGCGGCGACCGGGAGCCCAGGCGTCGGCGGCCGGCAGCGGAAGAGGGCTCCCGACAGGGGTGAGCTCGCCGCGGCCGGCAGGTGGGCGGCGCTCGTCACGTAGAGGTCTTCGAGCGCGGGCCCGGCGAAGGCGCAGCTGGTGACCAGGGGGACGGGGAGGCGGAGTTGGCCCGCGGGACGGCCGTCGGGCCGGAAGCGGCGCAGCGTGCCGGCGCCGAACAGCGCTACCCAGATGCAGCCCTCCGCGTCCACCGCCAGCCCGTCCGGCACGCCCTCCGAGGGAGGGATCTCGACCAGCGTCCGGCGCGCGCCGAGGCTGCCCGACCCGAGGTCGAACTCGAACTGGTCGATCCGCCGGAGCGCGCTGTCGACGTAGTACATCGTGTCGCCGTCCGGGGACCAGCCGATCCCGTTGGAGACCACCACGCCGCCGAGCAGCCGGCGCACGGAGTCGTCGGGCGAGAGCCGGTAGAGCGCCGCGGTCGGCTCGTCGACTTCCGACATCGACCCCGCCCAGAAGCGCCCCCGCGGGTCGCACTTGCCGTCGTTCATCCGGGTGCGCGGCTGGTCGGCCTCGATCGCGGCGAGCCGCACCACCCGGCCCGACTGCTCGAGTCGCAGGAACCCGCTGCGGGCGGCGAGCACCATCCCGCCACGGGCGGCGGGCACCGCGGCGCCGACCCGCTCGCCGACCGCGGTGGTGACGCAGCGTCCGCTCCGCGGGTCGAGCCGGTGGACGGCCTCGCCGTGGACGTCGACCCAGGTGAGCCGACCGCCGGCCGCATCCCAGGCCGGGCTCTCCCCGAGTCGACAGCGGGGGACGCCGGGAACGGGCGTCGGCAGGCGCGGAGCCGGCGGTCGGCGGAGTTTGGGCAGCGACGGTGGCAAGAGTTGCGAAACCGATTTCCTTCAGGGTATATTGCACGTCGTCGCCGCTCTTCGGCGACGCGCCACAGGGATCGCAGACCATGACCGTCCTCGACGTACGAGAGCTCCGAACCACCTTTCAGACGCGGGAAGGCGCCGCCTGCGCGGTCGACGGCGTCTCCTTCACGCTGGAGCGCGGCCGGGTCCTCGGCCTGGTCGGGGAGTCGGGCTCCGGCAAGTCGGTCACCAGCCTCTCGCTGATGCGGCTGCTGCCGCGCGGGGTCAGCGTCGAAGGCCAGGCGCTGTTGAACGGATTCGACCTGGTGACGGCCGACGACGCCGACCTGCGGCGCCTCCGCGGCGATGAGATCGCGATGATCTTCCAGGACCCGACGACGAGCCTGAACCCGGTCTACACCGTCGGTTGGCAGGTCGAAGAGATGATCCGGCTGCACAACGAGATCCCCCGCGCCCAGGTCCACCAGCGGGCGCGCGACATGCTCGGCGCGGTCGGGATCGCGCAACCGGCCGCCCGCCTCGACGACTACCCGCACCAGTTCTCGGGCGGCATGCGCCAGCGGGTGATGATCGCGATGGCGCTGGCCAACAACCCTTCGGTGCTGATCGCCGACGAGCCGACGACGGCGCTCGACGTCACCACCCAGGCCCAGATCCTGGTGCTGCTGCGCCGGCTGCGCGCCGAGTTCGACTCGGCGATCATGCTGATCACCCACGACCTCGGCGTCGTCGCCGAGATCTGCGACGACGTCGCCGTCATGTACGGCGGCAGGATCGTCGAGCGCGCGCCCGTCGACGAGATCTTCGAGTCGCCGCGCCATCCCTACACCTGGGGCCTGCTCGACTCGATGCCGAGCCGGGCGACCTCCGGCCGGTTGCGGTCGATCCCGGGCACGCCGCCGTCGCTAACTGAGCTGCCCGGCGGCTGCCGCTTCCATCCCCGCTGCCCGGTGGCGATGGAGAAGTGCCGCACCGATGCGCCCGCGCTGCGGTCCGCCGGCGGAGGCGACGACGGGCACCTCGACGCCTGTCACCTCGCGGCGGAGCAGAAGCGCGCCCGCGGCCAGGGCCTCGCCTCGGCACCGGCGGCGTCGCGATGACCGAGCCGCTGCTGGTGGTCGAGGACCTGGTCAAGGACTTCCCGGTCCGGCGCGGCGCGGTCTTCGGCCGTCAGGTCGGGACGGTGCGCGCGGTCGACGGGGTCAGCTTCGACGTGCGACCGGGGGAGACGCTCGGGATCGTCGGCGAATCCGGCTGCGGCAAGTCGACCCTGGCGCGCTGCGTCATGCGCCTGCTCGACGTCGAGTCGGGTCGGATCGAATTCGCCGGCCGCGACATCACCCACCTCTCCCGCCGGGAGATGCGGGACGTCCGCAGTGACCTGATGATGGTCTTCCAGGACCCCTACGAGTCGCTCAACCCGCACATGCGCGTCGGCGACATCATCGCCGAACCGCTGGAGATCTATAAGCGCCGGCCGGAGGGGGGGATCCGCCACCGGGTCAAGGAGCTGCTCGACCGGGTCGGGCTGCGGCCCGAGCACTACGACCGGTTCCCGCACGAGTTCTCCGGCGGCCAGCGCCAGCGGATCGGCATCGCCCGCGCGCTCGCGCTGGAGCCGAAGCTGATCGTCTGCGACGAGCCGGTCACCGCGCTCGACGTCTCGGTGCAGGCCCAGATCCTCAACCTGCTGAGCGATCTCCAGGGCGAGTTCGGGCTCACCTACATCTTCATCGCCCACGACCTCGACGTGGTGCGCCACGTCTCCGACCGCCTCTGCGTGATGTACCTCGGTCAGATCAGCGAGCGCGGGCGTTGCGAGGACGTCTACCGCCATCCTCGCCACCCGTATTCGGCCTCGTTGATGGCGGCGGTCCCGATCGCCGACCCGAAGCTGGCACGGGCCCGCAAGCCGATCGTCCTCGAGGGCGAGATCCCGAGCCCGCTCGACCGGCCGGGCGCCTGCCGCTTCCACCCCCGCTGTCCGCGCGCGACCGAGATCTGCGCCGCCGAGGATCCCCCCGCCCGCCAGTTCGAGCCCGATCACGAGGCCCACTGCTACTTCCCGGTCGAGCGGTGGCCGCTCGACGATCCTTCGGAGCTCGCCTCGCGGACCGACCCCGACGCCGCCGTCCAGTCCTCCTGATCGGGTGAAGCTCGCCATCCAATTTGCCTCCTTCAGCTCTCCGGGAGGCGCCGCGAACATCGTCTCGAGCCTCGCCTCCACTGCCCGCGCGGCCGAGGAGGGCGGCGCCGACCAGTTCACCTTGATGGACCACTGGCTCCAGATCCCGTCGGTCGGGCCGCCCGGCGAGCCGATGCTGGAGGGCTACACGGCGCTCGGCTACATCGCCGCGCAGACCGAGCGGATGCGCCTCGGCCTCCTGGTGGGCGGGGTCACCTACCGTCACCCCGGCCTGCTGGCGAAGACCGTGACCACGCTCGACGTCCTCTCCGGCGGCCGCGCCCAGCTCGGCCTCGGCGCCGCCTGGTTCGAGGCGGAGCACGAGGCGCTCGGCGTCCCCTACCCACCTACGCCCGAGCGCTTCGAGCGGCTCGAGGAGGCGATCCAGATCTGCCTGCAGATGTGGAGCGAGGACGACGGGCCCTACGAGGGCAGGCACTACCGGCTGGCCGAGACGCTCTGCTCGCCGCCGCCGCTGCAGCGCCCCCGCCCGTCGCTGATGATCGGGGGCGGGGGAGAGAGGAAGACGCTGCGGCTGGTCGCCCGCTATGCCGACGCCTGCAACCTGGACGGCGAGGACAGCGACGTCGCCGCCCACAAGCTGGAGGTGCTGAGAGGCCATTGCGAGGCCGAGGGCCGCGACTACGGGGAGATCGAGAAGACGATCTCCTACGGCGCCGACCCGCTTGCGGACGTCGAGCGCTTCCTCGCCGAGATGGAGGCGATGGCGCGGCTCGGAGTCGACCGGGTCTGGCTGTCGAACCGCGGCGTCGTCGACTCGCCCGCCTGGGTCGAGCAGGTCTGCGGGCGAACGGTGTCGCGGTTGGCCGAACTGGGCCGGTAGGGCAGGTCAGAGCCGCCGGAACGTGCGCGGGCGATCTTCGGAGGCGCCCACCTCGCCGCTCGCGATCGCCTCCTCGAGGATGCCCGCCACGGTCATCGCCAGGTCCGCGGGCCGGCAGCGAAGCGGCCGCGAGTAGCCGCCCAGGACCCCTTCGCAGATCGAGCCGAGCGAGGCGCCCCCGGCCCCGATCGACGCCAGCGTGAGGCGCTCGAGCTCGGCCGCGGCCCGGCGCGAGTCGGCCAGGAACGCGGGCACGGCGGCGTCGGTCATCGTCGGCTCGTGGGCGCAGAGAAGGGTGCGGGGCGCCAGCCCCTCGACCCGGGCGACCGTCGCCCGGTAGGCGGTCGGCGAGCAGAACTGGGGGGCGAACTTCAGCCCGCCGGTCAGGTTCGGGATGCCGAAGCCCATCACCGCGTCGGCCGCGATCAGGATCCGCCGGTCGGCGAGCCAGACGCCGGTGTGCCCAGGGCTATGGCCCGGCAGCTCGACGATCGTCACCTGCCGATCGTCGCCGAGCGGCAGGGCGGTGTCGGCCTCGAGCAGGCGATCGATCCGGTAGTCGCCGCCGAGCCGCGAGCGCAAGCGGGCGATCGCCCGTGGGTCGGGCCCGACCCCGTCCTCGGCGTGGGCGAGGTAGCGGTTCTCGATCGTCCGCGCGGCGCTGCCGAGCTGGGGTCGGTCGCGGACGTGGGCGTGGACCTCGGCCCAGGGCACGGCCGCCAGCAGGGCGCTGGTGCCGCCGCAGTGGTCGCTGTCGGGGTGGGTCAGGAGCACGAGGAGCCGGCGCTCGGCGGAGAGCCGTCGATGCGCCTCGAGGAACGGCAGCAGCGAGGCCGCCGGGCTTTCGGGAAGGCCGGTGTCGACGACCAGGGTCGCCGCGGGCGCGAGCAGCACGAACTGGCTGATCCAGCGGTCGTCGTCCAGCTGGCGGAGGCGGTAGAGCCCCTCGCCCACTGCTTCGACGTTCGGGGGAGAAGATTCGGTCATGGCGTTGACAGCCGTAAGGGCGGTTGGTACGTTCGTCAGGAAACCGGTTTCTGTCCGGTCCAACCATACCCCCTTGGGAGAAGGCATGCGCGAAAAGCTGCGTACACTCATCGGACTCAACAGCCCCGGCCGCCTCTGGCGGGTGGCCGCGGCACTGGCGGTGGGTGTCGCCGTCGTCCTCTCGGTCAGCGCCTGTGGAAGCAGCTCGCCCACGGCGGCGAGCGGCTCCGAAGGGTCGTCTGAATCGATCCCGAACCCGACCGTGACGATCGGTGTCTACCACGAAGACCTCTTCGAATCGATCGACACCAACCTCTGGGACTCCCTGACGTCGGTGGAGATCGGCCGGCTCACCTGCGTGCCGCTGGTCTGGTACCCGAACGAGAGCGGGAAGGCGGGGGAAGAATTGTCGCCGGGGCTGGCGGAAGAAATGCCGACGGTCTCCAGTGACGGCCTCACCTACACCTTCAAGATCCGTCCGGGCCTCGAATTCTCCAACGGGAAGCCGCTCACCGCGGAAGACATCAAGTACACCTTCTACCGCATCTACAAAGTCGACCCAGGTGTCTTCCTGCCGCCGATCGTCGGCTCCCAGGAAGTGATCGAAGGCAAGGCGAACGAAGTGTCCGGCGTCGAAGCCAAGGGCAACACGCTGACCATCCACCTGACCGAACGGAACGGTGCCTTCCTGCAGAGCATCTCGCAGGCGTACACCTGCCCGGTTCCGCGCGGTACCACGCTCAAGGTGGACGAAAGCGGCGACCTGCCCGCCACCGGGCCCTACATGATCAAGTCCTACCAGCCCACCCAGCAGCTGGTCCTGGTGCGCAACCCGCACTTCGACACGGCCCTCGGGCCGAAGGGCGTGGCCGGGAAATTCATCTTCGACCTGGCCCTCGACCAGACGCAGGCGCTGACGAAAATCAAACTCGGTCAGCTGGCGACCACGATCGAGAGCCTGCCGGCCTCCGACGCCCTGCTGGCGAGGAACGACCCGACGCTGAAAGGGCACGTCTTCTCCAACGTCACCTCGACCCTGAACTACCTATGGATGAACAACGACGTCGCTCCGTTCAACAACGTCGACGTGCGCAAGGCGGTCAACTACGCCCTCGACCGCAACCAGCTGGTCAAGGTCAGCGGCGGCAGCAACGCGGTCGAGTCCTGGGAGGAGATGATCCCGCCACCGCTCGCGGGCAAGTCCAAGGAACTCTACCCGAGTGAACCGGAACTCACCAAGGCGAAGCAGCTGATGAAGGAATCGGGCATCTCACTGCCGGTGAGCACGACCCTCTACACCCCGAGCCTCACCAACCTCCCGCTTGTCGCCCAGGTCATCCAGCAGGACCTCGAACCGATCGGGATCAAGGTCAACGTCCACGTCGCCTCGACCACGGTGACCTCCGCCTACACGTCGGTCCGCTCGCACCACGCTCCGGCCGGCTTCGGCGCCTGGACGCAGGACTATCCCGACGGCGGGGACTTCATGCAGCTGGTCGATCCGCGGGAGATCAACAGCGATTCCGACCACTCGCATTTCAACGTCCCGAGCATGATCCCGAAGTTCAAGGCGGCGGCTGAAACGAGCGGTAAGGAACGTGAAATCGCCTACCAGGAACTTGCCGCGGAAGTCCAGGAAAACTACGCTCCCTGGGCGCCGCTCTTCATGCAAGTCTCGACCCAGGCGACTGCCCCTAACGTGACCGGATTCGAATGGCAAGGCGCGGCCAGCATGCCGCTGCTGACCAGCATCGGGCTCACCGAAGAATGAGCCCGGCTCCGGACGCACAGGCGGCCTCCGGAGCCACTCCCGGCCTGGCGGCCGAGGAGTCCGTCGACCTCGCGGTGGGCACCACCGAGGTGCCCGAGCGCAGTGCCCGGAGCTCAGGGCTCCGGGCACTGGTGCGCCGCAACCGCCTCGTCGCCGGCGCCGGCGCGATGACCCTGCTCCTGTTGGTCCTGGCGGTGGTCGGCGGACCGATCGCGGCGTCGATCACCGGCCATCCTCCGAACCGTCAGTACGACAACGCGCTGAGCGCGGAAGGGGTTCCGATCGGGGCCTTCGAACGTACCTATGACGCCTCCGGCACCGCCCACGACCCGAACGGTGAATTGTTCGTGCTGGGCGCCGACCTGCTCGGGCGCGATCAGCTGGTGCGGGCGCTCTACGGGCTTCGCACGTCGTTCACGATCGCGGTCGGCGGCGCGATCCTCGCGATCCTCGCCGGGATCGGGCTGGGCGTCACCGCGGGATACTTCGGCGGCTTCACCGACGCGGTGATCTCGCGCGCGATCGAGGCCACGCTGGCCTTCCCGACCCTGCTGCTCGGGGTCGGCCTGGCGCTGGCCCTCGGGCCGGGGCTGCTCAACGTCATCCTCGTGATCTCGATCTTCGGCTGGTACTACCCGGCGCGGATCGTCCGCAGCGTCACGATCGGCGTCCGCAACCTCCAGTACATCGAGGCGGCGACCTCGGTCGGCGCCTCGGTGCCGCGGATCCTTTTCCGCCACGTCCTGCCCCGCCTCTACTCGCCGATGCTGATCGCCGGGACCTCGGTGGTGGCGGCCAACGTGCTGTTCGAGGCGGGGCTCTCCTACCTGGGCCTGGGCGTGCCGCCACCGACCGCCACCTGGGGCCAGATGCTCTCCGACGCGGTCGGCTCCGGCTACTACCAGATCGACCTCTGGCTGGCGATCGTGCCCGGTGTGTGCCTGGTCGTCGTTGTCCTCACCCTGAACCTCCTCGGCGACGGGCTGCGCGACGCACTCGACCAACGGGACAGCTACCTGTGAAGCGCTACATCGCCAAGCGGATCGGCGCCGGGTTCATCCAGGTGATCCTAGTCTCGACCATCGCCTGGGTCCTGTTCTTCCTGATCGCCGACGTGACCGGGGCGAGCCCGGCGGCGCGGGTGGCAGGCAAGAACGCCTCGCCGGCCGTGATCCATCAGGTGTCCGAACAGCTGGGCACCAGCCGGCCGTACATCGTCCAGTACCTCAACTACATGTGGAACCTCCTGCATGGGGACTTCGGCTACTCCTACTTCCAGCACCGCTCGGTGATCTCGATCCTGCTTCCCGCCCTTGAGACGACCGCCTCGCTGGTCCTCGTCGCGGTGATCCTCTGGCTGGCGATCTCGATCCCGTTCGGCCTGCTGGCGGGCCTGCGCGCGGGCGGCGTCACCGACTACAGCATCCGGGTGTTGGTAGTCCTCGGGATCTCGGTACCCGTCTTCCTGCTCGCGCCGATGTTGAACTACCTGTTCGCCTACCAACCGGCGGTGGGCAAGTTCCTCTTCTTCACCCTGCCCGAACCGGTGACGATATTCCCGGTCGACGGTTACGTCAGCATCACCACCAATCCGGCCGAATGGCTGCGCCACCTGATCCTGCCGGCGATGTCGATCGCCTGCATCACCGCCGCCCTCTACGTGCGCTACATCCGCGCCCTGACGATGGAGAACCTGGGGCAGGACTACGTTCGCACCGCCCTCGCCAAGGGGGTCCGACGGCGCCGGCTGATCGGAGCCCACATGTCGAAGAACATGGCGCCGATCGTGGTGACGCTGATCGGCCTCGACGTCGGCGTAGCCCTGGGCGGGGTCCTCTTCGTCGAGAACGTCTTCGCCCTGCCCGGCCTCGGCTACGTCACCTACCAGGCGATCACCAACCTCGACTACGCCGTCGCCAGCGGCGCGATCACCTTCGCCGCGATCGTCGCGGTGACGATGAACACCCTGATCGACATCGCGCAGGGAGCACTCGACCCACGAACGCGGACCTAGTGACCGCGATGAAAGGAGACCACGCAGTGGACAACTCGAACGGCTACGAAATTCGTCGGCGCCAGGACACCAAGGTGTTCATCGACGGGGGTGAGATGGTGTTGCGCTACTTCACCACCGACAAGATCCTCTTCTCGGCCTCGACCTTGGCGCCAGGGCAGTCCTCGGGCTGGGACCCGGGGCACGCGGGCGCCCACGAGATCGGCTACTGCGCCGAAGGCCAGATCGTCCTCCAGTTCGGCGAGGGTGCCGAGCGGGAGTTCGTCCAGCTCGATGCCGGCGATGCCGTCAAGATCGACGAGGGCGTACCGCACCTGGTGTTCAACCCTGGTCCCGACCAGGCGCGGATGACCTGGTCGATCGCCCCGAGCCTCGGCCGGCCGCAGTTCGCCGACGTCGAGGAGGCCTAGATGGCTGCGGCGAGGATCACCATCGTCGGCGCGGGCAGCGCCTCCTTCGGCGTCGACTCGATCGCCGCCGTGCTCGCCGCGCGGAACCGGCTGCGCGGGTCGCGGCTGGCGCTCGTCGACATCGACGAGGGGGCGCTCGAGTCGATGGCCGAGCTGGCCCGCCGCGCCTCCGTGGAGCTCGAGGCGGAGCTCGAGATCGAGACCTACACCGATCGCCGCGAGGCGTTGCCCGGGGCCGACTTCGTGATCGTCTCGGTGGAGGTTGACCGCTATCCCGCCTGGCGGCGCGATTGGGAAGCGGTCCGCGCCAGCGGCGTCCCCAACGCCTACTCCGAGAACGGCGGCCCGGGTGGGCTCGCCCACTCGCTGCGCACCGTCCCGATCGTCGTCGACATCTGCCGCGACGTGGTCGAGCTCGCGCCCGATGCGCTGGTGCTCAACTACACCAACCCGATGAGCCGGGTCTGCCTCGGGGCGGTGCGCCACACCGGCGCGCGGGTGGTCGGCATGTGTCACCAGATCGGCAACGCCTACTACGAGGTGGGGCGGGTGCTCGGTTGGATCGACGCGCTGGCCGGCAGTCCGGGGGAGATCGAGCAGGCGGCGACGGTCGCCGAGCGCCTCACGGTCGAGGCCTGCGGGATCAACCACCTGACCTTCATCACGCAGCTCTGGGATCGCGAGGAGGGAGTGGACCTGTACCCGTCGTTCCGCCGTCGCCTGGCGGAGATGCCGGCCGAGTTCTCACCCCTCTCGCGGCGGGTGGCCGACCAGTTCGGGCTCTACCCGACGGGAGGCGACCTCCACATCAGCGAGTACTTCGGCTGGGCCGCCGAGGTGACCGAGGTGACGCCGCCGTTCGAGTTCTGGGATCGGCGCGGGGAAAAGCGCAGCGGGCGGATCGAGTCGGCGCTCGCCGGGGAGCTGGAGCTCGCCGACCTGTTCGCGCGCGAGAACGAGTTCGAGCTCGACCGGGCCGTCGACGTCATCACCGCGATCCTCGACGGGACCGATCAGCTGGAGCTGGCGGTGAACGTCGTCAACGGCGGTTGTATCCCGGGGCTGCCGGACTGGGCCGTGGTCGAGGTCCCGGCCGTGGTCGGCGCCGGCGGCATCCGCCCGCTGCGCATGCCGCAGCTCCCGCGCGGGATCGTGGCGCTGCTGAACCAGCAGATCCTGATCCAGGATCTGGTGGTCGAGGCGGCGGTCCAGGGCGATCGCCGGGCGGCGCTGCAGTCGCTGCTGCTCGACCCGGTCACCGGTGAGCGCTTCGCCGCCAACCAGGCCCTGCTCGACGATCTGGTCCGCGAGCACGGCTCGCTGATGCCGTTCGGCGGCGAGGGCGCCGCGGTCGCGACGGAGTCGGCGCCGGTCACCGGGGGAGTGCGATGAAAGTCCTCGGCCTCGGTGCCCATCCCGACGACCTGGAGGTGTTCTGCGGCGGCACCCTGGCGCTGTTCGCCGCCCGCGGCGACGAGGTGGTGATGTGCCACGCGTCGATCGGCAATCTCGGCACCCCAGGCGGCGATCCCGCCGAGCTGGGCGACCAGCGCACCCGCGAGGCGAGGCGCGCGGCCGAACGCGCGGGGGCCGAGCACGCGACGCTCGGATGGCGGGACGGCACGATTCGCGCCGAGGACTCCGAGCAGCGCGAGGCGCTCGAGGAATTCATCCGCCAGTGCGCGCCGGACCTGGTCATCACCCACCCCGAGGCCGACTATCACCCCGATCACCGCGGGCTCTCGCGGCTCGTGCTCGACGCGACCCACCGGGCCGCCAACCCGGTCCGCAAGTCGTCCTACCCGCCGCTCCGCGAGCACATCCCGATCATCTACACGGAATCGGAGACGGGCCTCGAGTTCGAACCGACCGAATGGGTCGACATCGGCCCGGTCCTCGAGGTGAAGCGGGACATGGTCGCCGCTCACGCCAGTCAGCTCGAGCCGCTGGAGATCGAACAGCACCGCGCGACGGAGCTCTTCCGGGGGATGCAGTGCGGGGTCGCCCGGGCGGAGGCCTTCCGGCCGTGCATGCGCTGGCTGCGGGTGCGGACCCGCCGGTTGCTGCCTTGAGCGGAGAGCCCCTCGTGAGCGGCGACCAGCGGTAGGGCCGAGCGGGGCGTCCGGCGGGCGCCCCCGCCTCAGCCGAGGGCGCGCACCCCGGCGGTCGTCGCCGCGGCGAGCGCGATGACGACGACCAAGCGCGCCCGCAGGGCCACCGCGACGAGGGCGGCGGCGAGCCCGGCGAGCCGTGCGTCGAGGACCAGGTGCCGGCCGCTGGTGACGGTCTCGACGACGACCAGCGAGGCGAGTAGCGGAACCGGGAGGCAGGCGAAGACGGCGACGAGGCGGGAAGGCAGCTCGCGGTCGCCGAGCAGGACCGTCCCCGCGCCGCGGAAGAGGGCGGTGAGGGCCGCGACCAGGGCGATCACGATCCAGGTCGTCGTCATCCGGGCTCGCCGGGCGCGGCTCGCCACCGCGGCCGGCTGGCGAGGGCGAGCAGCGCCGTCGCGGCGCCCGCGACGATCGGGATTCCCGGTGGCGCCACCGGCACCAGCGCCAGGGTGAGCAGGGCGGCAAGCGCCGCGAGCGACGCGGGCCGCGGGCCGGAGCCGGCCCGGCGATCGCGAACCTGGTCGGCGAGCAGGGCGAGGAAGAAGGCCGGGAAGACGGCGTCGAGCCCGAGTGTGTCCGGGTTGACGAGGCGCGGCCCGACCAAGGCTCCGGCGACGGCGCCGAGGACCCAGGCGACGTACTGGACCGCGCCGCTCGCCAGCAGGGTCCGGCGGTCGAACGTGCCGTCGAGGCGGGCCGCCGCGACCCACGAGGCGTCGGTGAGTGCCTGCGCCTCGACAAAGCGGCTGAGCCGGCCGCCCGACAGCGCCGGGGCGACGCTGACGCCCATCGGCAGGAAGCGCAGGTTCAGAAAGGAGGCGGCGGCGACGGCCGCGGTGGCGCTGCCGCCGACGGAGAGGATCGCCAACGCGCCGAGCTGACCCGAGCCGCTGAACGCGAGGACGGAGAAGACGATCGGTTCGACCGCGTCCCACCCGGCTGCCCGCGCGAGGACGCTGAAGCTGAAGGCGAGCGGTCCGAGAACGGCGGCCGCGGGCAATCCCTGCTTCAACTCGTCGGTCATAAGAAACCGGTTTATCACACCGAGCGCAGCCCGGCCCGACGGAGGGCTACGCCGCTCGAGCGAGGCCGATCGAGGGTCGCTCGATCAGGCGCCCGGGGAGCACGATCTCGCGCACCGGCGCGCCCGGCTCGGCGATCCGCCGCACGAGCAGCTCCGCCGCGCCGGCACCGAGCCGATAGGTCGGCTGGGCGACCGCCGCGATCCCCGGCGGGATCAGCTCGCTGGCGGCGAAATCGTCGAAGCAGGCGATCGCGAGGTCGTCGGGGATTCGCCGGCCGCTGGCGAAGATCGCCCGCAGGGCTCCCATCGCCATCAGGTTGTTGGCGACGAAGACGGCGCCCGGCGGTCGCGCCGAGGCGAGCAGCGCGGCGGTCGCGTCGTGGCCCGACGCCTCCCGCATGTCGCCGTGGACGACGAGCTCGGGATCGACGGCGATGCCGTGCTCGCGGAGCGCGCGTTCGTAGCCGTCCCGCCGGTCCGCCATCGAGCTGATCGCCTCCGGCCCGCCGATCAAGGCGATCCGCCGGCGCCCGGCGGCGATCAGGGCGCCGACGGCTTCGGCCGCGCCGCGCGCGCCATCGCAGGCGACCGTGTCGAAGCCGGCGTCGATGCGGCGATCCAGGGCGACGACGGGGATCCGCGCGCGAACCGCCTGCTCGAGGCCCTCGCTGGTCGTCCCGGTCGAGGCGAGGACGATCCCGGCGACTCCCTCGGCGACGAGCTCGAGCAGTCGCCGGGACTCGACCGCGGGGATCTCGTCGGTGTCGGCGATGATCACCGAGTGGTCGGCGGCGCGGGCGCCGTCCTCGAAGCCGCGGGCCACCGCGGTGAAGAAGGGGTTGCCGATGTCGCTGACCACCAGGGCGAAGATCTGCGCCGATCGCCGGCGCAGGTTGCGGGCCAGGCGATCGGGGACGTAGCCGATTTCCTCGACCGCCCGGAGGACCCGATCGCGGGTCTCGCCGCGAACCGAGGAGGCAGGGCCGGAGAGGGCCCTGGACACGGTCGCGGTGGAGACGCCCGCCCGCCGCGCCACGTCACTCATCGTGGCCTTCTCGATTGGTCGCGTAATCGGCTCCACAGGCGAATGTAATCGATTACGATACTGATCGATGGCGAGCTCGGCGGTAAACGGGGACACCCGCGGCTACGGAGGCCACGGCAGCAGCCTCCGCGACCTGCCGCGGCTGCGCACGGCGCGTCGTGGCCGCGAGTCGAGTTGGGACCGCTCCGGCGGCAACCGCGATCATCTCGTCCTCGAGCCGGGGTCCCGCGTCACCCTCTGCGACCTGCGCGGCGCGGGCTGCGTCACCCACATCTGGGTCACCCTCGCGCCCCTGGCCCGGCGCGGGCCGACCAACCGCGAGCGCGAGGAGATGCTGCGCCGGGTGGTGCTGCGGATGACCTGGGACGATGCCGAGGGACCGAGCGTGCTGACGCCGATCGGTGACTTCTTCGGCGTCGGCCACGGGCGCGCCACGAACTTCTCCTCCTTGCCCTTGCAGATGAGCCCGCAGGACGGCCGCGGCTTCAACTGCTTCTTTCCGATGCCCTTCGCCTCGGCGGCCCGGATCGAGGTCGAGAGCGAGATGGTCGACGAGGACCTGAGCTTCTACTACTACGTCGACTACGAGCGCTACGACCGCCTCGAGGACGGGCTCGGCCGCTTCCACTCCGGCTGGAACCGGGAGAATCCGACCGCCGGGGTGGGACCAGGCGACGAGGACAACGAGGAGTTCCTCTACGGCGGCGTGAACCTGGACGGGGCGGCCAACTACGTGATCCTCGAGGCCGCGGGCCGCGGCCATTACGTCGGCTGCGTCCTCAACCTCCTCAGCTTGCGCAGCGGTGACCAGTTCGACTGGTACGGCGAGGGCGACGACATGATCTTCATCGACGGCGAGAGCTTCCCGCCCTCGCTGCACGGGACGGGCACCGAGGACTACTTCAACACGGCCTGGTGCCCGACCCAGACCTACTCGGCGCCTTACCACGGCATCACCCTCGCGGGCGGCGAGAACTGGAGCGAACCGATCTCCCTGTACCGGTTCCACGTCGAGGACCCGGTGATGTTCGAGCGCTCGATCCGGGTCACGATCGAGCACGGACACGCCAACAAGCGCAGCGACGACGTCTCCTCGGTTGCCTACTGGTACCAGAGCCTCCCGCACCTGCCGCTCACCCTCGCGCCGGTCGAGGAGCGCCTGCCACGACAGCCCCCGGATCAACCGGTCGCGGCCCAGGCCCCGCCGAACCTGTAACCCTGCCTTTCGCCACCCTCGAAGTAGAGGGCGAAGCCGCGGCTCTGCCGGGCGGCTTCGTCGACGTCGATCAGGAGCGGCTTGCTCTCGTCGTCGATCGTGATCGTCACCGGCGGGCGTCTGCCGCTTGAGGTCCTATCGCTTTCGACTTCGATACCCGTCGGGGGCATCGCGACGCGAGATTCTCGCCCTCGTTCAGTCTCCCGTCGGCACCTGCCTCGCCCCCGCTCCACAATCCATAGATGGGCCCCGCGAGATCACGAAGCCGCGGTCCCTTGCAAAGGCCGGTCCCATGCGTAAGCCAACGCGACGGACGATCGTTCTGCCGCTCGGATCCCCTAAGCGACAGCACCCCCCGCGCGTCGCAGCCCATCCACCCCTATCCACGGCTAGACTGGTGATCCGATTATCGGCGATTCCCAGGTCTTTTCCCCTGGAAATCCTCGCATACGGGGCTATAGCTCAGCTGGCAGAGCGCCTGGATCGCACCCAGGAGGTCGGCGGTTCGAATCCGCCTAGCTCCACTCTTTTCTCCCTGGAAATGGGAGCTTTTTTTCTTCTTCCTGGTTGGTTTCGAAGGCAACCATCGGGCACACAGTGCCTGAAGGCCTAAAAGTGCCCAAAGTCACCAAATCGCGGGCCTTGCTGGCAGGAAATCCCGGCACCCTCCCAAAGCGCATACCCCTCATTTGCAGGACTTTTCAGAGCTGAGGTGACCGAGCTCCTGGACGCTGTCCAGGGGCTCGTCGGTTCGAACTGCCGACCACTAATTCCGCGCCACAGGCGGCATTGCGGTGACTCTCCTCGGCTCCGATGGCTGCCTCGCCAGCACCTTGATCGCCCTCGGTCAGGGCACGTAGCCGCTCGCGCTCCCCGGCGTCCCGGCTCATCGAGTGGGCGTAGGCGCGGAGGGTGAAGGCAGGGTCGGTGTGGCCGAGTTGCCGCATCACCGAAACCGGGTCCTCACCGAACGCGAAGAGGAGCGAGGTGAAGGTATGGCGGAGCGAGTGCGGGGTGATCCCCGGCGGCAACGAAGCCTGGCGGCGGGTCTCGAGCAACTCCTCGGCGCGGGCCAGGACCGGCCGGAGGACCCGCAGGCGGATGTTGTCCTTAGTCCGTGGTCCGCCCCTGCTCGTCGTGAAGACCAGCTCGCGCGTGCCAGGACGGCCACGGCGATCGCGGTGGAGGAGAAGGCGGCCCCGCAGGGCCGGGAGCATGCTGACCTCCCGGATCCCCGCCGGCGTCTTCGAGTGCCGGACGTGGATCATCGAGGTCACGAAGTCGAGGTCTCCCCAGCGGAGGGCGGCGAGCTCATGTACACGCAGGCCCGAAAAGATCAACGTGGCGACGACGGGAAGGCGGTCGTCGATCAGCCAGCCGGGGTCGGCGTCGAGCCCGGCGGCCGCGTCGAGCACCGCGGCGATCTGCCCCGCCGACTCAAGATGCGGTGGCGGTGATCTCTCGACCTTGATCCGACGGCGCTTTCCCGCCGCCGGGTTGTCGTCGATCCACCCGTATTCGACGGCGAAGGAGAGGAGCCAGCGGAGCACCTCGATGGTCTTGTTGATCGAGCCGGCCGAGAGCGGTCGAAGCGGTCGCCCCACCGCGTCGGTGAGCGGCCTGCCTTCGGCAAGGCGACGGCGGCGGTCATCGGACTCCTCGAGCTTGTGGAGTCGGTAGGCGTCGACGGCCCAGACGTCGATCTTCGTCAGCGGCCGGTCCGCGAAGAAGGGGAGCAGATGTCCGAGTGCCCAGTCCCAGTATCCGGAGGTCGCGGGCCTGACTTCGCCTCGACGCTCCTTGACCTGCGACCTGGCGAACGACCCAAAGGGCGCGGCGTCCTCGCCGCGACCACGATCACCGACCGCCGCCATATGCCGCAGCGCCGGCGGCACCCAGGTACCGCGCTCGACTTCCGCGCGGATCACCTCCATCTCTTCCTCGCCGCGCCTCCGGGTCCAGCCCTCCTCCGGCGTGCCGAGCGTCAGATATCGCCGCCTGCCGTAGGCGCGAAACCTAAGGGCGAACACCTTCGAACGGCCGTACGGCCGTTCGAGGACGTTGTTCTCGCACCTTTCTCCCAAAGGTCGGCACCTCCCCGTCGACCGCCACTTCGGCGGTGAATTTAGTAAGACCAATACGCTTTAGGCCAAATGGTATACGGCCAGTACGCTCTGGTCCAGTTGGATGGAAGCCGCAACCCTCCTCGGGTGGCCGTACCGATCTACGAGGACCCCGACCGCGCGAGCAAAGCCTTCGGCCGGCGGGTTCGTGAGTTGCGCGCCAGGGAAGGCCTCTCGCAGGACGGCCTGGCCCACACCTCAGGGATCCACCTGACGAGCATCGGCCGGATCGAGCGCGGCGGTCGCGAGCCGCGGCTGACGACGATCCAGAAACTCGCCAAGGGCCTCGGCGTCGAACCCGGCGAGCTCGTCGACGCGCTAGAAGACAGCTAGCTGTAGCTATTCATCAGGTTGTTCCAGCTCGCCGAGCGGAACTGCGGGCAACCCGACACCCCTGCTGGCGCCTCCCGGGGCAGCCAGCGACGCAGGCCAAGCGCGGCGTCGGGCGAGTCCGCCTGGGATCTCCAGATGGCAGTCCAGCATCTCGATCTCGGCCGGCGCGTCGATGCGCGTGACTTTATCTCCGCCAGCCGACCCGGAACGCCCGGGAAGCGATCGGCACGGATCCCGGATTCGAGATCCGGCGGTTGACCGGTGCCGAGGTGGAGGTCGGGTCCGCAACCGGGTTCCCCAGAATCGCTGCGAGCCCCGGTCGTCCGGATGCGATAGCTCTCCCGCGCTAGCAAGGTGGACCCACCAACGGTCAGAGGAACAAGGCCGGCGATCCTCTTCTGCCCCGCTGCCCCGGCCCGCGGACCTCGGAAGTCGCTGCCATTCCTCCCTATATCCGCGTTTGGCGCGCCGCAGAGATTTCTCGCCGTACGCTACTTGTAGCCTCACGGGCAAGTGACCGAGGCTCTGACGACAATCCCAATCGAGGCGTCCGAAACGGGCGAACGAGCCGACGAGGCCGATCTGGACGTTGTCGGAAGCCTTTGGAGCGCCTGCCACGTGCTGAGAGACGACGGACTGAGCTCTTACGACTACATGCTGGAGCTTAGCTACCTCCTTTTCCTAAAATTGCTTAACGAGGCGGGCCGTGAGGGAGAGTTGCCAGCGGGATGCCGGTGGTCCGATCTCTTCGACGGGCGTCCAGGCCTTCTTGGCCGCTACAAGGCGGCCCTGGAGCGTCTCAGCAGGAGCACTCAGGGCCGCGTGGCGACCATCTTCAGCGGCGCTCACACGCGGATCCGGAACGAGGCAGCACTCAATCATGTGATCAAGAGACTCCGCCGCCATGCCTGGTTCAGAGACAGCCAAGAGCGGCTCGGAGACGCCTACGAGGGTCTCTTGGAGAGGGCGGCAGCTGAGAGAAAGAGCGGCGCCGGGCAATACTTCACTCCCAGGCCTCTTGTCGAATCAATAGTGGCGCTGACGAAGCCTGCCGACAAAGAGATACTGCTGGACCCCGCATGCGGAACCGGAGGATTTCTCGTATCGGCCGCAGCCTCTCCCGAGGTTGGCGCAAGGATCATCATCAATCACATTGGCGTGGAGCTAGTCCCGGACGTCGCTCGCCTGGCCCTGATGAACCTTGCGGTGCATGGCCTCGAGGGCGATGTCCTTGTAGGTGACAGCCTCTACGACTCGAGGCTGGATATCCCACCGGCCGATCTAATTCTCTCTAATCCACCGTTTGGGACCCGCGGCATGCCGGAAATGCGATTCAGCACCCGAGTACCAATCCCCACTCGCAATAAGCAACTGGCTTTTCTCCAACTGATCGTGAATCAACTGCGTCCTGGCGGGCGTGCGGCGGTCGTTCTTCCCGATAACGTGTTGTTCGAAGGCGGTGTCGCAGAGGCAGTGCGGACTCAGCTGGTCGACGCCTGTTATCTTCACACGATTCTTCGCCTGCCCGCAGGTCTTTTTTACGCCACTGGCGTTCGGACCAATGTTCTGTTCTTCACGAGGCGGCCGACTGGCTCTATCCCGTCCCAGACCGAGCGACTCTGGATCTTCGATGCACGTACTGCGATGCCTACGTTCGGCAAACGGCAACGACTCACGCGGAACACCTTCGAGGAGTTTGAGGACGCTTTCGGCGACGATCCCTACGGCCTCGCACAAAGGGCAGATCAGGGTCCAGGAGGAAGATTTCGTTCCTTTTCTCTCGCTGACCTACGCGCGGAAGGCCTCAACTTAGACGTCACTTGGCTAGCCGAGAAATCGGGGACCTTGAGCTCCCATCGCCTCGCAAGCGAAATGGAGGTGTCGCTGAGTTCCGCCCTTGAGGCACTCGCTGAGCTCGAGGTAGAAATCGGGCGGTGACTCCCCAGATCGGCCTTGAACGGTCTCGCGGCCTCGCCTGTCCGCTCCCGGCAGGGTGGATCGAAGTCTCCTTGGCCGAACTGGGAGCCGACCTCCGCCAAGGTTTCTCGAGCGGCAAACACAACAGCAGAGGGGCGGGCGTACTGCACGTGCGCCCGATGAACATCACGCCCCTTGGAGAAATAGATACTGGCGATGCCCGCTATCTGCAGCAGCCCGAAAACGATGTCCGATTGCAGATGGACGATATCGTTTTCAACAACACGAATAGTGTTCGTTGGGTAGGCAAGACGTCGGTTTGGACCGACGGGCCTGCCGCGTTTTCGAACCACATCACCCGTATCCGGTTGCCGAAGGCAATCAACCCTGAGTTTGTTGCAAAGCAATTGCAACTGCTCTGTCTTATCGGCTATTTCAGCGCCCATTGCAGAAAGCACGTCAATCAGGCAAGTATCTCCTTGACGTTCCTGAAGCACCAGGTTCCGATTCGCATTCCGCAAGTTGGAATCCAGGACTTGTTGCTCCACGAACTTGCCTCGATGGAGCAGAGGCGTAGGACCATCGTTGCGTCACTAGAGGAGTCAACGGCGGCGAGACACACCTTGCAAAGCGCGGTGCTGGAGGAGGCATTCGAGCCGGGCGATGCCGATACCTCGGCCCTGTCAGACCTTGTCGAGCAACCACTTCACTACGGAATCGTTCAGACCGGCGAGGATACGGCGGCGGGAGTCCCTACTGTCCGGGCCGGGGACCTTAGCCACGGCCCACCAGATCCAACCCAACTTAAGCGAGTCACGCCAGCAATAGAGCGCAAATATGTAAAGACTCGCCTGACTGGCGGAGAGGTGCTGCTTTCCATTCGCGGAACGGTTGGATATGTGGCAGTCGCGGGCGAGGACCTCAAGGGCGCAAATGTAAGCCGAGAGGTCTGCGTCATCCGGCCTGGATCTGCAACCGACCCCAGATACCTGGCTTTGTATCTCTCAAGTCCTGGTGGCCAGCAGGATCTGCAGTCTCGCGTGCGGGGGGTCGCTCAACAGGGGATAAGCCTCCGCGAGTTGGCGACGATCCGGGTCCCGGTGAGGGCCGAGCAGGAGCAGCGAGAGCTTGTTGCGCATCTAGAAGGGCAGCTCAAACGCCTGGGTGACTTGGCTCTCCATATCTCTGATGCGCTTGATCGAGCGGAAGCTATGCATAGAGTTCTTCTTGAAAATGTCTTCTGTGGATTACTCGAGACGACTGACGCGGACTCGCGAGACGACCCGGAGAGCGCTTCAGAGCTGATTGCTCGCGCGCGCGAGGAAGCAGCACAGGCGCCCCGTCCATTGCCGAAGCCGAAAAAAATGAAGGAGACGAAACAACCTCTCGAAGGCTCGGAGGATGTCTCCAACCTGGTTGCCACGTTGGAGCTCGTGGGGGAAGCGATGACGCCCGCCGCGCTTCTCGACGGCAGTGACTTGCCGAACGACGATGTCGAGCGGTTCTACCGTGCAATCGTCGATGCCATAGGGGGTCGCCGGATTTCCGAAGCGCAGCCCGATTCGACCACCGTTCTTTTGCAGCTGGTGTCGCGATGAGACTCGAGCGGCTTCACCTACCCGACTTTAAGAACCTGAAGGATTTAAGCGTCGATTTCGCCGAGGACGAGGACATATCCGTCCTCGTGGGTAGAAATGGCGCCGGAAAGTCGAATGTCCTAGAGGCCCTGACGGAGATCTTCCGTGACCTCGACTTAGGTCGTAGTCCTGAATTCGCATACCAACTTTCCTATGTTTGCCGGGGGCAGCGGATAGAGATCGACACCGATCCAGCCAGGCGCACTCGACGGACGCGAGTCCTCGTCGATGGTAGCTCTGTGCCAGCTAAGGATCTCACCGGGGGAGACCCCGGGGAACGGGTTCTATTGCCGAGCTTTGTCTTCGGCTATTACTCCGGGCCAACCGCAAGACTCGAAACGCACTTTAGAGATCATCAGAGGCGCTTTTCGAGATCTCTTCGCTCCGGTGAAGATGCAAGTCGGCGATTGTTCTATGCACGGCCTGTTCACAGCCAGTTCGCACTTTTATCGTTTTTCCTTCACAGGAATGAGGAGATGCTCCGCTTCTTGCGTGAGGAGCTGTGGATAGAGGACCTTGAGTCGGTGCTGTTCGTGATGCGCCAGCCGAGCTGGTCTAGCGACGCTGGAGACGAGCGGTTCTGGAATGCCCAGGGTACGGTCCGCAGTCTCCTTTCGTCACTGTACGCGCTGGCCGTTGCGCCCATGCGAAGAGTCCAACACGTCCCTGCCGAGTTGGGCAGCGGGTCGAATCTCGAGCATCTCTACCTATTCCTGGAGTCTCCTTCGAAACTGAATGAACTCGCCGACGCCTACGCTGATGAGCGGAGCTTTTTCAAAGCCTTGGAGAGCACCTATATCTCCGAGCTCCTTCGGGAGGTACGGATCCGTGTTCGCGCTCGTCACGTCAGTGGTGCGATCACCTTCCGCGAGATGAGCGAGGGAGAGCAACAGCTCCTCATGGTTCTCGGACTACTTCGCTTCACGCGTGAGGACGAGGCACTCTTTCTCTTGGACGAGCCAGATACCCACCTGAATCCAGCATGGAGCCAGAAGTATTTGAGGCTACTGCGCGACGTCGGTGGGATGGGAGGCGCCAGTCACGTCGTTCTCGCGACCCACGACCCACTGGTCGTGTCTTCTCTGACTAAAGAGCAGGTGCAAATACTCTCTCGTGACGAACAAGGCCAGATCTCCGCAAGCCAGCCCCGCGAGGATCCCCGCGGCATGGGTGTAGCTGGATTGCTGACCTCGGATGTCTACGGTCTTCGATCGCAGCTAGACAGCTACACGCTCGAACTTCTGGACGAACAGCGTCGGTTGGCGGCGCGCAGTCAGCTGAGCAAGCAGGAGCGCGAGTCCTTGCGCCACCTCACCACGGCGGTCGATGGGCTCGGCTTCGGCCGGGCAACTCGTGATCCCGACTACGAGCAATTCCTCATCGCAATGGCTAGCTGGCGGGATCAGAGGGGACTTACCGGCAGCACCCTTACGCCGGAACAAAAGCTTCGAGAGGAAGAGGCCGCTGCCGCAATCGTTGCCGCGATACGAAAGGAGTCGACGGCTAGGTGAGATATATCGACCTCGATCTCGTCCTTCAAGAACTCCCAGAAGGATGGAGTAGCGAAGCCACAGCGGCGTTTGCGGAGATCCAGGCGATAAGTGATCCGTCCGAGCGGTCTGTAGCGATAAACAAGCATCGGGCGGTGTGGGCGAACCTTAAGGCTCATTTGATGCATGCCTCATTCGGGAAGTGCTGGTACTGCGAGGCAAACGAGAAGCGTTCTCCTGGGGCAGTCGATCATTTTCGCCCGAAGGATGGGGTAGAAGAGGACGAAGACCATGGTGGCTACTGGTGGCTAGCGTTCGATCCGTCAAACTTTCGTTTTTCTTGCTATTTCTGCAATACCTTTGGTTCGAAAACGCGGAGTGTTCCAGGAGGCAAGCGGACCCATTTCCCCCTCGTTGACGAAGGGGCCAGAATTTCGAGCCCCGAGGCGGACCTTGATGAGGAGCGGGCTTTACTCCTCGACCCCGTCGTCCCGAGCGATCCTGGGCTCTTGTGGTTTGACCTAGACGGTCGAGCTGCGCCCATGCCCGATCTAGATCCGAACGGTCTTTCCTACCTCCGTGCGGCTAAGTCCGTCGAGATTTACAACTTAAACGAGGCCCGGGTCAAGGACGCGCGCATGGAGTTGTCCACCGCAGTCTCCGAAGCTGTGGCGGAAGCTGACGGTTATTGGAAGAAGGTCGAGACCAAAGACCCTACGGCTCACACCGCATTTGAAAAAACGGTCAGGAGACTACGGCGGCTTGTCGACCGTGAAGCCGAGTTCAGCGCCGCAGCCCGAGCCGCTCTCATGGGGCTTCGTGGTCAGAGCGTAGTGCCGGACATTGTCCTCCGGGACCTCTAGCGGCATCTTGAAGACCCGTCTGTTTAGCCTCACGCGGTGACGGCATTCAGTCTTGCTATTGGTACAGGTTCCTCCAAGAGGTGACGCACCCTGTGTCTAGCTTTTGCGACGTTTGGCTCACGTGACGCCCATCGCCAGCAACGCTTCCTCGAACTGCTGCCGCGTGATGCTGCAGTAACCACCTTGCATGCTCTGGCCGGTCAGGCCGAAATCCTCAAGCTTGGCGCCAGCCTCGATTGGCACTTCGCCGACCGTCTCGACCAGCGTCCGGTATGGCCACTGGTCCGCCGCCTCGGGATCGCCGTGCGCAGCTATCCACTCCGGTGCGAATTCCGAGGGCTCGGTGACCACGACAACCGCCGGGCAGATCGCCGGACCTCCGCCTTTGGCGCCAAGGTAGAGGACGATCAAGTCGCCGACCGCGTACGACGCTTCCCGCCAGTCGCTGATCCAACCGCGTTTCCACCAGGTGGAGTCGTCGTGACGCTGATAGTTGGACTTGACCCAGTAGCCGCGGCCATGTGCGGTCAGTTCGTCCTCGGCAAGAATGCTCTCGAGACTCGCCGATAGACCGACCCTGATCGGCGAGCCGTACCCGCCAGGTTTGCCCAACGGTGGATGCACCCGCGGCAGCGCCGCATATTCAGCGATGAGGCCAGCGTGAATCGGTCCGCGTCGTCCCACCACGCTGCGAAGTATTCGGCGGCGGTCGCAATCTGAGCGGCGTCGAGCGTCACGCCGAGCTCGACGTTCGCATAGCTCTTGCCCCCTAGCCCCGCGTTGGTGAGGTTGCCGGAACCGACCAGCCCCCAGCTGGAGTCGATCAGGCTGAGCTTCGCGTGCAGGTTGGGCACGCTGCTGAGCTCGAAGCCGGCGTCGAGAAGAGCGTCGAGACCCGCCGGATCGAGGACACGCGTCTGGACACTGCCCGGAACCAGCGCAGTCAGCAGACGTCGCTCGACGGCCGAGGATTCCGTCACCGCGGCGACGATCTCTTCGGCCACCGGCCTGCTCAGAAACGGACTGGCGAGCCAGACTCGCTCGACCGCCTGGCGAACCTGCGCCAGCAGCTCGGTGCGCGCATAGGTGACCAGCTCGCCAACCTCTCCCGTTGCCATCCCATCCAGAATCTAAACATCTGCTCGTTCGGGGATCGCAAGAGAACGCCGATTACAGCAGCGCGACACCGGCAAGCCGCCATGAGACAAAGCCCAAGCCCAGATACGGTGTGGCGGGGATCAAGCTGGCCGTGAGCAGTTTCGATGTGACTGCGTCTGCGACTCTCGTTCGGGAGAGGGATCCGGCGCTTGTCGTCTCGAAACCACCGGTTATCGGCGTCTCTATTTTCCGTGATGGCGGCGAGGCGAAAGAGATCGACCAACAAAGACGAATACCGACGCCGCGATCGCGGAGGCCAAGATGCTCATCGCTGCGAAGCTTGTCGCGGAGTGGCGCGATGCCGGAGTGCCCTTCGACCAGAAGCCAAATCGACGAGGTTCCGTTTTGCTAGGACGAGAACGGGAGGTGATCCTCGCGCTTGGGCTGGCCCGGCCGCCGTGAGGCAGGAGCACCCGAATCCCGGCGGCGTCCGGCGGTGGGGCGGTCCGCCGCCGGGCGGGATGCCACTCAGAGCCAGCCGTTTTGGCGGCCCGTGCGGACCAGCGAGACGAGGCCGACCGCGGCCACGCCGAGCTGGAAGAGCCACTTCAGCTGCGGATCCATACGATTTCTCCTTTCTGTGTTGGGGGCCATCTTCGAATCATTGAAGCACCTGGAGTGACGGCAATTCGGCTTTTGTATGGCTTTCTAAGGCTGCAAAGCCAACTTGTTAGATGTAGGCGCGCCTGATGGGAGGAGCATCAAATCTGCGAGTTATCTGCTGTTAGATTGGGAGGATGAAGGGAGCTTTGGATCGCCCTGACAACGCCGCCCTGATTGCCGTCGCGGCGGAGGCCGGCTACACCGTCAGCACTCGCACGCTCGAGCCCTGGCGCTACCGCGGCCTCCTGCCACGGCCCGAGCGCCGACCCGGCACGAGGGCCCTCTGGCTCTACCCGGCCGGGACCGAGCGCCGCCTCCTGAGGTTGTTGCACTGGCGCGAGCGGACCCGCAGCCACGATCAGATCCTGGTGGCGTTGTGGGTCGAGGGTCACCCGATCGAGCCGGAGCTGGTGCGCATGGCACTCGAGCGGTTCATGCAGCAGTGGACCGCGATGATCGAACTCGAGACGGCCGCCACCGAGACCGAAGGAAAGGCAGAGGTAGTTGACAGGCTGGCGCGCCAGCTAGCGAGGATGCGCGGTAAGGGTGCGCTGCCTCGTGTGGCGCGGATGCGTTTGGCCGATCGCGAAGCGGCATGCGGCTACATGGTGGCCAGCGTGCTCGGGATCGAGGAGGAGGTGCGTCGGCGTGAGGCCGACCTTCCCCACCTGGAGCGGATGCTCGGGATGCGAAGCGGCCACGACGGCGGCCTCGCGGCGACGATGGGTCTGGGCGGAAGCCGTGGTGAGCCGGTGCCACTGCTACCGAGCGTCGGACAGATCCGCGAGGCGATCACCGAGGCTAGTGCGGTCGAGCTCGAATTTGTGCGCCGGGTCGTCGGGGTCCTCGTGGTCCTGGTGCCGCTGGCCCTGCCGATGCTGCTCGGTGACCAGCCAGCGAAGGCCGCGCATCTCATCGACGTTGCCCGGGAACTCTTCTCTGACCCGCCCCCGGCCGCCTTCTCCTTCGTCGCTGCCATATTCCTCGCACTGCTGCACGTCAAAGAACCGGCGCTCGAGGAGCTGGAGGCTCACCTCGGCGCTCTGGAGCCGGGCAACCTCGCCCGCGAGCTGCGGATGTTCGCGACGTCGCCTGGGTCGGCTGCAGCGTGCTCGTCCGCAGCTCTACCTCGACCCAGCTAGAGATGGCCAATGACGGCGCCGATGCCGTCGCGACGTTGGCACATCAAGGGAGTGGGCGCGCGGAGAGTTGCCGCAGCCAGTAATTCGAACCGCGATCCGGCCGTATTGGGCACTAATGGCGATTCGTGCCCGAATCCGCGCATATCCACGTGTATATCGACGTACATCCGCCGGAATATCGCCCGGTTCGGCGCACAACACGGTTTGGTTTTTACCTGCAAATCGCCGGTCAGAGAAACCGGACCGCGCTGACCGCGCCCTTGGATCGCACCCAGGAGGTCGGCGGTTCGAATCCGCCTAGCTCCATCGCCTCGAAGGCCCTGCAAACGAGCGGTATCGGATTCCGGGGAGGCATTCGAACCGGCCGCGAAATCCCCCTCGTTTCAGGCACTAGTGCCTGAAACGCATCGGATATGCGGGAATATGCGCCGATTCTGGGCGATTTACGACTTGACCGCGGGCCAGTTCAGCGGCCCGAATAGCGAGTGCAACACCTCGTAACTCCGGTGCTACACTCGATTCCATGCCGACCACCAAACCGCGCTATACGGTCACCGACACCGGCGACCTGAGAGATCAGCTCGATCAGGCTCAGCGACGCTGGCCCGAGATCCGTGATCGCAGGGAGCTCCTGCTGAAGCTGGCGGCGGCGGGGCGCAATGCGATCGAGGCGGAAGAGACCGATCGAACCCGCGCGGTGGAAGAAACCGCCGGGGCCCTCAGCGGTGTCTACGAGCCTGGCGAACTGGAGCGGCTGCGCGAAGACTGGCCCGAGTGATCGTCCTCGACGCCAGCGTCCTGATCGCCCACCTCGACGAGCGGGATGCCCATCACGAGCGAGCGACTCGCTTGCTCGCGGATACCGGCGCCGAACCTTTGGGCGTCAGCACAATCACCCTGGCCGAGACGCTGGTCGCACCGGCCAGGACAGGTCGTCTGGCGGACGCAACCTCGGCCCTCGTTCATTTGGGAGTTATTGAGCTGCCGCCCGGAATGGATGCAGCGACACGCCTCGCTCAACTTCGGAGCGATACTGGACGCAAGCTTCCCGATTGCTGCGTCTTACTTGCCGCTCAAGCAAACGGCGGCGTGATCGGCAGCTTCGATTCCGCCCTAATCGGTGCAGCCACCGATCTGGGGCTGGCGACGATCGGCTGAGATCAACGCCCGATCCACAAGCGGATCCGCGGGACCCATTTGGGCCGCCAACCTAGGCCAGAGGGCGGCGTTAAACGCTGAGCGCTGCTTGAAGGGTCGACACGAAGTCTTCCAAGGCTCCCTCCCGCAGGGGCGCGAAAAAATCGTCGTAGTCACGTGGCGACAGGAAGTGAAACTGATATCTCCGCTTCTTCCGGTCCTCCCGTAGAAGCTCGTTCAGTTTGAGGAAATAGGCCTCGGCGAAAGCCAGCTTGCCGACGTTGATATCGGAGGTGTCGTCATCTGCCTTGGTCTCGACCGCGATGACCTCATCGGCGCCTTCACGCCGGAGAAAAAAGTCTGGATTAAACTGGCCGCGCTTCGACCGCCCATCGCCGCCCGGTTGATAGCCATATTCGAGAGAAAAGAAGCCCACATCCGGCGCCTTGATCCATGCTTTCAGCGCAGCAGCATTCTCGGAGTCAAGTAGCCGCTCCACGAAAAGAAGCTCAGGAAGATGTGAGGTCGCGACTACATTGACAGGTGATTTGAACAAAAAGCTGTTATCAACGCGACGGAGAAACGTCGGGACCTCAATAGCTCGCGCCTTCTTCAGCGCTGCCGCATCGTCCAGCGTGCCAAGCTTGGGTGAGAGTTCGTCGTAGAAGATTCCGACGTGTGAAGTCAGACCGCTGATGCGAACGCGAACGGGACCCATTGCGGAAGTACTCGTCCTCACTACACCATCGGGCTCTTGAGACCACTCGGCCCCAGCTCGCAACGTCTTCTGACGAAGCGAGCCGAACGCGCTCATTATGAGCTGGCGATTCTCTTGGCTAACCTCTTCGCCACTGAGCTTGAGGCGTTTCAACGCGGACACGATGAGTCGCTCAACCCGTTTCTTTGGGTACGCGTCCGCCAAATCTCCGTTGGTCGTCTGATCATGTAGCAGCATTCGGCGCCGGACATCGGCGACGACCTCGGCCGTGGGGTAGTAGGTCTCGCGAACCAGGGTAGTCAGGACTACTCTCTGCTCAGAATCCGAAACCGAGACGAACTCCGTACTCTCGGGAGCGTCACGCTGCGGCCTGAGATTTAGGTTTTTGATCTCTCTCGGCTTCTCAACTGCCCTCGCCTCGATACCAGTGGGCACTTCCTTGTAGGCGAGCCGATGCAGATCGAAATGTCTTATTGGCCGCCCGTCGCTCGGTCTTTGGGCGACGGTGGTCTCTTGGTCTAGCACCTCGGCTACCAACTCCTCAACTTCTGGAGCCCAGCGCTGGTGATTGAAAACGTAAACGCGGGGTTCAGCCTTGATTCCCTCAGGACGACGAAGGCCTCGACCGAGCACCTGAGCCACCAGTAGCTTGCTATTGAACGCTCGCTTCTCATGCGGGTAGATCTGGAAGACATTTTTGACATCCCATCCCTCACTGAGCATCGAAACGGAGATGATCCACTCGGCCGGATTCGAGGCATCATCAACCGTCGTCAGCCGGCCAAGGTTCGCTTCGTGTCGGGAGGAAGAGCTGACGACCAGTACTCGACTCTCGGCAGTGTCTCGATCGCCGTTCAGCTGACGCGCCAAAAAGTCCACGAGGTCTTCCCCCAACTCTTCCGCGGCCTTGATGCTTTTCGTAACCGCAATCGTCAAGGGCTTTAACGGCCGATAGGTCTTGCGATTCGCCTCATGTTGAGCTAGGAGCTTCTGAAATCTAGCGTCGTCCGTATTGGACTCGTCTTTGGCCACATAAAAGACATCCTTGACCCACCGGTCGTTGATCGCATCCCGGATGCTGTAACGGAAGATGACGTCGGCAAAGTACTCGTCCCCCACATAGCAAGTGCCAGACAAACCCACGTGGTAACGAAAGTCATAGGCCGGACTTGCGATGAACTCGCGCCATTTTTTTAGTTTTGCGTCGCTAGGCGAATAGATGTGATGGGCCTCGTCCGAAATGACCAACGTCCGCCGACCCTGCCCTTCGAAGCTGTCGGCGATCGATGAACCCGTGGCCTCATACACGGCATGAATGTTCTCAATGCAGATTTGCCCCTCTTTCACCGTCCCCGTCGCATCTACTCGCTCAGGGAGCCGGGTACCCTTCGTGTCCGGAAGGAGCGCGGTCAGGTCCGAGTCCGCCAAGAGGGCGTCAAATTTCTCCATCAGACCAGCCTCGATAGTCCGCGATGGACAGAGGATGAGTACCCGACTGACAAGCCCCTCGTTGAGCATGATCCGGGCAAGACAGAACATCACGTAGCTCTTGCCGGTTCCGGTCGCGAGATCGAGACTACAAGCAAGCTTGTCAGGGAATGGCAGCTTCTCAAGCAGCTTGCCGAGGGTGCCATAGCGGCGCTCAAGAGCCGGAGCCGAGGCGAACGCCTCGTCCGCTAGTTCCTTGATGTTGTCGTAACGGCCGCTCGCGAGGAATTGCAGGGCAGTCCTGATCGCCTGTCTCGAATATTCGCGACCAGCCACCACAGCGTCAATGAAGTCCTCGTACGAACTAGGATCGAACATCGCGGGATCGACGCTCCCCGACACCGGCAACACAAGATCGTCGACCGCAAATCGGTCGACCGATAGGGCTGCTTTAGGGCTCATCTGCTCGTCGCCGCCTTGGGCTTCCTGGCAGACCGGGATTTGAGTTTCCCTGGGAACACAGTCTCGCGGAACTCATTGCCATGGGTGTCCATGAAGATCACCAGAATCCGCTCGCCGCACTCTTCAAGAGGTAGCGAGAATCCCCAACCAGATTTTTCAAGTTCATCGCCGAAGAAGTGGTCGGACACTCGAAAGACGTCCCCGTCATAGTCTTGGTCGACGAGGACCATGGCTAGATCGAGTCGCCCGTGCTCCGGCAAATCAGGAAAATCATCAGGATCGAGCCCTCCGCGCATGAATTTGGACACCGACCCGACTAGCTCTCTTTTCTTCCGCCGATAGGTGACATCCACCTCGGGTGGCTGGACGAAGTCGAACCCGAACGTGTCCATCGGGTCGTTGATCATCTCCTTTGAGAATGGCTGGTCCAGGAGTTTGAATCGACGACCATGGAGTGCCTCGATCACCGAGTATGGGACTCGCAGAACGAAGAAGGTAATTCTGTCGACCACGACGACATCCTCAAACAATCCGGGGTCGCACGCCGTGACTGGTGCCACCACGTACACAGCCCCGGAAACCTTGCCCCGAAGGCGCCCAGCGAGTGAATCGAGATAGCCCCTTCCCATCTCGGCGTCGGTATCCTTGAATGGAAAGAAGTGAACGGGGCCACCTTTTCGGGTTCCCGCCATCTGGATTTGGCCGACTTGGCGAGGTTCCTCTCGGCATCCGAAGAGCTCAAGGCAGAATTTCTGGAAGCCCTCGACGGGCATGCCCTCGACGAGATCGTTGTCGTACAAACCAGCGGCGCAGAACTCAAAGCCCTCTCCAATTCCGGTCTCGTCATCCGACAAGGCCAGCAGACGGCGTTGAGCCACGTACGCGGCGAGCTTCCCGCAATCCACCGGCGCCCCACGCGCTGAGACACGACGGCCGTCGTCCCCGACCCCGAGAAACAATCGAGCACGAGATCGCCTGGATTGGATGACGCCTCGACAATGCGCTCGAGAAGCGCCTCCGGCTTCTGAGTGGGATAGTCAGTTCGCTCCGCGCTCGAGTATCCACGAAGCATGGGGATGTCGCTCCATATGTCCTGGAGGGCTACGCCAGCGCTTTCGTCCAAGTAGCGTTTGAGATAGGGGACGGTCCCAGCGCGGTCCTGGCAAACGAGGCCATCGGCGATTAGTCCCTTCATCCGCTCTTCTGAGTACCGCCAGTAGCGGGTGATTCCGAAGATCTCGTAGCGCGGATTACCCTTAGCGGCGCCTCCGGGGCCCGTGATGTCCGCTTTGTTGTAGCGTCGGCCAGTCCCGTCCTCGATGTGGCGATACCACTTGTCTGCGGTCGATTCGGGCAAGGGAAGGTGTTGAGGGTGAAACAGAGTTTTCTCGCTTTTCGCATAGCGCAGAATTACGTCGTGGATACGGCCGAAATCAGTTCCACCCTGTCCTCGAGCGTCACTGTGAGCGTCCGCCCGCTTCCAGACAATTTCGTTACGAAAATTTCCCTCACCCAGCAGTTCGTCGAGAACCACCTTCATGTAATGAACCTTCTTAGTGTCAAGATGCAAGTAGAGAGTTCCGTCGTCCGCCAGCAGCTCGCAGATAAAGACCAGTCGCTTTCGGAGGAACTCGACGAAGGCGGCGCCGTCAATCTTGTCGCGGTAGGCGCGTTGATTTCGCGACCCTCGAAACTCGCGAAGCGTCGCAAACGGCGGATCGAGGTAGGCGAGACGAACACCCTCGGTGCCATCAGCGTTGAGGAGCTCGCCGCGACTCCTCATCTCCAGCAAGGTCTTCAGCACTTGGAGGTTGTCGCCGAAGACCAGCTTGTTGCTCCAGTCCGACCCAGCGACGCCGAATTGTTTCAGTGGCTGCAGCGGGACAGCCATGGTATCCGAGAGGATACGGCTCCTCGATGCCTTCGCGGCGTATTCGAGCTCGTACTCTTTTGCTTGGCGAAAAAGCTTCGCCCGCAGACCGTCGTCTAGGTATTCGCCTCGTCCCAGGCGCTCCGCGAGGGCATCGATCTGGTCTTTCGTCAAAGACACCGGTTTGTTTGAGTCCGCCATGCCGGACACCCTAACGGCGATGCTTCAGCGTTTCCCGATGACCAAAGCCAGCTCGTCCTCACCCGTCACCTTCGCCTACCTGGGACCCTGATGTGCGACCGGGACGGCGCCGGGCCGACAAGGTCAGGACCCGCCGATGGGGAGCAAGCCGAGGTCGGCGGTCCGGGCGGCCCCAATCCGGATAGCGAGCGTGTCCACGCGGCGCGGGCCGAACGTAGAATGCGAGCCATGACCGCGAAGGAGAAGCTGCTCGAGCGGGTGATGACCCTCTCGGAGGCCGAGGCGGACGAAGCGCTGCGCCTGCTCGATGCGCGTCGGGACGAGGCCGAGGACGAGTGGGGCAACCTGTCGAAGGTGCATGAGGTCGCGTTCGGCGATTCGATGCGACGGTTGTCAGAGTCCGAGCGCGCCGCCGGCCACGAGCCCTGGTGAGGCGCGGAGAGGTCTTCTGGGCCGAGCACCCCGAGTGGGGACGTCGTCCGGCCGTGGTGATGACCCGCGACGAGGCGATCGGTGCTCTCAACAAGGTTCTCGTCTTCCTGGCGACCACCACGATCCGCGATCTGCCGACCGAGGTCCGGCTCGGGCCCGAGGACGGGATGCCGCGGGAGTGCGTCCTCAATCTCGACCATGTGGACACCGTGGCCAAGGGCTCATCCGTGACGGCATCACCACCCTGAGCGCGGAGAAGCTGCACGCCGTGTGCCGCGCCCTCGATGTCACCACCGGTTGCAGTTGAGGCTTCGGTCAGTTTTCTCGGCAAGTAGTTCGAACCGAACCTTGCCCGGCTTGGGCACTAATGGCTGCCAGTGCCCGAATCGCCGCATATCCGCGTGCATATCCGCGCATATCGGGCCTCAGTCGCCAGCGGCAGGAGGCCGGAAGACCGCTCTAGAATGCGGATTGTGGCGGTGAGGACACCGCTCGCGAGCCTGGATCGCACCCAGGAGGTCGGCGGTTCGAATCCGCCTAGCTCCATCAACTCGAAGGCCCTGCAAACGGGCACAATCATCCCCGACGCGCTCGTTTTAACCACCCCACCGGTAGCGCCGTTCTTGGGCACTAGTGCCCAAGAACTTGCCGACGTGCGGTGATGAGTGCCGACCACCCTGAACGCTTAAGAGCCCGTGGCGACCTTTCCCCCTCAGTCAACGACCTAACTCTCGGCGCTCTGCTGCCACCCCAGTTGCTGCTCAACGAGCCTGCCAGCACGGTCGAGAACTTCATCGGCATCAAGTCGATTGGTGTCGATCTCCACCGCTTCCGGCGGGGAGGGGGGCAGCAGAGCCTCATCATCGCTCCAACTCGCAGGCAGACCGGCCGCTAAGAGTTGTCCTAGCTTGCGTCGACGTCTGACGCTCCCCTCCGCCGTGAGCCGGATCACCAACGGCACGCCGGGAACGGTCCTCGTGGCCACGTCGCGCCCCGAAATCCCCGCGCTCCGGCCCCGAACGTGCTCGCGAACAAGAGCGTGAACCCACTCCATTCCTATCTCGCTACGGGAGACGGCGGCGACATTGGCGCCAATACGTGGGCCAAGACTCTCAACGCTGAGACGCTGGCCCTCCAACGCGACCTCGATTGCCGCAAGCCCAGGTTCGTCGCAGACCTGCCAGCGAAATACCCCCCGACGCTCCAACCGCGTAAGCTCCGATACCGCATCCGGAATGGTGATTCCGGATGCGGCGACTCGCCAAGCAAGCGCTCTTACCAGCACCCCAACCTCGATTACATCGCAGGCATAGCGGTGGGCAAAGCCCCGAAGGAGAGTGGTCTTGCCGCTACCGCTCGCTCCCTCGATGGCGACCACGGAGGAGAAACCGCTCGCTGGCATTAGCCGAATTCTGACCTCTCGACCAGAGCCTTGCGATGATCGCGTTCATGAGGCGTTCCCGCATATATCTGTCAGCCCGGTCAGGGCGTCGTGCCGAACTCCTCGCTGCCGCCACGGATTGCGATCGCGCTGGCTTCGATGTCGTGTGTTCGTGGTTGGACGCAAAGCCGGTCGACCTGGATGACGCCGACGCCGCGGCCACAGTGGCCATCAGCGACCTGGAGGAGCTGTCAGGCGCGGCAGCTCTGGTCTGTTTCGTTGAGGCGACCGGAGCCCAGAGTCAAGGGCGGGGTGGGCGCCACGTCGAGTTGGGATACGCACTCGCGTGCGGCATACCGATCGTTCTGGTCGGCGATCCAGAGCACGTCTTCCATCGACACCCAGCGGTCCACCGGGCAGCGAGTTGGGATGACGCTCTTGACTACCTGGGCACTCTGCTCGGGACGTCAGCCATCCCGCGAGGGGAAGCCTCGTAGGCCTTCCTGGGCGCGCAGTTCTCTCCGCTAATCAAGCGTTGAAGTTCGCCCCTGTCGTTACGGCTGACAGCGCGCATCAGGCGCCGGGTTCGCCAACGGCGGATTGGCCGCGGCCAACCTGCGGCGAATTCACCGCGCCGCCACAAAGCAAGGTCCCGTGCCACCCGAGCAGGTTCTGCATTGATCGGGATCATGGGAGGAACATAGGTACTCGCGCGGACGTCACTCTCACCGACGGACCACATAGGGAGCGATGAATGCAGAGAGAACCGCCCCGAGGATGACTGAGACGGCCGAGCCAATCCAGCCGCCGAAGAAGACACCGAGCACGATGATCGCGATGAGGAGCGGAACGCCTATGACGCCGCTGCCAAGCACAATCCGACTCGCGGGACGGAGGGTTGCTGGGTTCCGGCGGTAGGCCCGATGGAAGGCAAAGAGGACACGGATCGCCCACATCTGGTCCACGGTTCCGAGCATCCCACGCTGGACACGGAAGCCCTCCGGGTTACTGGAGTGACGGTTCTCGGTCTCGATCTGATCAACGATTCGACCAACCACCTCAAGGGCGAAGCCACGAATCTCTCGCGGACGTTCATCGGCTTCGAGAAAAAGGAGCGCAGTCAACATCTCTGGGCTGAGAAAGACGTAGTCGTTGACCTCGCCGCGCGAATAAGGATTGAAGTAGGGCCGATCGATCGCCGGGCAGGACTCACCGCCGTGCCGGCTTACCAATTCGGCCCGCACCGCTGCGGCGGCCTCGGATACGTTCGCGGTTCGACGAGTCTGCGGCGCACTCTCGAGCGCGAGACAGCCAAGGGCCAGGACATCGCCGCCGAGAAGGCGCGCCCGGCGCCGCAGCTGCGTGGCTAGCCAATCCCACGCCCCCTCGACCGCATTGTTCTGCTGGGCAACGGGGAAACGGCGCAGTGAGCGCAAACCGAACGCGGTGACGAGGAGGCGGTCCTGCCGGCTCGGGTCCCCGACCGTGCCACGAGTGCTCCAGCCCTCGTTCCCACTGAGCGAGAGCGAAAGGAGGTGGTCGACCAACTCCGGCTGCGTTCCTTGGACGCGCTCCTCAACCTCGTCGAGACGACAGGCATCGATCATGAACGCAAGCTTTAACGGGTCTTGGAAGTCCTCCTGCTTGGGAGTGCTCGCGTCGTCCGCGGGCGGCGATTCGGGCAACGCCTCCGTGACGCCGCGAACCGGGGAACTTTGGTAAACGGATCGTTCCTCGCCGTCCCAGTGGTGGGCGATTGCGAATACCTGCAAAGCGGCCGACGTTCCGAAATGACCCCACTGCTCTTCGGAGTGGTGACCGCTGTCGAGGAACTGTCCCCAAGCAACGGACCCTCGGAGCTCCGCAGGGCGTACAAACTGGTCCTCAAGGAGGTCGCAGACGGGCGCCAGGCACTCGCCTGCGCGGCCATCCAATTCCTCGATTCGAGCCTTGCGCCAAGTCCAGCTGTCCCCGACAGCCATACGCCAGCGTGCAACCAGATTGGTCATCGTCCAACCTCAGGCGACGGCGGTGAGCCCGAGGGCGGCCTGAGCAGCGTGTATTTGCTGAAAGCCCGGCGTCGAACGCCAATCAGCGAGCTCTGGCTCGCCGCGCAGAAGAGCAGCGAAGCCGCGCAGAAACTGACGCGGGAGCGGTCCACTCACTCGACCCAATTGGCAGCCGTCGCGATCCTCAACGTATAGGTACTGGCGCACGTCTGCGCCATGCTCGCGCACCGTCCAAAAGTCTGGGTAGCGCTCGCGCCGCAGGCCCGGGGCCAACTCAGCAAGGTCCATCCGCACAAGACCTGGGAAGACCAGGCGATGAGCATGGAGGCAGTGAGGCTCGTGGCGACGTACCGATGGCGCCACGCACGGGGCAACCCTGCCGTGCTCTGCAACCACGGTGGGGCCGTAAACCTCGCTCAGATGTCCACGCACGCGCTCGGTAAATGCGACCAGGTCGGCGCTCTCAGCATCACCGAGGTCGAGCATGCTCGGCAGGTGATCCCGTGCGGCGATCAGCGTGAAGCCCTCACCAATAGGGCCAACACCGAGCACCGCCCGAAAGTACGCGGACTCAGCCCACGTGTACTCTGGCTCCGGGTCACAGAGAAAGCAGTGGCTCTTGTTTTCGCTGCTTATGGGAGGTTTTTCCTTCACGCCGTCGGATTCGCTTCGGTATCGCTTTGTCCTGCGTGGCTGAAGTAGATTCGATTGTGCCACGAACCCCTCGGCGGATCTGGCGCCGCAGACTGGTTTTCAGGAATCCCATAGCTCAAGCGGCACCGCATGACCGCGCGACGAATCGCCAGATCCCACCAACGCATCCCTGCGGAGGTGTCCTCGGGGAGTATGTGAACCGGGGGTCCAGGCGCTGGCAAATCGACGTTCTCGCCGAGTCCCGGCTGACGCCCGATGCCCTAAGGGACCAGTAAGGCCTAGCCGATGACTATCCGCTCGTCAGGCAACGGAGGTAACGTCGCCGGGAATGGCGGCCCGCCAGGACAGCGGAAGAGCTGGGACCACCAGGTTGCGATCGAGGCTCGGTTGATCGCCTCCGCATGACTGGTGTCGAGATTGCGGATCGTCTCGCGTCCAGCGCGCGGGGTCTGCATCATCAAAAGACAAAGCGAGGGTGCGAGCGGAACGGAGAGGCTGTCGGCGCTCGCAGGTCCGATGCCGAGAAACTGGTTCTCCGGCCGCGGCAACCGGTCGAGGAGGATCGGCTCGTCGCTGGTGAATAGGACATGGTCCTCGAAGGGCAGAAGATGCCACTCGGCCTCGCGGAAGGGAACCGCGGCCTCCGGCGCCGCCTGCAGCATCGTCCGCAGTTGGATTGCACGGTGCAACACGAAGCGACCCTCGTCGAGTTCGGTCGCGAGGGTGTCTCGTTGACTCTTGTCGAGGTGGCTGAAGTCCGGTATCGGAACCCCCGGTCCAGCGCTTTCTTCAATCAGCCGGTCGCGCTTCTGCTCGATGGGATCGGGTTTCTTCGGAGCACCATCGTGCTGTGTTTCGTCGATCTCGGCGTTCTCAAGGCCGAATCTGATCAGCATCTTCTGCAGCTTGTCCGCGAGCTCAGAACCGCTGGCACGACTCGAGCGACCTCGGACCCACTGCAGGCCGAGCCAAGTTGAGAAGGCGTCCTTCTGCTCGGGCGCAAGAGGGAATTCGAGGTTCCTTAAGGCTTTATGGACGGCTGCTCCTTCAGCGTCGATCTTCGCTAGGCCTTCCTCGACCGAGGAGTCCTTCTCCCCGTCGGGACCCTCGAAGGAATAGAAGTCCTTCTCGACCGCGAGCGCGGTGGTTCCGGTCCTGAGCTCGGGCCTATCGGATCTGTCCCGCATGGCGACGATGCCCTGGGCGTCGGCCCAGGCCCGCAGGTAGAACTGCGGGAGAACGTGATGACGTACGGGTCTTTGTGACATCGCTTGTGCCTGGACTCAGCCCCCGCCAAGGATCACTCGCACACCGTGACCATAGCGGCGACATTGGGCTGGCGGTGAATTTGGTCGGGTCAGGGGACAGCAGGTGCCCAACTCTCCTCACCCTGCGGAGATGGTTACCACCGGACAGGCGGCTAGGAATCGAAGTCGCAGTGACGAACTGAACGGCAATGCCGGAGGTCACCGCAGAGAGCTTGAGGTCCGCCGCGGAGCAACTCCTTGAACTCGCCGACGACGTCGAGGAATCGATCGGTGCCCGCGAGGATCTTGACGCCGTCATCGCCGACCTTCGGATTGCCGCAGTGCGGGGGTTTGGTCCGAAGCCCCGCGCCCGCAGGGGTGAGAGCGGGAAGGACAAGGTTCTAGCTCATCTCATGGCGCACATCGGAGAGTGGGTCCACCGTGAGGAGCTTGCGGCCATCAGCGGGATTGAAGAATGGGCACGCCGGAAACGAGAGTGGTCGAGGGAGGAGGGCTACGACATCGAGGAGCGCGGAGGTTTCTACAGACTCAACAACTTCGATCCTGACGAGTCTGTCGCGCGAGCCTGGCGGATACCAAACGAAATTCGACGGCGGTCGGGCAGCGGTGAGTCTCGAATCCTTGCCCTCCTCCAAGCTTACGAGGGCAAGGTCGTAGACAACGAGAAACTGAGGTACGTAGCCCACATACCGTCGGCACCGCGTCGCACTCGAGAGCTACGCGACGAGGATGGCTGGCCCATCGAAACTCACGTTGATGATCCGAAATTGAAGCCTGGTCAGTATCGCCTCGCATCATCAGATCCGAGCGACCGACGAGACATACGGCAGCGGCTGTATCCAGAAGGACTGCGGGAGAGGATCTTCCAAAGGGACGAATACACCTGCCAAATGTGCGGGCGCAACCGGGAGCGTGCCGAACAGGCAGGAGACAGTCGCTTCTATCTCGAGATTCACCACCTGAACGCCGTAGCTGACCAACTTGACGGTCTCTCCGCCGACGAGTTGAACGACGAGTCGAATCTGGTGACCTACTGCCACAGGGATCACCTACAGGAGACCCGTCGCCTCCACGAACGACTGAGAGAACAGCGGCGGCCGAGGTCTTAAGCGGCCAGAGCGAGAGACCCGCGTTGCTGCCCGACCTCATCCATTCTGCTCAGGGCATCAGCGATGCTGTTCGCGATGGTGCGAGCAAGCTGCGGCGGAACAGCATTGCCGATCTGCTTGGCCACCGAGGTCATGCTCTGCTCCTCTGGACCGAGAAATTCGAAACTGTCCGGGAAGGTCATGCATCGCGCGGCCTCTCGCAGGGTGATCGGCCTGTGCTCGCTCGGATGGAGATATCTCCCCTTCTCGGGCTTGTAGAACTCCGTCCGGATCGTGAAGGCCGGACGATCCCACCAGAGACGACCGAAGACGTCGGTTGAACCGCTTTTCTTCCGTAGCCAACAGTCGGGAGTGATGTCCGGACGCCTCTCAGCCAGCTCGAACCGACCCTCGCCCTCATTGGGAATAGTTTCGTATCGCTCCACACTGACTGGACGAGGGTTGCGCGCGTTGTGCCAGTTACGCCCATTCGGCTTTTTCGGGAGACCTCGAACCGCGTCCCGAAACGTCCGCCAGGGGTTCCCTCCGCTCTGCGCCTTGCCGGGAGGGAAGAACGTTCCGCTCGGCATCACGGGCTGCTGGCCCATCAGTCCGATCACGATGGCTCGCCTTCTGGTTTGCGGAACGCCGAAGTCCGCAGCGTTCAGAACATCGGCTGAGATCTCGTATCCAAGCTTGGTGGCCGCCCGCTCGAATTGACTGAACTCGGCAGACCGGAGCAACTCGGGAACGTTCTCCATGACGAAGGCCGACGGCGCAGCCTCTTCCAGCGCCCGTAGGTACTCCCGCCACAAAGACCTCCGCTCGAATCCGACGCCCTTCATGTTCAACGGCGAAAAGCCCTGGCAAGGGGGGCCACCAATCAGGACGTCAGCGGAAGGAAATGAGGGGACCTCCTCAATTCGACTAGGGGTCCCATCAGGCTGCCGGGCGATGCCGGGACCGAAATTCTTTGTCCAGGTCGCGGCGGCATCGGGGTCCGACTCGACCGCCAAGAGGGATCGGAATCGCCCGTCTTGCTCGAATCCGAGCGTCATTCCTCCGCAGCCCGCGAAGAGGTCGATGAGCGTGTAATCCGCCATTCGAGCGAAGCTACAGGTCGTTTCGGCGGGAAGCCGGATAGGAGGATCGGGCCTAGTCCTGAGTCGGGCTAGCCTGCCATCCGGCCCGGTAATTTGGTCCTTCGGATTCGGGTTTGCGTAGCGGCGCTGCAATCCGCACGGAAATCGGGACCGGAAAGTCGACCCCCACCAAGACGGCCTCGCCAGGGGTCAGACCGGGAAGTAGCTGGGTGGCAGACCGATCCAGCTCGCTTGACGCTTCCTCTATGTATTTCCGGTCTCGTCCGTGGCCGAGCCGATGCACCAAGAGCATCCCCGCTTGGCTCAAAACACCCGACGGCAGATCCCCCGGACGCTGGGTCGCCATGCAGACGGTCAAGCCGTACTTCCTCCCCTCCTTGGCAATGGCTTCGAAGTGCTCAAGGCGAGTCGTGATGATCTCGTCGCCTATCACGCGCCCGAAGAATTGTTGTGCCTCGTCCACCGCGACCACGAGGGGATTCGGCCTGAATTTGCCCGACCGCGCAAGGGAGAGAAGATGACGGCCGATCGCATTGACCGTGATCTCGCGCATGTAGTGCACGAAAGGCAGGTCCTTCAGCGAGATACACAGGACGTTCTTCTCGGCATCTGCAAGGAAGGAATCAATGGCACCGATCACTGACGCTCTCTCCGTGAACGGCGACACGATCTCAATGATCTCCGGAGTCTGAATCAGGTCTTGAATGCGGGTGATAAGGGAGACGCAGTAGCCGAGGCCGTTTAGTTCAGGGCCACCGAAAAGTGCGTCGTTGTATCTGTCGTGCGCCCAGATGCACTCGCATTCGATTTGCTCACCGAGCAGCCGAAGATTGAATTTGGAACCGGCGCGCTCGACAGCATCTGCGTGCTCGGTTTGAAGATCGTAAAAGTCGCTGCGACGCTTGTCGGCTTTATGGATGAGGCCTCTCTCGTCCACCAACGGATGATCTGCACCAATCAACTCAGCGAGCCGAAGGCTTCTGATCGCTTCTCTCAGCTTTGGCAGTTGAGATCCTGCACTGGGGCGAAGAAACGCAGTTAAGTCCGCCTCGTCCATGTCGGTGTGCGGCAGGGACAGCTCCGTCGAACTAACGGAGACATGAGTCGTTGAACCGCCCAACGTGTGGAACTCACCAGTGGCATCAACGATGATCAGGTTCCCACCGATGCCTTGAATCCCCTCGGCTAGGTGGGCGACCGTCCAGCTCTTTCCGGACCCGGTCGCTCCCAGAACCGCGAGATGCCGACCGAACAGGCGTGACGGATCTATCTCCACCGACACCTGATCATCGTTAGCGAGGGTTCCAATCGACAAGCGCGGCCCCCCGTCTTCGGCCGCTTCGCTGATCAGGGCCTCCAACACGTCAGGTGGGGCCGAGTAGACGGGATCGCCCAGCCGCGGGTACTTCTCAATTCCGCGGATGTGCGTCCCATCAAGCCGCAGCGTCGCAAGGAGCTGAACCGCGCCAAGTGGGGCGATGGGCGTGGCCGGATCAATTCCATCGGCCACTCTCTTTCGTTCGTTGGCCGAAACCCAGACCTCTCTGATTCGACCGACGATCCCAAAGCCGCCCACGTCGATAACGACGAACTCCGCGACCTCCCCACGAGGGACTCGCTGGCCCAGGTGCATCTGTGGTCGGGCGGCCGCTCGCGGAAGGGTGACCTCGGCCCCCTCCGCGTCTACTCGGTAAACCGATCCGATCTGGCGGTCCGTCGCAAATGGATGGAGCATCTAAGACCCAAACATCGCTGATTCTTCGATGCGTTGGTCATGAAGCTCACGCTCGTCCAGGGGCGCCGTGTCGGGAAGAATTTCCGTGAACTGCTTGAAGGTTCCGTTGATAAGAGCGAGTCGCCGATCACCCTGAGAAATCAGATCTGACCAGGCTGAGAGATAGCGATTGTCGCTCCCTTCCAGATCCGGCGACACCAGAACGACTCGAAGCCCGACGTTGGACTTGACCGCTTGGTGGATGGGCTGGATGACGTGCTCGTCCTTGAGACCCGAACCGATGATGAATAGTGCGGTGTCGCGCCCACGTAGAGCCATCTGAAAGCGGGCCATGAACTCGAGATAGGGCGGCGCAAACGAGAGCTGAAACTTGTTCTGCCTGGGATAGATCAACGCCGGATTTTTTGGTTTGTCGAGAACCCTGCGAACGACCGAACCGTCTCGCTGCCAGTCGACAGAGCCATGAAGCTTTAAGAACTGGGCGACGTTCGGCTCGAGGACCATCCCTTCGCCCGAAACCCGCCGCACTAGATCGATGTCAAGTGCGCTGCCATCGAAATGGTGCGGCGCTCTCATCTGGAAACCGTCGATCAAGAAAAACCGGGTGTCGGCCGCAGCGCGCTCGAATGCCAGGTCGTAGTTGGTGGTGTAGATCTCCGCCCGCGGAAGCCGGGTGCTGCGCCTTGCCATCCGCCTCAGAAATCGGCCGTGAGTCGCAAGGTCCGAGTCACCGGTTACGAAGCTACAAAGCTCGAGGATTCGATCCTCTGCGGCTTTGACGAACTTACGCAAGGTCGCGTCATTTCTTAGATCAAGCGCCGATTGGCACCTTGAAAGAAGAAGCTCGATGTCTTCTTTCTCAGAAGCCTCCGGACTCAGGTTGGCCGCCGCGTCAAAACCGTCGAGGGCCTCCGCCTGCTCCCAGAGAGCTGCCATCGCCACCGCGTCTTTGATTTCCAGCGAGGTCCCCAGTCCGGCGAGAACAACGAGGCGCTCCGCCGCGAGACAAGACAGAAGTCGCTCACCGAGATTCGTATTGGCGTCCTGGGCCGACTTGCGAGCCTCCTCGGGATCGCCCTCGCTGGCCTCGATGGCTTGCCACGAAGACGACCCAGCAACCCGTACGGACGGAGGCGAGTCCGTTTCCTCCGTCTCCGTCACCACATCCTCTGAGTGATCCTCCATCGGACGGGAACCCTAACGTTTTGTCGATTACTCCGCTCGTGTCGTCCTTATCTTCCCCGTTCGAAACCAATGGCTAGACAGGCCCCCTCGCGCAAAGAACGGAAAGGTCGTGCGACACCGATCAGACGTGGCTTCCGAGTCCTAGCCGTCGTTTCAGTGCTGATTCCGGCTTCAGCTGAATTGCTCCGGCGGCCAGCGCACAGAAGAGGCGGCTAGCGGAGCTTCCTCGTGGAGTAAAACTGGCTCAAATAGCCGGAGGACCTCGCCGACAGCACACAGGAACAAGGGCACGACCGCCAGGACACTCTTGACGATGAAGTCCACGTCAAGTGACACCTGAAGCGGCAGACATCGCTTGAGATCCCGGCCAGTCGGCATCCACGACTCGGGCAGGGGCGTCACGAAGTTCCATGCTCCGATCCATTCGTCGTTCTCTATCGGGCCACCGTTCATCTCGCTTGGGTGCTGAACGAAGGTGGCGGGCCACGGCGGGGGATCGGGACTGAGGCCCTGAAAGAACTCCACACCCGCCCAGAGCGGATGGACGACGCGATGCTTGCCGATGTTGTCAAGATCCGACAACTGCTTGAGGACTCCTGGGAGGGTCGAAAGAACGGCCTCATCGTCGAAGTCGCGGCCCCAGACACCCGTGTGCCCTTGTGCGCCCCACACCGACGGATTGCTGGCGTTATACGGCTGCAATTCCTCGATGCGCCCGAGAAAGCCGCCGAACCTGATCGCCTTTCGCGCTTTGGAGACTCCCTTCGCTCCCAGAAAGTGCTCGGGCTTGGAAGTGATGGGAAACTGAAGCCAGTCGATTTCCTTCGCATCCGTGCCAGATGCGATCCCGTACAACTGCGCCATCAGGCAATCGAGAGCAGCCCGAGCATTATGGATGCAATCCCCAAGGATCAACGCCCAATCTGGATCGGGGGGTGAGAGGTCGTGTACGTGAAACTCGTAACGGCCGGCCTCGGCATCAGCCTTCACCGAAATTGAATATGGCTTGGTTTCCTCGAACTCGCGCAGGGCAGGAGCCAGGGTGTCGTAGTGACGGCGCGCCCACCGCAGCTTCTCCCATGCGTCGCCAAGTCCGTTAGGGCCGTTCCCATCTCGCATCTACATCAGGGAGCCTAGGCAAGGGGTCGATTGCCCGTCGTCGGGATGAAGTCGCTCCCAGGCTCCCCTTCCTTGACCACGCGTCTGAGCGATCAGAGAGGAGCTTCGCGAGTTTCGGGTTCGGACTCGCCTCCCGGTCCATGATCGCGACCAGTTCGTCCCAGGCATCCGAGGACAGCCGGAAGCCGGTGCGATCGGCGAGCAGGCGCTCGGCACGCTCGTTCGGTGTCTCATCATCGGTGCGCGTCATACGGCCAATGTAAACGCGTTGCGAGAGATTGACCGGTTCGTGGTTTGAACCGCCCCCGACAAATTGGGCACTAACGCGTTTGAGTGCCCAAATCCCCACATATCGGCCCATATCCACGCCTATCCGCGTTCCCGCGAGTGCTCCGGAGATGGGCCACAAACCGCATCAAAAAGCCAAATTCCAGGGGCAGGACGGCCACAGCCACCTTGTATCGCACCCAGGAGGTCGGCGGTTCGAATCCGCCTAGCTCCATCGCCTCGAAAGCCCTGCAAACGGGCCACTTCGGATTCCGGGGAGCCATTCGAACCGGCCACTAAATCCCCCTCGTTTCAGGCACTCGTGCCTGAAACGAGGGGGATATGCGGGGAATATGCGCCGATTCCGACGGATTACGTCTGGCATAGGCGGCGCTACGGTCGGCGCGTTGGAACGTCGCCCGATCCTCGACAGGCCGGAGGTTGACGGACGACGCAAGGGCGAAGTCAGGCGGCCCGACGGGGTGGTCGTGCTCCCCGTACTCCACGATCGGATCGGACAAGTTGAGTCGTCGGGGGCCCGCCGCGTTCTTCGGTTGGACCCTCCCCAGACATGCTGTTACATAGCCAGAACCAGGGCCGATCCGAGTAGCTACCCTTCACCGCTTGGCAATCCGACCGCAACAGATCGTCGTGGCCGGGGAGACCCAGCGCGCCGCAGCAATCGACGACACCGCGAGGGTGCGGGTCGTCGCCGGTCCGGGGACCGGCAAGTCGTTCACGATCGAGCAGCGGGTCTGCTGGCTCCTCGAGCAGGAGGTCGAGACCGGCGCGATCGCGGCGGTTTCCTTCACCCGAGCCTCGGCTCTGGACCTGCAGACGCGGGTGCATGCCGCCTGCGCGGCTGCCGGGCAAGACGGCGCCGATATCCGCGTCACGACCCTGCATTCACTGGCGCTGCGAAGCCTGCGCAAACGCGGGGTGCTCGGAGGCTATCCGGTCGATCCGGTCGTACTCGACCGGTGGGAGCTAGAGAACCTTTTCGACGATGAGTTCGGCCATCTTGCCGGGATCGGCGTCACCCGTCGGCGCGAGATCCGCGAGGACCACGAGGCCTTCTGGAGCACCGGCTCCCACGAGCCCCGCCCCTCTCCCAGGACCCGCCGGATCCTCCGATTACGAAAGAGGAGCGAATCCGCTTCACGAACTTTCATGGGCCTCGGACCCAGTTCTACGCCTGCGTCCTGCCTGGCGAGTTGGTCCAGCGTTGCGTGGAGATGATGGACGCGGGCACCCTCGACCCGGCCGGGCTGCTCGGCATCGAGCAACTGATCGTCGACGAGTTCCAGGACCTGAATCCGATGGACCTTCGCTTCGTCTACGGGATCGAGGCCCAGGGCGTCGGCCTCTTCATCGCAGGGGACGATGACCAGAGCCTTTACTCCTTCCGCTACGCGACCCCGACCGGGATTCAGGAGTTCACGAACCGCTTCGATCCCGTCGGTGACCACGTCTTGCGGGACTGCTTCCGCTGCACTCCGAAGGTGCTTCGCGCCGCGGAGACCCTGATCGCGGCCAACGCTGCGCCGGGGCGGATCGCCAAGAACCATGTCTCTCTCTACGCCGAGGCCGACCCGCCACTCGAGGCGACTTCGGCTGCTGGAGCTTTGACGACGGCGCCGAAGAGGCCGAGGCGATCGCTCTGTCCTGCAAGCGTCTGATCGACGCCGGTCTGCCGGCGCGGGAGATCATGGTCCTTCTCAGCAACCAGCGGGCGCTCTGGTGGGCACTCCGTGAGGCATTCGCCTTCCACGGGGTGCCGGTCGAGCCGCCTCGGGCCTCGCCGTTCAAGGACACCGAACTCGGACGCGCACTCTTCACCCTGCTCCGCTTGGTCAACGACGAGCCCGACTACGTGGCGATGCGCACGTTGCTAAAGTTGCGCCGCGGAGTCGGGGTCGCGACCGCGGCCGGCATCGCCGACGTCGCTATAGCCGAGAACCTCAACTACCGCGACCTCTTCTACGAGGCGCTGCCCGACGTCTTCAGCAAACGGCAGAAGGCTGCGCTGGACTCGGCGCGGGCCATCTGCGCGGAGCTACTCGAGTGGTCGGGAGAGGAGACGCTTGCCGATTGCGGCGAGGAGATCGGCGGGATGATCGAGACGATCCTCGGCCAAGCCCCGGACGGGGACTGGCGCGAGGGAGATCATCGCCGCGCGCTCTGGCCGTGCCGGAGAGCCGCTGCGGAATGGCTCAGCGGCCATACATCCACATTGGGCAGCCGATTAGAAAAGCGCTTTCGAGGTATCTCAGCCGAGTCCAAACCAGGTTTCAGGACCAAAGAGGTTGCACAGGCTCGCGAACGGCTGAAGGCTACTTTCCGCTCAGGTCGGCTGCCCAGTGTTGGTAGGCCCAGGTCGGGATCACCGAGAGGCCGCCGAGGTCGTTGGACAGCGCGGTCAACTGTTTGATCCAGTAGAGGATCGACCAGGGCTGGTCGGCGACGATCTGGGACTGGATTTCGGTGAGCACCTTGGCCCTCGCCTTGCCGTCCATCATCCGGCTCTGCCGCTCGAGCAGCTTGTCGACCTGGGGGTTCTTGTATTCGGTGAAGTCGGAGATGGCGTTGGTCGAGAGGAAGGGGATGATCAGGTCGGAGGACGGGTCGGGCGTGTCCGAGCCCCAGTCCCAGCAGGCGATGCTCCACTGGCGCGGCGGCTTTTCGGGGAAGAGGAGGGCGATGAGTTCGTCGCCGCCGACTTTTTCGATGCTCAGGTTCAGGCCCAGTTCTTCGCCCTTGCTCTGGACCTCGGTCGCCTGGGCGACCTGCTCGGTAGAGGAGGCGATGATGTTGCCGGCGGCGCCTTTGGCCCCCGCTTCCTTGATCAGCTGCCGAGCTTTGTCGAGGTTCTGGGTGGTGAAATCCGGGAGCTGTTCGTAGGCGGCTTCGAACGACGGTTTCGCGAACTGCCACTGGTTGCTCATCACCGGGCTGTTCCACAGCTCCCCTTCGCCCGCGAAGGTCGACTGCAGGAGGCCGTTCTTGTCGATCGCCAGGCTGATCGCCTGCCGCACCCGCGGGTCGTCGAACGGCGGCTTGCCGCAGTTGAAGCCGGCGATCCTGATGTTGACGGATTCGCTCGCCAGCACCTGGACCTTGCCGACCAGCGGCGTCACCTGCTGGCCGTTGAGCTGGAACGTGCCCTGGATCGATTCGCTGAGAATCCCGGTGGCGAGCGTCTCCGCGTCGGGGATCACGCGGAAGACGAGGTTCTTCACCTTGAGCGGCTTGCTCTTGTCCCAGTAGCCGTCGTAACGGCTCATGTTCACGGCCTGGCCGCGCTGCCAGGAGACGAACTTGTAGGGACCTGTCCCCAGCGGTAGGGCCGACGGAGAGCCGATCGTGGATCCGCTCGCGGCGAGCTTTTCGATGTTCTTCTGTGAGACCACCATCCCGACCGGCAGGCAGGGGATGTACTTCCACATCGCGTTCGGTTCTTTCAGCTTTACGATCAGCTGGTTGTTGCCGTTCGTGGTGACCGCAGCGACCGAGGAGACGAATTCGGCGAGGGCGGATTCGTTGCGGGGGTCGACGTGGCGGTTGACGCTGTAGGCGACGTCCTCGACGGTCATCGGCGAGCCGTCCTGGAAGGTGACGTCGGAGCGGATGTCGTAGATGTAGGTCGTCGGATCGGCCTGTTCCCACGATTCCGCGATCATCGGGCTGATCCCGTTCTGCTCGTTCAGCTGCAGGATCGTGTCGTAGCACTGGTACATCGGCTGGACGGACTGGTAATCGTTGGGCCCGATCGGATCGAGGCCGGCGGGGTCGGCGACGATCCCCCAGTTGACCGTGTCGACGGCTTTGCCGCCGCCCTTGGAGGCGCTCGTCGCGGTCGAGGCCGAATTAGAGCCGCCGCCGGTGCTGCTGCCGCAGCCGGCCAGCACCAGGGCGCCAAGCCCGCCTGCGACCAGCACCTCGCGTCGGGTCGCGCCTGCGGCGTGCGGGGCGGCCAACCGCCCAAGTCTGTCGAGCCTCATCTGCCAGTCCTCTCGGTACGGGATTTGAGTTGTGGACCGCGGGGGCGATCTGGGGTCACTATAACGATCAAGCTATACCTGGGTCAAATCGAATTTATGAGTTTTGGCTTCAAACAGGGAAATAGAGCGGTATATGGCTCGAGTTGTCATGGGCCATGCTTTATCGATATAGTCACCCAGCAGTGAGAGATCACGCCGACAACCGAGCGCTGGACGTGGCCGAGGTCGACCGGCCCGGCCTTCGGCAAGCCGAGGCCGGCCGGCCTCGCGAACTCGCGCTCGGCTACTCGAGCCCCTTCGTCGCCCATCCCGGCGAATCGGTCCAGATCCACGTTGCCGCCGAGGCCCCGAGCTTCGAGGCCTCGGCGGTCCGGCTCGATACCGACGAGAGCCACCCTGGGCTTGAGCGGTTGTGGCCGCCGCGCAGGTGCGACGGCGAACCGTCACAGTCGACCTTCGGCTCCTCGCTGGAAGTCGGCCCCGCGAGGGCGTTCGGGGAGCCTTCCTCGTTCACGGTGTCCTTCTGGCTGTTGCCGACGCTGGCGACCGCGGTGCCGCAGGTGATCGCCGGCACGCTGACCGCGGACGGGCGCCGGGGCTGGCAGGTGGTGGTCGACCGCGACGGAGGTCTCGGCCTGCGCATCGCCGTCGCCGGGGTAGGGGTGGCAGAGCGTTTCGCGGAGCTGCCGTTGCCCCTCTCGGAGTGGAGCCATGGCGTGGTGGTCTGCGACGCCGACCGCGGTCGGGTCGGGTTCTTCCAGGGCTCGCGCTCGTCGACGGTGAGGTCGGTCTGGCGTGAGTTGGCACATGGTGAGTGGTCGTCCGGTGATCTGCTCGTGTTCGGCGCGCCGCACGGGCGCGGCAGGCGGGTCGAGCGGGACGGCAACGGCTGTCTGAACGGCAAGCTCGCCGAGCCCACCGTGTTCGCCGCCGCCATCGACCAGCAAGCGGTCGAGCGGCTTCGCGCGGCCGGGCCGGCGGCGGTCGATGCGCCGCTGGTCTGCCGGCTCGACCTCGCCGACGCGGTCGGGTCGGCCGAGTTCCGTGATCGCTCTCCCTATCACCACCCTGTCCGCGTTCGCAACGCCCCCACCGCCGGCGTCACCGGCCCGCGCTGGAGCGGTCGCGACTCGAGCTTCGTCCATGACCGCGAGGGTCACGCAGCGCTCCATTTCCACGACGACGACCTCGAGGACGCCGGCTGGGAGGTGGCCTTCGAGCTCGATATCCCGGCCGATCTCCCGAGCGGCGTCTACGCCGCTCGCCTGGAGACCGACGGGCACGTCGACCGGGTCCCGTTCATCGTCACGCCGCCTGGCGCCGAGCGAGGAGAGGGGATCGCCGTGCTGCTGCCGACGCTCACCTATCTCGCCTACGCGAACGAGCACGAGATCCTCTCCAACCCGCCCAGCTTCAAGGCGTTTACCGGCCGCGAGGCTGAGGAGGCGAAGCTGACCTGGCGCGACGCCTTCGTGGTCGAGGAGGGATACCTCAGCCTCTACGACGTACACCGCGACGGCTCTTCGGTCTGCTGCGCGTCCTCGCGTCGGCCGCTCCTCAACATGCGTCCGGACTACGTCTGGCCACTGATCGGCGGGCCGCACTGCCTGGGGATGGACCTCATGCTGCTCCGCTGGCTGCGTCGGGCGGGATTCCCGTACGACGTGCTCGCCGATCAAGATCTCGACCGCGACGGAGTCCTCGCGCTCGAGCCCTACCGGGTCGTGCTGACCGGAGCCCACCCCGAGTACTGGACGGCGAAGATGCTCGACGGGCTGCAGGCCTACCTCGACCGCGGTGGCAGGCTGCTCTACCTCGGCGGCAACGGGCTCTGCTGGGTGACCGGGATCGATCCCGAGCGGCCGCACCTGGTCGAGGTGCGCCGCGGCCAGGCGGGCAGCCGCCCCTCGAGCTCGGCTCCCGGCGAGTCGTGGCTGACGACGACCGGCGAGGAGGGCGGGCTGTGGCGGCACCGCGGCCGCGGCTCCCACGGCCTGGTCGGGGTCGGGACGACGGCGATGGGCGCCGGTCGCGGCCGGCCCTACAAGCGCCGGCCGGCCAGCTACGAGGCGCCCTACGCGTGGGTCTTCGACGGCGTCGAAGGGGACGAGATCGGCGCCGAGGGCGGCGTCCTCGGCGGCGTCGCCGGCTACGAGTTCGATCGCGCCGATCCCGCCCTGGGGACGCCCGCCGAGGCGACCGTGATCGCCACCGCGAGCGGCTTCGCGGCGCCCTACTGTCCGCTGATCGAGGACTTCACCGGCTCCAGTCCGGAGCTTGCCGACGCCGGCAACCCGCTCGTCCGCGCCGACATGGTGATCTCGATCAGGGAGAACGGCGGCGGCGCCTTCGCCGCCGGGTCGGCGGCCTGGTGCGGCAGCCTGCTCGACGACGAGGGCGGGCCGACGGACGTCGCCACGGTCACCGGCAACGTCTTGAAGCGCTTCCTCGAGACGCCACGCGGCGCCGATCCGCTCGTGTGGGGGAGGGGCTAGACATCATGGGAGCTCGGCTCGGCATCGACACCGGCGGCACCTTCTGCGACTTCGTCCTGCTCGACGAGGAGGGGCAGATCCGTCGCGCCAAGGTCCCCTCGACGCCCTCGGACCCCTCCCGCGCGATCCGCGCCGGGCTCGACCAGCTCGGCCTCTCGCGGGCGCCGGCGCAGGCGACGGTCGGAACCACGATCGCCACCAACGCTGTGATCGAGCGCCGCGGGCCGCGCGTCCTCTATGTCGGCAACGAGGGCTTCACCGACGTCCCCTTCATCGGACGGCTCGACAAGGAACGTCTCTACGACCTCCACTGGCGCAAGCCGCGACCCCTGGTGAACCGGCGCGACTGCGTCGGCGTGGCCGGCCGGATCGACCACCACGGCGACGAGCTCGAGGAGGTCGGCAGCGCCGACCTCGCGCGGCTGGAGCGGTCGCTGCGGGAGCTCGGCGGCGCCGGCGAGGAGGTCGTGGTGGCGGTCTGCCTGCTCTTCTCCTACCTGAGCCCCGACCACGAGCGCCTGACGGCGGCGGCGGTCGAGGCCGCCTTGCCCGACGCCGCGATCTCGGTCTCGCACGAGGTCTCGCCGGTCTGGCGCGAGTACGAGCGCGCCAGCACGACGATCGCCGACGCCTTCGTCAAGCCGGTCGTCGGCGATTACGTCGAGCGGGTGGGGCGCGAGCTCGGGGTCGAGCACTGGAACCTGCTCGCTTCCAACGGCGGCTTCCTGCGTGCCGCCGCCGCCGCGGCCGGCCCGGCGCAGCTACTCCTCTCCGGGCTTGCCGGCGGGGTCAGCGGCGCCCGCTACTTCGCCGCCGCCGCGGGCTTCGACTCGGCCTTCACGCTCGACATGGGCGGCACGAGCTGCGACATCGGGCTGATCGAGGACGGGGTCGAGCGCTACGCGCCGGAGTTCGACGTCGCCTTCGGGATCCCGGCGACGATCCCCTGCGTCTCGGTGCAGACGATCGGCGCCGGTGGCGGCTCGATCGCCTGGATCGACCGCGGCGGCCTGCTCCGGGTCGGGCCGCGCAGCGCCGGCGCCGAACCGGGCCCGATCGCCTACGGCCGTGGCGGCAGCGAGCCGACGATCACCGATGCGCAGCTGGTGCTCGGCCGACTCAGTCCCGAGTACTTCCTCGGCGGCCGGATGGAGCTCGACCGCGAGGCGGCGCTCGCCGCCTACGCCGCGCTCGGCGAGGCGCTGGAGCTCGATGCCCACCAGGCCGCGCTGGCGGCGCTGATGATCGCCGACGAGGAGATGGCCAACGCGATCCGCCTCGTCGCTGTCGAGTATGGGCTCGACGCCCGCGAGTTCGCGCTCGTCGCCGCCGGCGGCGCCGGCCCGCTCCACGCCCGCTCGGTGGCCGCCCGCCTCGGGATCGAGACGATCCTGATTCCGCCGGCGCCCGGCCTCTGCTCGGCCTTCGGGGCGCTGATCGCGCCGCCCCGCGTCGACCGGATCCAGACCTACTTCGCGAACTCCGAGAGCCTCGACCCGGTCGAGTTGATGGGCGCGATCGGGCGCCTCGCCGAGGACGCTCTCGCCGAGCTCGGCCGCAGCGTCGAACTGGCCGAGCCGGTGCTCGAGTGCTTCGCGTCGCTGCGCTACGCCGGCCAGAACTTCGAGCTCGAGGTCGAGGTCCCCGGCGCCGGCGACGGCTCCTGGGAGCAGCTACTGGAGAGCTTCGCGGCTGAGCACGAGCGGCAGTACGGGTTCGACCTCCCCGGCGAACCGGTCGAGGTCGTCAATCTGCGGGCCACCGCCCGCCAGGAGCAGGAGCCGCTGGCGCTTACCGATGCGCCCGGCGAGGCGGCGCCGGCCCGCTCCAGGTCCGTCTGGCTCGGCGGCGACGGACCGAGCGAGGTCGCCGTCCGGCGCCGCTCCGAGCTCGCTGCCGGCGAGCGGGTGGAGGGCCCGGTGATCATCGAGGAGGACGACTCGACCACGGTCGCCTTCGCCGGCGACTCGATCGTCGTCGACCCCAGCGGAGTTCTCGTCCTGAGGATGGCCGAGCGATGAGCGAGCGCCTCGAGCTGGACACGGTCGGCCTCCACGTCCTCCACAACGCCCTCGCCAACATCGCCGCCGAGATGGCGCTGGTGATGATGAAGACCTCCTACTCGACGATCTTCAACGAGGGCCTCGACTTCTCCACGGTCCTGCTCGACGCGCGCGGCAACCTGATCGCGGAGAAGAACTTCACCCCGTCGATGATGGGGGCGATCCCGAACACGGTCGCCTGGACCCTGGAGGAGTTCGGCGAGGAGTTCTTCGGCCCGGGTGACGTCGTGGTCCATAACGACCCCTACCGGGGCCAGTGCCATCTCCCGGAGCACATGATGATGAAGCCGATCTTCCGCGACGGCGAGCTGATCGCCTTCTCAGGGGCGATCGGCCACGTCGCCGAGGTCGGCGGCAAGGCGCCCGGCAGCTTCGCCGCCGACGCCACCGACGTCTACCAGGAGGGGCTGCGGCTGCCCCCGGTGAAGCTGCTGGAAGGCGGCGAGCACGTCGAGCAGGTGTGGCGGATCGTGCTCGCCAACCACCGCACCCCGACCAACACCTGGGGTGACTTCCACGCGATGATCGGCGCCCTCAACGTCGGTGAGCGGCGGCTGCTGGAGCTGGTGGGCCGCTACGGCACCGCCACCGTGACCGAGGGGGCGAGCCGCCTGATCGACTATTCCGAGAAGCGCCTGCGAGCGGAGATCGCGGACCTACCGGACGGCGCCTACGCGGCGGAGATGAGCGTCGAGGACGACGGCGTCAGCGCTGCTCCGTTCACGGTCCGGGCCGAGGTCGTGGTCCGGGGCGACGAGGTGATCGCCGATTTCACCGGGTCCAGCCCGCAGGTGCGGGGGCCGATGAACTGCACCTTCGTCGTCGCCCTCTCGGCGATCTACAACGCCGTCTTCTGCGTCACCGACCCCGACGCGCTGATCCCCCGCAACTCCGGCTGCTACCGGCCGGTGCGGATCATCGCCCCGGCCGGCAGCGTGGTCAACGTCGTCCACCCCGGGCCCTCGGTCGGCGGCAACACGGACCTGCAGCCGAAGCTGATCGACCTGCTGCTGGCGGCGCTCTCGCAGGCGGTGCCGGAGCGGGTCGCGGCCTCCAGCGGCGGCTCCAGCTCGAACCTGCTCTTCGGCGGCACCCACCCCGAGACCGGGCGCTACTACTCGAATTACCACTTCGACGGGATGGGGGCCGGAGGCACCGCGCTGAAGGACGGCAACGACGCCGAGGTGACGCGTCACTCCAACTGCCGCAACACGCCGGTCGAGGTCTTCGAGCATCGCTATCCGCTGCTCACCCTCGACTACGGGATGGTCACCGACTCGGGCGGTGCGGGTCGCCACCGCGGCGGTTTGGCCACCACCAGGACCCTGCGCGTCCTCGCCCCCGAGATCACCTTCAGCGCCCTCTTCGACCGCTCCCGGATCGCCCCGACCGGCCTCTTCGACGGTCTTCCCGGCAAGGGCTCCGAGCTGCTCGTGCGCCGCGCCGGCGAGGCCGAGTTCAAGACCTTCCAGGAGGCCTTCGGCGTCGCCTCGCCGACCAAGTTCACGAACGTCGTCCTCCACCGCGGCGACGAGGTGCGGTACCGGACCCCCGGTGGCGGCGGCTTCGGCGATCCGCGGGAGCGCGACCCGGAGGCGCTGCGCGCCGATCTCGAGGACGCTTACATCAGCGCCGCAGCGGCCGAGCATGACTATCGCGGCGTCGATCCCGAAGCGGGGACCCGGTGAGTGGGAACTGGCAGCCCTTCGAGCGTAGCTGGCACGACACCGAGGTCGTCAACTGCGACGTCTGCGGTCGGCTGATCCCGACCCGCGCCTGGGTGTTCGACGGCGGCGAGGGGCAGCTGCGGGCCTGCTCGCCGGAGTGCGAGGAGCTCTACTTCTCCTACGTCGTGCCGCGCCACGGCGAGACTCCCGGGGGACGGCGATGATCGTCACCGCGGTCGAGGCGATCCAGCTGCGCCAGCCCGCCTCGCTCGACGCCTCGATCGCCGACGGCAGCCAGGATGCCCTGCTGGTGCGCGTCCACACCGACGCCGGCATCACCGGGATCGGCGAGGTCGACTCGCTCCCCCATGTGGTCAAGGCGGTGATCGAGGCGCCGGCGTCGCACGCGAACGCGACCGGGCTCGGGGCGCTGTTGGTCGGACTCGATCCGCTCGACCTCGAGACGGCGTGGCACCGGCTCTACGCCGGCTCGATCTACTACGGCCGCCGCGGTGCCGTCGTCCACGCGCTCAGCGGGATCGAGATCGCGCTCTGGGACATCGCCGGCAAGGCCGCCGGCAAGCCGATCCACCAACTGCTCGGGCCGGTCCGGCGCGACCGCGTCAAGGCCTACGCCAGCACCCTGATGCCGGCGACCCCCGCGCAGGCGGCGAGCGTCGTCGAGGAGCAGCTCGGCGCCGGCTTCGGCGCGGTCAAGCTCGGCTGGGGGCCGTTCGGGCGCGACGCCGACCTCGACGTCGCCCTGGTCGAGGCGGCGCGGGCCGCCAGTGGGCCGGACTTCGACCTGATGCTCGACATCGGCATGGGCTGGAGCGACGCCGAGGAGGCGATCGCCCGGGTCCGGCGGATGGAGGAGGCGCGGCCCTACTGGATCGAGGAGCCCTTCTTCCCGGATCAGTACGGGCTCTACGCGCGCCTCGCCGAAGCCGTCGGGACGCCGATCGCCGCGGGCGAGGAGGAGTCGACCCTGCTCGACTTCGAACGGCTGATCGACGCCGGCGGGGTCGGCGTCGTCCAGCCCGACGTCACCCGCGCCGGCGGCATCCGCGAGTGCCTGCGGATCGCCGCGAAAGCCCGCGAGCGCGGCCGCCGCTGCGTCCTCCACTCCTGGAGCACCGGGATCATCAAGGCCGCCAGCCTGCACGTGCTGGCGGCGATGGAGGAGGTCGAGTACTTCGAGGATTGCGTCCAGACGACCGAGCTGAACGAGCGGCTCGTCACCGATCGCTTCCCGCTCGAGGACGGCTGCGTGCGGGTGCCGACCGGGCCGGGCCTGGGCATCGAGCTGGACGAGGAGGTCTTGGAGGAGTGCCGAGTGAAGGAGGATCGATGAGTGAAGGAAGCAACCGGGCTGGTCGCCTGGCGGGCAAGGCGGGGGTGGTGACGGGCGCCGCCGCCGGGTTGGGCCGCGCGGTCCTGCTCGAGGCCTGCGCCGAGGGCGCCGCCGTGGTCGCCTTCGACCGCGACGCCGAGGCGGGCGAGGCCGCCGTCGCCGAGGTGCGCGCGGCGGGCGGGACGGCCGTCTTCCAGGCCGGCGACGTCTCCCGTGAGGCCGATTGCGCCGCCGCGGTCAAGCGCAGCGTCGCCGAGTTCGGCGCCTGCGACATCCTCGACAACAACGCCGGCGTGGCGATCGAGCTCTCGATCGAGGAGACCAGCGAGGAGCAGATCGACGGGATCCTCGCGGTCAATCTCAAGGGTGCCTTCTTTGCCTGCAAGCACGCGGTCCGGGCGATGCGCGAGGGCGGCGGCGGCGCGATCGTCAACACCGGGTCGATCGTCAGCGTCGTCGGCGACCCGGTGCTGCCGGTCTACGGGACGACCAAGACGGGGCTGCTGGGGCTGACCCGCTCGATCGCCGTCGACTACGCCGAGGACGGCATCCGCTGCAACGCGATCTGCCCCGGCGACATGTTGACGCCGATGCTGCAGCGCACCTTCGACAGCGCCCCCGACCCGGCGGCAAAACGGGCCGAGATGGAGAGCTTCTATCCGCTCAAGCGGATCGCCGACCCGCGCGAGGCGGCGACCGCGGTCGTCTTCCTGCTCTCCGAGGACGCCTCCTTCGTCACCGGCGCCTCGCTCGTCGTCGACGGCGGGCTGACGGCCAAGTGCTATTGAGATGACGCCGCGGGTGGTCACTCTGGGAGAAGCGATGCTGCGGCTCTCTCCGCCCGCTCACGGGCGCCTGCGCTCTGCCTCCCAGCTCGACCTCCACGTCGCCGGCGCCGAGGCCAACGTCGCCGTCGCGCTCGCCGCGCTCGGGGTCGAGGCGGCGTTCGTCAGCGCCCTGCCGGCGACCCCGCTGGGGGACCGCGCCGCGGCCGACCTGGCGGCCGCCGGGGTCGACCTCGGCTTCCTCGACCGCCCGGCGGCCGGCCGCATCGGCCTCTTCTTCGTCGAGTTCGGGGCCGGTGCCCGACCGACGACGGTCTGGTACGACCGCTCGGGCTCGGCCTTCGCCCAGATGGAGCGCTACGACCCGGCGGCGCTCGACGGCGCTCGGCTCGCGGTCACCTCGGGGATCACCCTGGCGATCTCCGCCGCCGCCCGGCGCCTGGCCGAGGCTTTCGTCGCCGCTGCCCGCGAGCGCGGCGTCGAGGTCTGCGTCGACGTCAACTTCCGCGCGCGGCTCTCCTCCCCCGAACAGGCGCGCGAGCGCCTCGAGCCGATCCTGCGGCAGGCGCAGATCGTCGTCTGCTCGCGCCGCGACGCCAAGCTGGTCTTCGGGATCGCCGCCGCCGAGCGGGAGCTCGTCGCCGTGCAGCTCCGTGACCGCTTCGCCCCCGAGGCGGCGATCCTGGTGGTCACCGACGGGGTGAACGGCTGCGTCGGGCTCGCCGATGGGACCGCTTGCGCGCAGGCGGCGATCAAGACCGACCCGGTCGACCGGATCGGGGCCGGCGACGCCTTCCTCGCCGGCCTGCTCTGGGGCCGCCTCAGGGGCGAGCCGCTCCCCGCGGCACTGCGCTTCGCCGCCGCCCTGGGAGCGCTGAAGTGCACGGTCGAGGGGGACCAGGCGCTGTTCACGCCCGCCGAGGTCGAAGCGGCCGCGGCGGGCGAGCGGGCGGTGCTGGTCCGGTGAGCGCGGCGGCAACCGCGGCGGCGATCGAGCGCTCTCGGCTGATCGCGATCCTGCGGTCCGAATCGGCCGACGAGGGCCTGCGCGCCGCCGCGGCATTGGTCGCGGGCGGGGTCGAGGCGCTCGAGTTCAGCCTTGCCTCGCCGGCTGCTCTCGCGGCGCTGCAGATGGCGGTGGCGGAGCTCGGCAGCGTCGCCTCGCTCGGCGCTGGGACGGTGCTCACCTCCGACGCCGCGCGCGCCGCGGTCGAGGCGGGAGCCGAGTTCCTCGTCTCGCCCAACGTCGACCCGTCGGTCGGCGCGGCAGCGCTCGAGCTCGACGTCCTCCACCTTCCCGGCGCGCTCACCCCGACCGAGGTCGCCGCCGCGCTCACCGGCGGCGCCCCGTTGGTCAAGCTCTTCCCCGCCGTCCGGCTGGGGCCGGGCTACGTGCGCGACCTGCTCGCTCCCTTCCCCGACCTGAAGCTGGTGCCGACAGGCGGCATCGACGCCGGCAACGCGGCCGCTTTCCTCTCCGCGGGGGCCGCCGCGGTCGCGGTCGGCGGCGCGCTCACCGCCGGCGACGCCGCGCCCGCCGCGGTCACCCGGCGGGCGCGCGATCTTGTCACCTCAATCCAAGCAGTCAGGAGAACGACGTGAGACAGACCATAGGCGGGGTCCTCCCGGTCATCCCGACTCCGTTCCGGGACGGAGAGTTCGATCCGGAGAGCTTCCAGCGGCTTCTCGACCACATGCTCGACGACGTCGACGGCTATACCTTGCTGGGCAGCACCGGCGAGGCGCCCTCCTTGACCGTCGCCGAGCGGCTGGCGGTCGCCGAGGCGGCGATCGCGATGACCCCGGCCGGGAAGAAGGTTGTCGTCGGCGTCACCAGCACCTCGATCGCCGACACCGTCGAGCTGGCCCGCCACGCCGAGGCCCACGGTGCCGCCGCGGTTCTCTGTGCCGCTCCGTTCTACTTCGAGAACACGCCCACCGGCCTACTCGCCTTCATGCGCGAGCTCGACGCGGCGATCGGGATCGAGCTTGTCCTCTACGACAATCCGGCGGCGACGAAGACGAAGATCGCCGCCGCCGACGTCGTCGCCTGGGCGACCGTGCTGGAGAACCTCTCGACCGTGAAGCTCACCGACCACGACCTCGACAAGGTGGCGATCTGGCACCAGGCCGGCCTCCGCGTCATCGGCGGCGACGACCCGATCCTCTTCGAGTACCTCGACGCCGGCGTCGACGGCACGATGATGATCGCGCCGGCGGTCTTCCCGGCCGCCTTCCGCGAGGTCTGGCAACGGGTCGGGCGCGGCGATCGCGAGGGTGCGTTCGACGTCTTCTCGCGGGAGATCCTCCCGTTCGTCCACGTCTTCGGGATCGGCCGGGAGATCGCCACGACGAAGGCCCTGCTGGCCGACGTCGGGATCTTCGCCTCGGGTGAGACGAGGGCGCCGCTGGAGCCCGTCTCGACGCACCGGCGGGAGATCCTCAGGTACGCCTTCGACGCCGCGAACGGGGAGACCGAGCGACGGCTCGCGACCGCGGCAGGGGGCACCGTTTGAGTCGTGCAGCCGATCCGAAGCGGCACAAGGCGACGATGCGCGACGTCGCCGAGCGCGCCGGCGTCTCGGTGCAGACGGTCTCCAACCTGGTCAACGGCCGCGAGCATGAGATGACCCTGGAGACCCGCGAGCGGGTCACCCAGGCGATGATCGTGCTCGACTACCGCCCCAACGCGACCGCGCGGGGACTGCGCTCCCAGCGCACCCGAGCGCTCGGCTTCCTCGTCCTCGACGACGACGCGAAGTTCCTCGCCGACCCGATGACCGACATGATCATGGCGGGAGCCGGCGACGTCGCGCGGGAGAACGGCTATGGGATGCTGATCCAGTCCGAGCGCTTCAACGGGGCGGACGACCACCTGCTGCGGCCGCTGCGCGAAAGCCGTGTCGACGGGGTGCTCCTCTACCTCTCCGGCGAACCGAACATGCGCGCGGCGTTGATCCGCAGGGTGGTGGAGATGGGCTACCCGGGCGTGATCTTCGGCGAGTCGCCCGATGCTCAGCTGGCCTCGGTCACCGCCGCGAACTACGAAGGCGCGTTTCAGCTTGCCAGCCATCTGCTCGAGAAGGGGCACCGCCGGATCGCCTTCGCCGCGGCCCGCACCTCCTGGCCGCAGATCGAGGACCGCTACAGCGGCTACCGCGCGGCGCTGCAGCAGGCGGGGATCGAGCCGGCGCGCGAGCTGCAGCTCTTCCGCGGTCGCTGGGACGCCGCCGCCGGCGTCGAGCTCGCCGAGGCACTGCTCGACCTGCGCGAGCCTCCGACCGCGATCATGGCCGCCAACGACCTGCTCGCCCTCGGGGTGATGCACGCCGCCCGGGCCCGCGGGCTGCAGGTGCCCGGCGACCTGGCGATCAGCGGCTTCAACGACTTCGCCTTCTCCGCCTTCGTCGAGCCGTCGCTGACCACGGTCTCGCTGCCGGTCTACGACATGGGCCGGGCCGCCGCGATGGCACTCGTCGACCGTCTCGAGGGCTCCGAGGCAGTCGCGTCGCAGCAGTTCGAGGTCGAGGTGCTGCTGAGGGGCTCGACCTGATGGCGGCCGGCCAGGGCAGGGGCGGAGCGCCCCAGGCGGTGATCGTCGGCGCCGGCCACAACGGGCTCGTCGCCGCCAACTACCTGGCCGATGCCGGCCTCGCCGTGACCGTGCTTGAGCGCCGCGAGATCGTCGGCGGCGCCTGCGTCACCGAGGAGGTGATCCCCGGCTTCCGCGCCTCCAGCTGCGCCTTCGTCGCCGGGCCCGGGCTCGAGCGGCGCATCCTCCGCGACCTCGAGCTGCACCGCTACGGGCTGGAGCTGTACCAGTGCGACCCGCTGGCGGCGAGCATCGACCGCAACGGCCGGGCCTTCCTCATCCACCGCCGGATCGACCGCACGCTGGCGGCGATCGAAGCGCGGTTCGGCCGCGACGAAGCGGCGCGCTTCGTCCGCTTCGGAGCGCGCCTGCAGCGGGTCGCCAACGCCGTCCGGCCGGCGCTCCTCGCCGATCCCCCGAGCTACGCCGAACTGCGCGAAGCGTTCGTGCGCCGCGGTGACGGCGCCCTGTTCGAGGCCTTCTTCAGCGGCTCCGTCGCCGACCTGCTTGACGCCCATCTGGAGGCCGAGGAGCTGAAGGGGTTCTTCACCTTCCTCGCCCTTACCTCCGTCTACGGCGGCCCCTCCAGCCCGGGGACCGCCTATGTCTATACCCACCATGCCTGGGGAGAGTTCGAAGGCCGCTTCGGCGAGTTCGGCTACGCCCGCGGCGGGATGGGGGCGATCAGCGAGGCGTTGGCCGCGCGGGCCCGCGCGCGGGGGGTCGAGATCCGCACCGACGCCGCGGTCGCCGCGATCACGGTCGCGGCGGGGCGGGTGACCGGGGTCAGGCTGGAGAACGGCGAGGAGCTGCCCGCCGCGATCGTCCTCTCCAACGCCGACCCGAAACGCACATTCCTCGATCTGGTCCCGGCGGCGGAGCTCGACCCCGGGTTCCTCGACCGGGTCCGCGACCTCGACTTCAGGGGCACGATGGCCCGCGTCCATATCGCCGTCGATCGGCTGCCGCAGTTCGCCGGCTTCCCGCCGGGCGAGCAGGGGCCGCATCGCGCGCTGACGATCCTCGGTGCCGACAGCGATGCCTCCGAGCGAGCGTTCGCGGCGCAGCAGCGTGGCGAGATGATCGACGACCCACCGCTGGAGATGACGATCCAGAGCGTCCACGACGACTCGCTGGCGCCGCCCGGGCAGCACATCATCACCGCCGGCATCCAGCAGTTGCCCTTCGAGCTCGCCTCGGGGTCGTGGGAGCAGGCCGGCGAGCGGCTCGTCGGGCAGGCGGTCGCGACGATCTCCGATTACGCCCCCGGCTTCGAGGCCTCGGTCCTCGGGGCGCGGGCGATCACGCCGCTCGACCTCGAGCGGGACTACGCGCTCACCGCCGGCAACATCTTCCACGGGGCGATGGTTCCTGGGCAGCTGTTTCGCGATCGCCCGCTGGCCGGGTTCGGCAGCTACCGATCGCCGATCGCCGGGCTCTACATGTGCGGCGCCGGTGCCCATCCCGGCGGCGGGGTGACCGGGGCGCCCGGTCACAACTGCGCTCGCGCGGTGCTTGCCGATCGGGGGCTCCCCTTCGCCGGGGCGACCGCGCGCTGGGACGCCGGCCGCCGCCGCGGGCGCGTCCACGACGGCCTCGGCCGCCTGCTCGAGCGCCCGAGCATGCAGCGGCCGGTCCTGGCGCTGGCCCGCAGTCGTTGGCTGCGGCCGCTCGCCGATCGCGTGAGGTCGAGCTCGTGAGGGGCGAGGCCGCGGGGCGAGCGAAGGGGAGACGATGCTCGAGCTGACGATCAAGCGGGTGCTGCTGATGCCGTTGTTGCTCCTGGCCGCCTCCTTCGTGATCTTCTCGATGGTCTACCTCGCGCCCGGCAGCCCCGAGGCGACCCTGCTCGGCGGCCGCCACGTGAGCGCCGAGGCCTATGAACAGGTGCGCGAGAAGTACCACCTGAACGACCCCTTCTTCGAGCAGTACGCCAACTGGCTCGGGCGCTTCGCGAGCGGCGACTTCGGCGACTCGATCACGAAGAAGGACACCGTCGCCAACGTGGTCGGGCCGTTGATCGTCCCGACCCTGGAGTTGACGCTGCTGGCCAGCCTGCTGATCGTCGTCGGCGGCGTCGCCTTAGGCATGGTGAGCGCCCTGCGGGCGGGCGGCCCGCTCGACCTCGGGATCTCGCTGACGGTGCTGGTCGCCGCCGCCGTCTCGCCGGCGATCATGGGGCTGGTCCTGATTTCGGTCTTCGCGATCGAACTCGGCTGGCTGCCGGCGCTGGGTCTCGGCGAAGGCGGGTTCGACCGATTCGAACACCTGATCCTGCCCGCCGTCGCCCTCGCCGCTTCGGCGGTCGCCTTGGTCGGGCGGACGACCCGGACCTCGATGATCCGCGCCCTCAACCAGGAGTTCGTCGAAACCGCCCGCAGCCGCGGGCTGTCGAGCCGGTCGGTGCTGTTCAAGCACGCCTTCCGGCACGCTCTGATCCCGGTGGTGACGATCTCCGGGCTGGTCGCCGGATACCTGCTCTCGGGCGCGGTGATCGTCGAATACGCCTTCGGGCTGAACGGGCTCGGCAGCCTGTTGGTCGAATCGGTCCAGAGCAAGGACTTCGCCGTGGTCCAGGCGATCGCGCTGTTCCTCGTCTTCGCCTTCCTGGTCATCAACCTGGTCGTCGATCTCCTCTACGCGCTGATCGATCCCCGCGTGCGCCTGCAGGCGCGGAGGGCGAGGTGACCGCCTGGGTCGTCGAGAGGTTGCCGTCGCTGCGCGGCGGCTCGCGCCTGCTCGGCGGGCAGACGGTGGCGCTCCTCGCCGCGGTGATCCTCGGGGCGATGGCCCTGGCGGCGATCTTCGCGCCGCTCTTCGCTCCCTACGACCCCAACCAGGGCAACCTGATCGAAGCCTTGGCGGGGCCGTCGGGGAGCCACCTGCTCGGCACCGACGGCTCCGGTCGCGACATCCTCTCGCGGCTGATCTACGGCGCCCGGCCGAGCCTTGGTGGGCCCGCCGTAGTGGTGGTGATCTCGACCCTGGTCGGGGGGTCGCTCGGCTTGCTCGGCGGCTTCCTCGGCGGCTTCCTCGACGGGGCGCTCGGCCGTCTCTGGGACCTGATGCTCGCTTTCCCCAGCCTTCTGCTCGCGATCGTGATCGTCGCCACCTTCGGTCGCGGCCTGGTCCCCGCGGTGCTCGCGATCTCGGTTACCTACATCCCCTTGATGGCGAGAGTGGTCAGGGGCCTGGTGGTCTCCGAGCGCCACAAGCAGTACATCGCCGCCTGCCGCCTGCAGGGCTTCGGCACCTTCCGTCTCGTTTTCCTCCACCTGCTGCCGAACATCTCCGGGCCGCTGATCGCCCAGCTCACCCTCAACTTCGGCTACGCGCTGCTCGACCTCGTCGCCCTCTCCTTCATCGGGCTCGGGGTGCGCCCGCCGACCGCCGATTGGGGGTCGATGCTCGCGGACGGGAAATCGACGATCCTGACCACCGCGAACCCGGTGATCTGGCCCTCGATCGCGATCATCCTCGCCGTCATCTGCGTCAACCTCGTCGGCCAGGCCCTCTCCGACCGGATCCAGAGGAGCCTCTAGTGGCGGCGATGCTCAGCGTCGACCGGCTCTCGGTGCGGCTCCCGCACGGCGACGGCATGGCCGCCGTGGTCGACGGGATCTCCTTCGAGGTCGGCCGCGGCGAGTTCGTCGGGCTGGTCGGCGAGTCCGGCTCGGGCAAGTCGATAACGGCCCGCTCGCTGATCCGCCTGCTCCCCCAGGGGGCCGAGCAGGAGGGCTCGGTGAAGCTCGACGAGATCGAGGTCCTCGACCTCTCCAGGCGCGAGCTGCGCAAGCTGCGCTCCTCCCGGGCGGCGATGATCTTCCAGGACCCGCGCGCGCACATCGATCCGCTCTGGCGGATCTCGGACCACCTCACCGAGCCGCTGAAACTGCGCGGCTGGAGTCGCTCCGAGGCGGGCAGGCGCGGCCTCGAGCTGCTCGCGTCGGTCGGCATCGCCGACCCCGAGCGCTGCTTCGACGCCTACCCGGACCAGCTCTCCGGCGGGATGCTGCAGCGGGTGATGATCGCCGGGGCGCTGGCGGTCGAACCGCAGCTGCTGATCGCCGACGAGCCGACCACGGCGCTCGACGTGACCACCCAGGCGGAGATCATGGGGATCCTCGCCGACCTGCGGCGCGAACAAGGCTTGACGACCCTGTTCATCACCCACGACCTGGAGCTGGCATCGGTGGTCTGCGACGGCATCCTGGTGATGTACGCGGGGACGATCATCGAGTCCGGGTCGGCGGGCGAGGTCTTCGCCCGCCAGATGCACCCGTATACGCACGGGCTGCTGCGGGCGCGGCCCTCGCTCACGGGTCCCGTGGGCGAGCTCGAGGTAATCCCGGGGCAGCCCGCCTCCGGTCTCGAGGCGCCTTCCGGGTGCCCGTTCGCGCCGCGCTGCGCCTGGGCGCGCCCGGCCTGCGCGGAGGCGTCGCGGCGGCTCGTGCCGCTTTCCGGCACGCGGCGGTCGGCCTGCATCCGGATCGAGGAGATCGCCGATGAGCTCGACTGAGGCGACCGCCCCGATCGTCGCCGTCGAAGGCCTCGGCAAACGCTTCGAGCAGCGGCGCAGCCTGTTCCGGCGTTCGCCGGCGACGGCCGTCGAGGCGGTGCGGGACCTCAGCTTCGGGATCCCGGCCGGCGGCTCCCTCGCATTGGTCGGAGAGTCGGGCTCGGGCAAGACCACCACCGCCCGCATCGTCGTCGGGCTGGAGTCCGCAAGCGCCGGCACGGTGAAGGTCGCCGGCCACACCGTCGGCGCCGGCGCCAAGGTGGCGGTCCGGCGGAAGTTGGCCGGGCAGATCCAGATGGTCTTCCAGGACCCCTACGTCTCGTTGGACCCGCGCCAGAGCGTCCGCCGGATGCTCGACGAGATCCTTCGATTCCACACGGACCTGACCCCGGATCCGCGCAAGCACCGGATCGAAGAGCTGGTCGAATCGGTCGGCCTGCCGGCCCGTTCCCTCGCCGCGCTCCCCCGCGAGCTCTCCGGTGGCCAGCGCCAGCGCGCGGCGATCGCCCGCGCCCTCGCCAGTCGGCCCCAGGTCCTGGTGCTCGACGAGGCCGTCTCCGCCCTGGACACCTCCGTCCAGGCCCAGATCCTCAACCTGCTGCGCGAGCTGCGCGAGCTTCACGCTCTCTCCTATCTCGTCATCACCCATGATCTTGCGGTCGCCCGCCAGATCGCCGACGAGGCGGTCGTCATGCACAACGGCTCCGCGGTGGAGACGGGTCCGGTCGACGAGCTGCTGCGCGCGCCGAAGGCGGCTTACACGCAAGAGCTCCTGCGCTGCGTTCCGCGGGCGGGTATGGAGCTGCCGCGCCGGCGCATCGCCGTTTCACCGCGGGCGAAGCGAGACGGCTGATGATTCCACCGGGGGCGCTCCGGGGGGACGCCGAAGGGATGAGCCGTCCTTTGGCGGGACGGCCGAGGGACGCGGCCGGGGAACTGGGAAGGGGGGATGTAGTTGATCGACGCGACCGTCGCGATCTCGGACCGCCGACGCTGAATCTCCGCGCCGAAAAGCTCAGTCGAACCGCATCTCGCTCAACTTGGGCACATCGCACCCAGGAGGTCGGCGGTTCGAATCCGCCTAGTGTCCTGAGTCGTTAATCGTGTGCCACATCTGGCGAGTGGATAGGCGCCTGTGGCAAGGACGCAGGATCCGAGGACGCAGCCACGGGTGGCGAGACGCCGACAGGGTGGTGCAGGATCAACGACTCAGGACACTAGCTAGGCGGCCCGTCGAACATCGCGCAGGGCTTCGGCCGCCGGTGAGTCGCGATTGGCGACGCGGTGTCGCAGGTGACCCGCAGGATCAGCGGTGCCCGGAGCGCACCTCGTCGACCACGGCCGCTGCGTGGCCACGCTTCGGCACCGTTCGGGTGCGGAAGGGAAGACGCGTCATCGCTGGGACTGCATCCCGATGGCCGCCTCGCACGCCGCGAACTCGGTCGCCCCGGGCATGTCGCGGCGGAGGGAGACGAAGGCCAGGCCGCCGACCAGGAGCGGGACCCAGAAGAGGACGAGGCGGTAGGCGAGGACGGCGGCGGTCGCCCCGGCCGCCGGGACGCCGTAGAGGACGAGGGCGCCGATCAGCCCGCCGTCGAGGCCGCCGATCCCGCCAGGCACCGGGATCAGGCCGCCGAGCTGGCCGAGCAGGTAGCCCATCAGGACGACGGAGATCGGCGGTTCGAGGTGGAAGGCGCGGAAGGCCGCCCAGAGCACCGCGTTGTCGAAGGCCCAGTAGCCGAGCGAGCCGAGGAGGACCCCGACCTGCCCCCTGCGGAGGAGCCCGACCGCTTCGGCGCTGCCGCCCGCGAGCGCGCGCCGGGTGACGGCGAGTGCGCGCCGGGCTCGCGAGGCGTCGGGTGCCACCTCGCCTCCCTCGTCCGTCCGCGAGACGGCGATGATGGCGGCCATCGTCAGGAGCGCCAAGGCGGCGGGCAGCGCGGTGAGGGCGAGCGGCTGCTCGGGACCGATCACGCCGACCGCGAGCAACGTGCCGACCGTGGCGACGGCGGCGAAGTTGGCGGCGCTCGAGATCAGGAAGAAGGCGACCGAGCGGCGGGAGATCCGCTCGCCGCTCATCCCCCCTCGGTGCAGCACCCAGGCGCCGAGCCCGAGCCCGGCGATGCCGCTGCTCGGCACGAGCGAGCCGAGCGCCAGCTCCGAGCCGCCGATCTGCCAGGCGCGCCGGCGGCCGAGGCCGACGCAGAAGACGGGGCCGAACATCAGCGTGTAGGAGGCCACCGAGAGGACCTCCAGCAGCGTCGCGAGGACGAGCCAGGCGGGATCGGCGTGGTCGAGCCGCTCGCGCACCTCGCCGAGCCCCGGGGCGATCAGGACGATCGCGATCAGGGCCGCCAGCCCGACGAAGGCCGGGATCGCGCGGCGGCCGAGGTCGGCGGCCCGCAGCGACCGCGGCAGCTCCTCATCACTCATCCCGGTGATTTAAACGCCGCCCGCGTCTCCACGGTCAGACCCGGACGTCACTACCAGCGCGCCGTGCGTGCGCCTGGATGGTTCCAGGTCGGCGCGCGGATCCGCGAGCGGGTCGAGGCGGCGATCCTCGCCGCCTGAGCGCCCCTACGTCGTCTTGATCAGGCCACCGTCGATCAGGTAGTTCGCCCCGGTGACGTTGGCGGCGCGCTCGGAGGCGAGGAAGGCGACCACGTTCGCCACTTCCTCGGGCTGGGTGAACCTGCCGGTGGCGAAGCCGCCGATCGCGGCGACGACGTTGTCGCGGGCGGTGTCGAAGTCGGTCCCGGTGGCCTTGGCGACGGTGTCGGCGACGCCGCCCTCCCCGAGCCAGAGGTCGGTCGCGACCGGGCCGGGGGAGACCGAGTTGACCCGGATCCCCTTCGGCCCGAACTCCTGCGAGAGCGATTTCGCCAGGTTGACCAGGGCCGCCTTGGCGGCGCCGTAGTCGAGGACGCCGGCGTCGGGCTCGAAGAAGGCGTTGACCGAGGCGACGTTGACGATCGACCCGGAGCCCTGCCCGACCATCGGCGGCAGCGCCGCCCGGGTGGCCCGCAGGGCGATGAAGAAGTTCATCCGCAGCGCCCACTCGAACTCCTCGTCGCCGGTCCCGAGGAAGCCCTCCAGCCGTTGTTTCACCGCGCCGACGTTGTTGACGAGGACGTCGACGCGCCCGTGCTCCTCGAGCGCCCGGCCGACCAGCGCCGCCGGTCCCGCGGCATCGGCCAGGTCGCCGGGGACCGGGGTGACGCCGTCGATCTCGGCGAGCGACCCGACGCTGCGCGAGCCGGCGAAGACGAGCGCGCCCTCGGCCGCCAGGCCTCGCGCGACCGCCAGGCCGATGCCCTTGCCGGCCCCGGTGACGACGGCGACCTTCCCCGCCAGCCCGAGGTCCATCAGACGGCCGCGGCCGCGGCGTCGATCAGGTCGCAGATCGCGCTCGGCCGGGAGGCGAGCGAGGCGTGGCCGGCCGACAGCTCGACGGTCTGGCGAGCGTCCATCCGCTCCGCCATCCGCCGCTCGTTGTCGGGGTGGATCATCCGGTCCTCGGTCGAGACCTGGTACCAGCTCGGCTTCGAGCGCCAGGCGGGCGCGGTGATCGGATCGCCGAAGGTGGAGGCGACCGGCGCCTTCTGGGTGACCGCCATCGCCAGCGCCTCCTCGGCGCCGAGGTCCTGGCAGAAGCTCTCCCGGAACCGGTCCTGGGCGATCCAGGCGTAGCCGTCGGAGTCGGGGGCGATCGCGTCGGCCGCGGCGGGCGGCATCTGCTCGGTGATCGCGCCGAGCGTCTCGCCCGCGTCGGGCGCGAAGGCGGCGACGAACACCAGCGCCGCCACGTTCGGCATGTCGCCCGCCTCGGTGATCACGGCGCCGCCGTAGGAGTGGCCGACGAGGACGACCGGGCCCTCGACCTGCCCGACCATCTGCCGGGTGCGACGCGCGTCGTCGGCCAGCGCGGTGAGCGGGTTCTCGACCGCGTGGAGGGAGTCGTAGCCGCGGCGGTCGAGCTCGACGATCACCTTCGACCAGTGGGCCGCACCACCCCAGAGGCCGTGCACCAGGACAACCGATGGCTTGCTCATCGCAACTCGCTTTCGGAGAGGGATCGATTCGACGACACGGTAGTCGCAGAAGACGAGCGCCACCAGGTCTGTGTGCCCGTCCGGCGACGCCCGCGGGCCCCGGTGGTCTTCCGATCGGGGGCCGCGGACGGATCGCGGAGGCGGACTCAGCTCCCCGGCATCAACCCGAGCTGCCGCAGGACGGTGACGCCGTCGTCGAGGCCGATCTCCTCGGTGATCAGGCCGTCCTGGACGCGCAGCACGGTGGTGCCGGTGAAGCGCATCGTCCTGCCGGTGTCGGCCTGGGGCAGCCCGCCGAGCGGCAGGTCGGTCATCGGCGCCCCGGTGTGGGTGCCGCCGCCGATCCACCGGCCGACCACGTACTCGCCCTCGGCGATCAGGTCGGCGGTGCCGCCGAAGCCGAGGTCCGGGAACGCCTCGCGGAAGCCGAGGGCGAACTCGCGCACCGCCTCGCGGCCACGGAGGGGCTTGTGCAGCGAGTACTCGAAGCGGATGTCGGGATGGGCCAGCTCGTCGATGATGTCCGGGTCGAAATCGGTGCCCCAGAAATCGGTGAACCAGCGACCGACGATCTCCTTGTTGTCCTCGATCGACATCTGAGCCTTTCCGTCGTTTGACCTGTCGATGAGGTAGACGTGGGCGGGGCGCGGTTCGTGAGATCGGTCCGGCGTCCCTTGATCAGCTCCGGTTCCGAAGCGCCCGTGAGGACCCGGTGGGTCCCCCGGGCGTCGCCCGCCTCAGGGATTGAGCCGCGACCGCCAGTCGGGCGGCACCGAGCCCTGCGGCCCGGGGACGCCCTGGGAGTGCGGGTGGCTGTCGGGCGGCGCGAGCCGCGGGCCTTCGAAGAACTCGCCCGAGCGATAGTCGTAGAACCAGTCCTCGCCCGGCTCGAAGCTCTGGATCACCGGATGGCCGGTCGCCTCCTGGTGGCGGCCGGCGTGCTGTTCGGGCGAGTTGTCGCAGCAGCCGACGTGTCCGCAGGCGGCGCAGCGGCGGAGGTGCAGCCACCAGCCGCCGGCCGCCATGCACTCCTCGCAGCCCGCGCCGCTGGGAGGGGCCGCCTCGTCGATGTCGCCCGGCTCGATCGTCGTCAACGTCTTCTCCCTTCCGAGATTTCCGGTCGCGACCAGTGTCGCTCAACCAGGGCCGACCGCGCCGGCATCCGAGGTGGAGGCGGTGAGGAGCTCACGGTCCGGGGGGATTCTCGACGTTTCGACCCGTTCTCGTGCGCCATCGAAAGTCATCCATGAACGGGAAGGCCCAGGCCATAGGCCGCGGCAAGGAGCGCCGAGTCGAAACTGGCGACCGTGCCGGCGTGTTCTTGGGCGGCCAGCAAAACGCAGCAGTCGGGCAGCTTGCAACCGACCTCGGCACGGAGACGCGCGAGGCGTGTGGGCGCCTCATCTCCCAGCCGCAGCTCGGCGACTCCAAGTCGATCGAGAGCCGCGACCACGTCCTCGAGGCGTCCGGCCCGGGTGGGGGCTACGAGCGTCTCGGCCATCGTGATCGTGCTGGCACCCAACGGCTCGGCGCCGGTATCCGCAAGCATGCGAGTCGCTCGCTCGTGATGGGCGTCGCGCTCGTCCAGGTGGGCGATCAGGACGCTGGCGTCGAGGACGATCAATCGGGCCAGTCTTCGCGCAGCCGCTCCAGTTCGCCGGGCTCGTAGACACCGCTGAGGGCCCCGGCGGTCTCTTCCACCGCACGGGCTCGGTCGGTCGCCTTCTCCTCGATCGCGTCGCGCCCCGCGGCCGCCAGCTTCAGCAGCAGCTCCTTGCGATCATGGATCTCTGGCCAGCGTCGCTGGGCCTGATCGAGCTGATCGCTGAGGTCGCCGGTGTCGGTGACCGTGTAGCGCGGTTTGGTGGTCGGCATACGATCGAGTGTAGCACCAGAATTACGAGGTGCTGCACCTGGTGGTAGTACCGGTGGACCGAGCGCCGACCACAGCTTGCGGTGATCGGCGCCACTTTCTCTTCGGACGTACGCCCCGACACGGGCGAGATCCTGATGCGGCAGCTCTTCAATAGATCGATAGGTGAATACGGGAAGGGTCGGGGTAAGAAGTCGCACCACGCTTCATGCGTCGAGATAGAGCTCGGCGACGCAAAGGGGAAGCAAACAAGCTTCTCGCCACCGCCATCGTCTTCGCCCTTCTTGATGTGGCCCGCGCAGTTCGGTTGTCGACTTAGCGACCGGCGATGGTCGCCCTGATGTCCTTGGTGAGGAGCTGCAGGTTCATCGAGTCCGAAGGCGACGCTTCGAAGCCGAAGTGCAGGTAGAAGCTCCTTGCGTCTTCGTTGACCGCATGGACGAGGAGCAGGCGGATCCCGGTCTCCTTTGCGACCACGAGCGTTCGTTGCATTGCGTCGGCAAGGAGCATGGCGCCGACGCCCCCACCCTGGGCCGACTCATCGACCGCCAGTCGGGCCAGAAGCATCGCCGGGATCGGACGATGAGGCATGCCTTTCGATGCCCGGCCCGTCGCCTCATCGCGCTCGAGTGAGGCGACGGTCAGCGCGTAGTAGCCGACGATGCGATTCTGCTCGCCGTCGACGACCACGTAGGTGCGGGCCGAACCGGCTGCGTCGGCGCTCGGCGCGTGCTCGATCAGCCAGGTGTCCAATGAGGCGACACCGCAATGGAACCCGTCGCGGATGTCGTTGCGCTCGAGCGGTCTTGGACCGCGAAGCGTCGCCATTGCGGACCTACGCGTTTGAGGGACGCGAGAAGAGCTTCGCGAGCTTTGGGTTCGGCCGCGCCTCTCGGTCCATGATCGCGACCAGTTCCTCCCAGGCATCCGGGGAAAGCTGAAAGCGGGTGCGATCGGCGAGGAGGCGCTCGGCGCGCTCCCGGCCTCCGGCGACCAGGAACTGCGTCAGCGTCTCGCGGTTGGCGTCGGCGGCGCGATCGAAGAGCTCCCGGTCCCTGTCCTCGACGCGAAGGCTGAGGCGCTGGCCTTTGACTCTCTGGGTTTCCTCGGTGGTGCGAGCCATAGAACCAATGTACACACGTTGTATGTCATCGACAAGCTTGCAGTTATAACCGCCTTCGCCAATTGGGCACCAATGGCCATTCGTGCCCGAATCGCCGCATATCGGGCCTCGGTCGCCGGCAGGAAGCGGCCGGTGAACCGCATCCAGGGGCTCGGCGGTTCGAATCCGCCTGCCCCGACGGAGGAGCCCGGACCCGGTGGGGTGGATCGGCATCGACCAGGGAAGCGGAGACCCCGGACCGGTCCCGGCACCGGCCCGATGACGCCGTGGTCGCGGTCGCGGCTCGTCCTGGTCCCGAGGGAACTTCGCCTCAGTCCTCGGGTAGCTTCGCGAAGTCCCGTTTGGCCTTGCGGTACCACCCCATCCCCGAGATCGGGTGCTTCCAGCGGTTCTTCATCTCCGAGAGTGCCTGCTCGTGGGCCGTGTCGCCGTCCGCGACCACCTCTTTGAGGTGACGATCCTGTGCCTTGATCACCTCGTTCGCATTCTCGCCGTGATGGGCGTGGTCGCAGGGACCGCCCAGTTGCCTGCACGTCATCGTCTTCATCGAGCTCTTTCCTTTCGTGGACCGGGTCGGCCGCCCGGACGGGCTCCGATCGGAGGATCGTCCTCTCCCTTGACCCTCAGGTAAAGGCATGCCACGCATCTCCACGGAGCATCAGGCGACCCTGCCGGTCGAGAGCCCCGAGGAGGTCGGGCCGCGGCCGGGCGGCGCCCTGCGCGATCGAGCGGCCTCCGTGACCGGCACCGGTACCGCGCCCGCCGGTGGCGGCGGTCCTGCCCGGCGGAAGGTGCGAAAACGGGTCCGCAGAACCTCGGCCGCCCTGCTGATCGAATGCCCTTCGACGAGCGCCTGGATCGCTGGTCGCTCGGGGAGCGGCCACGACAATCCCCATAGACTTCAAACCGATCAATCGATATGCTGCCGCGACCAGAGAGTCGAGAGGGGGATCACGAAGTGTCGGATAGGCGCGACGGCGAGGAGGGATCGATCGCCTTGCCCGGGGCGGTGAGCCATGGGACGGATACCCGCATCACCTGTGACATCGGGGGCACGTTTACCGACGTCGTCGTCACCGACGCGGCGGGGCGGCTCACGGTGGCAAAGTCCTTGACCCAGCCCAGCCACCTCTTCGGCGGGCTGAAGGCGGCGCTCGAGGGGGCCGCGGGGCAGCGCGAGGAGACGCTGGCCGAGCTTCTCGGCGGCACCTCGCTCTTCATCTTCAGCACCACGCAGGCGACCAACGCGATCCTCGAGGGGACCACCGCGCGCACCGCCTATCTATGCACCGAGGGCTTCCCCGACATCCTGGTGCGACGGGAGGGCGGCTCGCTGCGGCCATACGACTACAGCCGGCCGTTCCCGGAGCCCTACGTGCCGCGCCGCTACACGATCGAGGTGACCGAGCGGATCGGCGCCGCGGGCGAAGTGGTGGTGCCGCTCGATCGCGATCGCGCCCGCGGCCAGCTCGAGGAGCTGCGGGCGCGGGGCATCGAGGCGATCGCCGTGTGCCTGCTGTGGGCGACCGCCAACCCCGCGCACGAGCTCGCCCTCGGCGAGCTGATCGAGGAGCTGCTGCCGGGCGTCCCCCACTCGCTCTCCCACCAGGTGAACCCGATCGTCCGTGAGTACCGCCGCGGCTCCAGCGCGGCGATCGACGCCTCGCTGAAGCCGCTGATGCAGAAGCACCTGCCCGAGATCTCCAGCGGTCTCGAGGCCGAGGGGTTCGCCGGCGAGCTGCTCGCCGCCACCTCGGCGGGCGGGGTGGTGCCGATGGCCGAGCTGGTCGCCGCGCCGCTGCTCTCGGTCCGCTCCGGACCCTCGCTGGCGCCGGTCGCCGCGCGCACCGTCGCCGCCGCCGAGACCGGCAGCCAGGAGGTCATCGTCTGCGACACCGGCGGTACCAGCTTCGAGGTCGGCCTGGTGCGCAAGGGCGACCTCGTGTTCACCAACGAGACCTGGCTGGGCGAGCCGTTCGCGGGTCACCTGACCGGCCTCTCCTCGGTCGACGTGCGCAGCATCGGCGCCGGCGGCGGCTCGCTGGCCTGGGTCGACGCCGGCGGCCTCCTGCGGGTCGGGCCGGAGAGCGCCGGCGCCGATCCCGGCCCGGCCTGTTACGGCCGCGGCGGCACCCGGCCGACGGTGACCGACGCCGCCCTGACCCTGGGGTACCTCGACGCCGACTTCTTCCTCGGCGGCGCGATGAAGCTCGACGCCGCGGCGGCCGAAGCGGTGGTGGGCGAGCTCGCCGCGACGCTCGAGATCGAGCTCAAAGAGGCCGCCCTCGCGGTGCTTCTGGTCGCCAACGAGCGGATGATCGCGGCGATCGAGGAACTGACCGTGAACGAGGGGGTCGACCCGCGCGAGAGCACCCTCGTCGCCGGCGGCGGGGCGGCCGGGCTGACGATCCTGGCGATCGCCCGTGAGCTCGGCTGCAGCCGCGTCCTCGTCCCCGGTGCCGCCGGCGTCCTCGCCGCCTTCGGCGGCCAGCACAGCGACATCGTCCGCGAGGTCGGCGCGCCGCTGGCGACGAGCTCGGAGCGCTTCGACTTCGGCGCCGTCGCGACGACGGTCGCCGACCTGCGCGAAAGGATGGTCGCCTTCGAGGCCGAGCTCCCACCCGGCCTCGGCGGCGAGGTCGAACGCCGCTACTCGGTCGAGGCGCGCTACGCCCATCAGGTCTGGGACCTGACGATCCCGCTCGCGGGCGAGGGAGTCGAGGACGAGCGCGCCCTGGCCGACCTGGTCGAAAGCTTCCACGACGACCACGAGCGCATCTTCGCCGTCCGCGAGCCGGGCCAGAAGATCGAGATGAGCCAGTGGAAGGGACGGGTCGTCGTCAAGACGGCGAAGCCCGCGCTGGCGCCGCGGCGCGAGACCTCGGAGGCCGGCCAGGCGGCGCGCCGCGTCGCCTACATGCCCGAGCTGGGGGAGGTCGAGATCCCGGTCTACCAGGGCGCCCAGCTCCGCCCCGGCGAGGTGGCGGTGGGACCGGTGCTGGTGATCGAGCCGGAGACGACGATCGTCGTCTATCCCGGCTGGACCGCGCACGTCACCGAGCTCGGCAACTACAGACTGGAGTTGGGATGACGCAGCAAGCCGAAGGAGCCCCCGCCGCGACGCCGGTCGACCGCCTCGACCCGACCCTGCTGGCGGTGCTCGCGAACCGCTTCGAAGCGATCGTCCGCGAGATGACGAACACGCTCTTTCGGACCGGGCGCTCCTCGATCCTCAACATGGCCCGCGACTTCTCCTGCTCGATCGTCACCGCCGACGATCAGCTCTTCGCCGCCGCCGAGGGGCTGCAGGTGCACGTGCTCGGGGCCGGCCTGCAGACCGGCTCGATGCGCCGGCTCCATCCCGACCTGCGCGAAGGCGACGCCTTCCTGCACAACGATCCGCTGCTCGGCAACACCCACACCGCCGACCACACCATCCTGGTGCCGGTCTTCGTCGACGGCGAGCACCTCTTCACCACCTCGGCCAAGGCCCACCAGGCCGACTGCGGCAACGCCGAGCCCTCGACCTATGTCGCCTACGCCGAGGACGTCTACGCCGAGGGTGGGCTGGTCTTCCCCTGCGTCAAGGTGCAGGAGGACTTCAGCGATGTCGAGGACGTGATCCGCATGTGCCGGCGGCGGATCCGCGTGCCGGAGGTCTGGTACGGCGACTACCTGGCGGCCGTCGGCGCCGCGCGCATCGGCGAACGCCGCGTGCGGGAGACGGTCGAGCGCTACGGCGTCGAGACGATCAAGGCCTTCGTCGAGGAATGGCTCGACTACTCGGAGCGCCGCATGGATCAGGCGATCCGCAAGCTCCCCGCCTGCCGCCTCGAGGGCACCTCCTCCCACGACCCGATCCCGGGGCTGCCCGAGGGGATCGCGGTGAAGGTCACCGCCGAGGTAGATCCCGAGCAGGGGCGGGTCCGCTTCGACCTGCGCGACAACCCCGACTGCGTCCCCTTTGGGCTGAACGTGTCGGAGGCCTGCGCGCGCGGCGGCTGCACGATCGCGCTGCTGAACTGCCTCGACGAGGAGATCCCCCGCAACGCCGGCGCCTTCCGCCGCATCGAGGTGGCGCTGCGCGAGGGCTCGGTCGCCGGCGGCCTGGTCGCCCCGTACTCGGCCTCGGTCTCGACCACCAACGTGCTCAACCGGATCATCAACGCCGCCCAGAGCTCGTTCTCCTCGATGGGGGACGGCAGCGGCCTCGCCGAGGGCGCCGGGGCGCTCGGGGTCGGCTTCGCCGTCTTCTCCGGCACCTACGACGACGGCGAGCCGTACGTGAGCGAGTTCGTGATCGGCAACAACGGCGGGCCAGCCTCGCCGCACTGCGACGGCTGGATCACCTACGCGATGCCGGACTGCTCGAAGACGATCTACATCGACAGCGTCGAGATGCTCGAGCGCACCTATCCGCTGCGGTTTCGCTCGCTGCGCCTCCTGGCCGACTCGGGCGGCGCCGGGCGGCTCCGCGGCGGCCCGGCCTCGGAGGTCGTCTACGGGCCGACCTCGCAGCCGCTGCGCGCCTTCTACCTCGCCGACTTCGCGCTGAACCCGCCCCAGGGGGTGCTCGGCGGCCTTCCCGGGACCGCCGCCTCGGCCAGCGTGGTCGACGCCGACGGCGGCGAGACGCCCACCGAGCCGGTCGGCGATTCGCTGCTCATGCCCGGCCAGTGGATCCGCGGCGTCGAGGCGGGAGGGGGCGGCTACGGCGACCCGCTCGAGCGCCTGCCGGAGGCCGTGCTCGAGGACGTCCTCGAAGGCTGGGTCAGCGCCGCGGCGGCGCGGGACGTGTACGGCGTCGCCCTGCTCCCCGGCGGTCCGGGGGAGTTGCGCGTCGACCCCGAGGCGACCGAGGAGCTTCGCCGGCGAGGGGCCGGGAACCCCAGCTAGCCGCCATTTCAAGCGGTCGCGATGGGCGTTGCGCTGTTACCGATCAACCGATATGGTATGCATATCAATCAATCGATATCAGACCACGGCCGGTCTGTCTGGAGCGGCCAATACCCACGACTAGGAGCAGGCGAGCAATGGCCGAGGACGCCCTGAGCGCTATCCAGCGCGAATACACCAAGTTGACCCCTGGCTCCGCGCGGCTGATGGCGCGAGCCGCGCAGTCGATGCCCCGCGGGCTGACCCGGACGCTGAGCTGGTTCAACCCCTACCCGGTCGTCTTCGACCGCGGCCAAGGCGCGAGCGTCTACGACGTCGACGGCCGCCGCTACGTCGACCACTTCAACAACGGCCTCAGCCTCATGCACGGCCATGCCTACCCGCCGGTCGAGGAGGCCCTGCTGAAGGCGCTCCCGCGGGGCACCGCCTGGCCGGGGACCTCCGAAGCCCAGATCGAGTTCGCCGAGATGCTCTGCGAGCGGATCCCCGGCGACGTCCAGGTCCGCTTCGCCAACACCGGGACCGAGGCGATGATGGTGGCGGTGAAGCTCGCCCGCCACGTCACCGGCCGGCCGGTGCTGATCAAGGCCTGGCACGCCTACCACGGCTCCTTCGACGACCTCGAGGTCGGCCTGCAGGATCGCGGCGAGGTGCCCGGGCGCGTCGCCCTGGCGGACTTCGGCGACCTCGCCTCCTATGAACGCGCGCTCGAGCAGAACCCCGGCCAGGTCGCCGCGATCGTGGTCGAGCCGGTGCAGTACACCGGCATCGTCACCGCGCCGCCGGAGGGCTTCCTGCCCCGGCTGCGTCGGCTCGCCGCCGAGGCCGGGGTGCTCTTCGTGCTCGACGACTGCCTGATGTTCCGGCTGGCGGAGGGCGGCTCGGCCGAGCGCTTCGACTTCGAGGCCGACATCACCTGCCTCGGCAAGTGGATCGGCGGTGGCCTGCCGGTCGGCGCGATCGCGGCGCCGCCGGCGATGATGGATTACTTCGACCTCCATCCCGAGCAGCCGCTCTACCACGGCGGCTCGTTCAACGGCAACCTGCTGGGGATGGTCGCGGGAGCGATCGCGGTGCGCGACTTCACCGACGCCGCCGCCGCCCGGATCAGCGGCCAGGCCGAGCGCCTCAAAGCCGAGATCGCGAGCGCCGCGCAGGAGGTCGGCGTGCCCGTCTCCACCCCCGGCTTCGACTCCGTCTTCGGCCTCTACGTCCTCGACGGGGCGGACGGTGAGATCGACTGGAAGGCGACCTCGCTCCTGCAGCTCGCCGCCGTCACCCGCGGCATCTACTACGGCTCGGGCGGTGAGTTCGGCCTCTCGACCGCGCTCACCGACGACGATCTCGAGCACACGATCTCGGGCCTGCGCGAGGCCCTCGGCGACGTCGCCCTGGAGCTTCAGACCGTCTCCTAAGAGCCCCGGTCTCAGGCGGCCGCGACCGGGCCGCGGGCGAGCGCCTCGTCGAGCAGCTCGGTCAGCTCGACCAGCCGCAGGCGCCCATCGCTCGCGGTCGTCTTGATTGCGTCCTCGTACATCGTCACGTCCTTGGGGCAGGCGACGACGAAGAGGTCGACCCCCTGCAGCTCGAGCGCCTCGCGGATCCGGTTCTCCGAGGGGCGTTCGGTGCCGCCCTGCTCGGTGATCCAGATCTGCCCGCCGCCCGCCCCGCAGCAGAAGGAGTTGTCGCGATTGCGCGGCATCTCGACCAGCTCGCAGCCGAGCAGCTCGAGCAGGCGGCGCGGCGCCTCGTAGGTGCCGTTGTGGCGGCCCAGGTAGCAGGGGTCGTGGTAGGTGACGCGGTGGTGGAGCGGCGCAAGCGCCCCGAAGCGGCCTTCTTCGACCAGCTCCAGCACGAGGTCGGTGTGGTGGACCACCGTCCAGCTGCCGCCGAAGTCGGGGTACTCGTTGCGCAGCGTGTTCAGCGAGTGCGGGTCGCTGGTCAGGATGCGGTTGAAGCTGCAGGCCGAGATCTGCTCGACGTTGCGCTCGGCGAGCATCTCGAAGAGGCCCTCCTCGCCGGCCCGCCGGACGTCGTTGCCGGCGTTCGACTCGCCCTCGTAGAGGATGCCGAAGTCGACGCCGGCCTCGTGCAGCACCCGCGCCAAGGTCCGGGTGACGCGCTGCGAGCGCGGGTCGAAGGACGCGTAGTCGCCGACGAACCAGAGTACGTCGACCGCCTCGGCGCGCGCGTCCTTGACCTCGAAGTCGAGCTCCGCGGTCCATTTGCCGCGACTGCGGCGGCTCTGCCCGAGTGAGTTGCCCGACTTGTGGATCTGCTGCAGCGTCGCCTGCAGGCCGGCGTCGAGCTCGCCCTCCTCGAGCAGGCGGCGACGCAGCTGGTTGATGATCGGCGCCTGCTCGATCCCGACCGGGCAGGCTTCGACGCAGGCGTTGCACTGCATGCAGGACCAGACCGTCTCCGCGCGGACCGCCTCGGGCCCGATCGCCCCCTCCTCGGCCGCCGCGCCGCCGGCGTCGAGGAGGCCGCCGAGCAGGCCGCCCGGCGAGTCGCCCCGCGGGTGCCGCGAGTGCTCGCCCAGCTCGAGCACCACGTCGCGGGGCGAGAGCGGCCGGCCGGTCGCCCGGGCCGGGCAGACCTCGTGGCAGCGGCCGCACTTGGTGCAGGCGTCGAGCTGCAGCAGGTGGAGGGCGGAGAAGTCGCCGAGGGTCCCGTAGCCGGCCGGCGCGTCCGCTCGCTCCGGCGGGATCGGCGCCAGGCGCTTGCCCGCGAGCGGGTCGCGGAAGACCATGCTCGCGTAGGAGCTCAGCATGTGCCCCGCCTTGGTGTAGGGGATCAGGGCGACGAAGGTGATCGCGAGGAGGCCGTGGAACCACCAGGCCCCGTGGCGCAGCGCGGCGAGGGTCGGGTCGCCGAGCGCGGCGAGCGGCTGGGCGACGAGCCAGCCGCCGAACTGGAAGGCGTTGTACCCGGGGTCTTCCATCGCGATCCGCAGCCCCTCCAGCAGGTAGCCGGTGAGGGCGATCACGAGCAAGGTGACGACGAAGGCCCAGTCGCCGACCCGGTAGCCGCGGCGCTCGGCTCCCTCCTCACCGGGAGCGCGGTCGGGCCGGGCGTAGTCGAGCCGCGCCGGTCGCACGACGGCGCGCCGCACCATCATCGCCAGCAGCGCGAGGATCAGCGCGGTGCCGAAGAGGTTCAGGAACGCCTTGCAGCCGAGGTAGAAGTTGCCGTCGTAGAACCCGGCGCCGAACAGGGGCTGGGCGACGTCGTGGGAGAGGGCGACGATCACGGTGCCGATCGCCAGCACCACCCAGCCGTAGAAGATGCCGCGGTGGGCCCAGCCGATCGCCGGGTTGCGGCGCGCGATCATCGCCTGCGAGTAGACCTTCCGGGTCGCCTGCCAGAACCGGGCGGGGACCTCGCGCAGCGGTGGCAGCCCGTCCCGGTTGCCGCGCCGGTAGCGCGCCAGCGGGCGGGCGACGCCGTAGAGGAAGACCAGCACCGACAGCCCGACCAGGCCGTACCAGAGGACTTCGAGCCCGAGCGGCGTGTCCCAGAGGATCGGCCGCGACTTGGTCGCGGCGAGCAGCAGCCCCGGCACTACCCGAGCTGCTGCTGGAGCTCCGTCGCCACCTCGAAGAGGTCGGCGACGGCCCCGTAGTGCGCGGCGGCGAAGATCGGGGCGTCCGGGTCGGAGTTGACGGCGATGATCGTCTTCGCCGCCGAGATCCCGGCCAGGTGCTGGACCGCGCCGGAGATGCCGAGTGCGAGGTAGACCTTGGGCGCGACGGTGCGGCCCGATTGGCCGACCTGGCGGTCGCTCGGGACCCAGCCCGCGTCGACCAGGGGCCGCGAGACGCTGAGGGTGGCACCGATCTTCGCGGCGATCTCCTCCAGCTTGGCGACCTGCTCCTCGTCCTCGACCCCGCGGCCGATCGAGAGCAGGAAGTCGGCGGTGGTGATGTCGACGTCGCCGGCGGGCGGCGTGCGGCGCTCGACCAGCTCGGTGCGCGCGGCGCCCGCCAGATCGAGATCGAGTCGCGAGACCGGGGCGCTGCCCGCGGCCGTCGCCGGCTCGAAGGCGCCCTCGCGCAGCAGCAGCAGCACGGTCTCGCGCCCGGGGAAGTCGAGCTCGGCGGTGAGCCGTTCGGCGTAGGCGCCGCGGCGGGCGCTCGCCCCGTCCTCGCCCCAGCCGATGCCGCTGACATCGGTGGCGAAGCCGAGGCCGGCGCGGGCGGCGAGCGCCGGCGCGAAGCCGAGCGAGTCGACCGTGTGCCCGGCGAGGACGACGGAGGGCCGGCGCGACTCGATCAGCGCCGCCAGCGCCGCCTCGGCGACGTGCGCCTCGAAGCTTGGCTCCGGGCTGGAGACGAGGAGGATCTCCTCGACGCCCGCGCGGTCGACCGCCTCGCCGTGCGCGTCGGTGACCGCGCCGAGCAGCGCCACCGTGAGCGGCCCGGCGCCGTCGTCGGCGAGCGCCTTCCCGGCCCCGATCAGCTCGGCCGTGGCGGGGCGTAGTTGCCCATCGTCGACGATGCCGAAGACGAGGACGCCGCGCGCGGTCACGAGCCCACCTCGGCGGTGACGATCTCCGCGATCCGGCCGGCGATCGCGCTTGGCGGCCCGTCGATCATCGTCGCTCCCTCGCCCCGCTCGGGCATCGCCAGCGCGACCGTGCGCGATCCGGCGAGGGCCAGCGCGGCGGCCGCGTCGGTGCCCAGCTCGGCCGGGCCGAGCGTGGCGAGCGGCTTGGCCTTGGCCTGCTTGATCGCGCGCAGCGTCGCGTAGCGGGGTTCGTTGATGCCGGTCTGGACGGTGAGCAGCGCCGGCGTGCGCAGCCGCAGCACCTCGATCGCGCCGCCGTCGAGCTCGCGTTCGACGGTGAGCTGGTCGCCGTCGAGCTCGATCCCCGCCACCACCGCGACCCGCGGCAGGTCGAGCAGGCCCGCCAGCGCCACCGCCGTCGCCGCGTTGCCGCTGTCGGAGGACTGCACGCCGCCGAGGATCAGGTCCGGCTGCTCCTCGGTCGCCAGCCGGGCGAGCAGGCCGGCCACCGCGAGCGGGTCAGCGCCCGCCAGGGCCGGATCCCAGATCCGCACGGCGCGGTCGGCGCCCTTCGCCAGGCAGGCGAGCAGGCCCTCCTCGGCCTCCTCCTGGCCGACGGTGACGACGACGACCTCGCCGCCGTCGCCCTCGACCAGCCGCAGCGCCGCCTCGAGCGCGAATTCATCCCACTCGTTGAGCCGCCACTCGAGCAGGTCCGGCGAGACCTCCGCCGCCCCGTCGAGCAGCGGCTCGCCGTCGATCTGAGCCACGCTCTTGACCGGGACCAGGACCTTCATCGCCAGCCGCCTCTCCGCCGCCGGCGCTCAGCCGCCGAGCAGCTTGCCGCTGGAGTCGTGGGAGTGGAACGCCTTGCGCACGGTCTCGTGCACCTCCCACTTCACCACCGTGCCCTCGGCGACGAAGACCGCCTCGCCCGGCACCACGGTGACCGGCTCGCCGCCCTCCGGGGTGAGCGTCGCGCGACCCTCGACCAGGCAGATCGTCTCGTCGGGGTGGGTGAGGTAGAAGGCGCCGGGGGTGCAGTGCCAGACCCCGTTGTAGAGCTTGTCGTCCGCGGAGCGCCAGAGGATCGCCATCGAGGACTCGGGTTCGCCCGAGATCACGTCGTCGGCCGGGATCGGGGCCGGCTCCACCGGCGCGTCGACCACCGAGAGCTTTTGGATCGTGCTGCTTGCTTGGGTCATGTCGCTCCTCCTGGGGGTGGGTTGGATGCTTGCCGAGAGCTCAATCGCCGACGGCCAGGCCGGCGCGCCCGAGCTCGGGCAGCTCTCGCGTGTAGGGCAAGGGCACGCCGGGATCGTCAGCGTCGATCTCGCGCGCCAGGCGGTGGCCGTCGAAGATGTTCTCCGAGATCAGCCGCGGCGCCACGCAGTCGCCGATCCGGTAGACGGCCTCGATCCCCTCGGCCTCGAGGCGGCCGGGGTCGGCGACCAGCTCGTGGTAGACGCGGTCGAGGGGCTCGCGCTGGGTCACCAGCACCACCGAGTCGGCCTTCCACTCGACCGGGTCGGGGGCCCAGACGTTGCAGCCACGGGCGCCGGCCGCGTCGATCTCCGTCACCACGTGGGCCGGGACCACGGTCAGGCCCGCGGCGCGCAGCTCGCGGTTGACCCTGAACATCTCGCCGGTGAAGGCCATGTACTGGGCGAAGGTGGGGAAGGGGGTGACGACGGTGACCCGCTTGCCCGCGGCCAGCAGCATCTCGGCCATCGCCACGGCGGTGAAGTAGCCGTCGGTGTCGTAGATCAGGACGTCCTCGCCCGCGATCTCCCCGCGCGCCGCCGTCACCTGCTCGGGGGTCAGCGTGGAGTCGAGCTCGGCGCCCGGGATCGGGCTCTGGGTCGGCCCGTTCATCCCGTCGGCGCGCCAGCGCGCGCCGGTCGCGACGACGACGATCTCGGCGCCGTAGTCGAGAACGCCCGCGGCCTCGAGGCGGGTCTTGCCGATCACCTCGACGTTGGCCAGCCGCTCGAGCTGGATCTGGCGGTACTGGATCACCCGCGCCCACTCGCCGAGGTTCGGATAGCTGCTGATCTCCCGCACCGATCCGCCGATCGCGTCCCGCTCGTCGACCAGGTGGACGGCGCTGAACCCGCGCTTGCCGAGGACCATCGCGCACTCCATCCCGGCCGGCCCGGCACCGAGGACGAGCACGCTGCGATCGCGGTTGGCGGCCGGCTCGAAGCGCTCCGGGTGCCAGCCGCGTCGGTACTCCTCGCCGACCGTCGGATTCTGGGTGCAGACGATCGGCGCGCCCTGGGCGAAGCGGGAGGCGCAGATATTGCAGCCGATGCACTCGCGGATCTCCTCGTAGCGCCCCTCTTCGATCTTCCGCGGCAGGTAGGGGTCGGCGATCGAGGGCCGGGCGGCGGCGATGATGTCGATCACGCCCGAGCGGACGGCGGCGGCCATCGTGTCGGGGTTGGTGAAGCGGCCGACCGCGGCGATCGGCTTCTTGGTGGCGCCGCGCACCGCCTCGATGTACTCGCGGTGGCTGAACTCGCCGGCGAAGCGCGACGGCACCGCGTCGTCGCCCGCCCACTCCGCCGCGACCCAGCCGCCCGCCTGCAGGTCCCAGAAGTCGACCAGGTGGTCGGTCAGCTCGATGAAGCCGTAGGCCTCCTCGCCGGCGCGGATCCCGAGCGGGCTGTCGTTCAGGGTGTCGACGCAGAGCCGGGCGGTGATCGCGCACTCCTCGCCGACCGCTTCGCGAACCTGCTCGATCGTCTCGCTCCAGAACCTGGCGCGGTTCTCGAGCGAGCCGCCGTACTCGTCCGTGCGGCGGTTGTACTTGGCCATCAGGAAGTGCTGGGTGATCGCGCCGCACTCGGCGCCGTGGACGTTGACGATGTCGAAGCCAGCCGACCGGGCGCGCTTCGCCGCGGCGACGTAATGGCCCTGGATCTCCCGGATCCCGGCCTTGTCGAGTTCGTAGCAGCTGGTCGAGTAGAGGCTCTCGTCGGTCATCTGACTGACGCTGCGTGCCGGTAGCCGGCTCTCGAGGTTGCCGACGATCGAGCCGCCGTGCCAGAGCTCGACGCCGGCCAGGGCGCCGTGCTCGTGGGCGAGCTCGGTCATCTTGGCGAGGTTGCGGGCGTCGCTCTCGTCCCAGAGGCGGGCGGAGACGAGGGGGCGGGAGTCGCTGGAGGGGTGGACCGAGCAGAACTCGGTGTTGACCGCCGCCCAGCCGCCCTCGGCCTTGATCGCGCGGATCCAGGCCTGGGCGCCGGGCAGCTCGGCGCCGAAGCTCGTGCAGTGGGGGCTCTGGTAGAAGCGATTGCGGAGCGTCTTCGGCCCGATCGGGACAGGCTCGAACAGGACGTCATGACGCGGATCGCGACTCATCAAACCCCCTTTGGGACCTCAGATATATGCCTCAACCATGCCTCAACCCATCGGCATATCGATCAGGCAATATAAGATAGGCGATCGCCTCGGGAAGGTCAATCCCCGGCGACGAAGGCGATCGCCTCGATCTCGATCTGGGCACCGACCAAGAGGCCTGCGACCTGCACCGTCGAGCTGGCCGGCATCGCCTCGCCGAAGCGCTCGGAGCGCGCCTCCACGTACTCCGCGTAGTCGTCGAGCGAGGTGACGAAGGCGGTGATCTTGACCACGTCGGCGATCGTCGCGCCGCTCGACTCGAGGCTCCGCTGGATGTTGTCGAAGGTCGCCCGCGCCTCGGCTCCCATCCCGCCTCCGACCACCTTTCCGTCTGCGCCGAAACCTACGCTTCCGGAAACGTGGACCCATCGCCCGGGGCCGGTTGCCGTGACCGCCTCGCTGTAGCCGGTGGCGGGGTTCGGGGCGAGTCGATCAATGGTCATCTTCGGAGGTCCTTTCGGATTTGAACAGCCTGATTGCAGTGTGGCCCGATCGCATATCGATCAGCCGTTCTGATATGCGACTATAAGCCAGGCACCGCGACGGACAGGAGGAAGAGAGCGTGCCGAAACTAGGGATGGAGCCGATTCGCCGCGAGCAGATCTGCCGGGCAGCGGCGACCGTGATCGCACGCGAAGGGTTCGCCGCGACGACGTTGCGGAACGTCGCCGACGAGGCCGGCGTCAGCACCGGCATGCTCAACCACTACTTCAGCAACCGCCAGGACCTGCTCACGCAGACGCTCGTCTTCGTCTCCGAACGGACCCAGCGGCGGCTCACCGAGGTGATCGAGTCGATGCCGCCCGGCTGGCCGCGGGTCGAAGCCCTGCTCGACCATTCGCTCGCCGACGAGGACTTGCCCAACGAGACCTGGCGGGTCTGGATCAACGCCTACGGGGAGGCGGTTCACCTACCGAAGCTGCGCAAGACGATCGAGGAGCGCCTGCTGTCCTGGTACGACGTCCTCGACCTGGCCCTTGAGGGTCTCGACGACCCCGACCCCGACGGCATCCCGTGGAGCTGGCGGTTCGACGCGATCCTGAACGGATTGGCGATCCAGGCGCTCACCTCGGAGGCCTCGCTCGATATGAAGACGATCCGCAACGAGGTCGTCAAGGCGCTGCGCGGGTACGCCACGGCCGACGTCTGAGGCGCCTGAGGGACGGGGGCGCTGCCGGCTGGCGCCCGGATAAGGGACCCGGCCTTCTCGGAGGCGACCCGGGCAGGCTGTGGCCGCCTCCGAAAAGGCCGAGTTTCGGGAGGAACGGCCGAGGGTCCGGGCGGGCACGGGGGTGCGTTCGCACTTACCTACGCATAGTGGCCATTACTGCGAACGCACCGCGTCGGGGACCGTGCCCGTCACGAAGACGCTGGGAAGTGCGCGGGAGACGTGAGGGAGA
>JAFDWF010000011.1 GCA_018268575.1 Actinomycetota bacterium
GACGCGCTCGGTGCCGTTGATGATGAAGGTCCCGCGCTCGGTCATCCACGGGAAGTCGCCCATGAAGACGGCCTGCTCGCGGATCTCGCCGGTCTCCTTGTTCTGGAATGCGACGGTCGCGGTCAACGGCCGCGAGTACGTCATGTCCTTCTCGCGACACTCCTCGATCGAGTGCGGCGGTTCCTCGAACTTGAACTCCCCGAAAACGATCTGGAGGTTCCCCGTGTAGTCCTCGATCGGGGATATGTCGTTGATCGTCTCTCGCAGCCCACCGCTCTCAGGATCGGTCAGTTCTTCGAAAGAACGACGCTGGATATCGATGAGATGTGGGACTTCGAGGGGGTTCTCTAGTCGGGAAAAGCTCCTGCGGGTTACGGGGGCAGCGTTGGAACGTGCCAAGTCGGCGACTCCTCGGACGGTCAGAGGGACGGTGAAAAGGGCCCGGGCGATGGGCAGGCGAACTCAGAAAAGCGCGCGACCGGGGAAAATAGCACGCGCTATCCCCCGGCCGCAAATTTGGCTCTGCGACTGACTCCCAGTCGCGGCAGGTGAAACGTCGGCTATTTGAGCTCGACGGTCGCGCCGGCCTCCTCGAGCTCAGCTTTGAGTTTCTCGGCCTCCTCGCGCTCGACGCCCTCTTTGACCGGGCCGGGAGCGGCGTCGACGACGGCCTTCGCCTCTTTGAGGCCGAGGCCGGTCGCGTTGCGGACGACTTTGATGACCGGAACTTTCTGGCCACCGACCTCGGTGATCACGACGTCGACGGTAGAGGACTCTTCGCCCCCGCCGGCCTCCTCGGCCCCGCCGCCGGCGGCGGCGGCCGGCGCGGCGGCCGCGACGGCGGTCGCGGAGACGCCGAACTCCTCCTCGAGCGCTTTGATCCGCTCGGAGAGCTCGAGCACCGAGATGCCTTTCAGCTCCTCGATCCAGTCAGCAGTTGAAGTTGCCATTTGGTGCTACCCCTCTTCCTCGTTTGAATCTTCTGAAGTTTTGTCCTCGGCCGGGGCCTCGGCCTCAGCTTTCGGAGCGTCCTCGGCCGGGGCCTCCTCGGCGGCGGCCTCATCCTGCGACTCCTCCGCCTCGTCGGCGGCAGGACCCGCGGTTGCCGCGGCCGGAGCCTCTCCGGTGACGAGCCCTTGCTCGGCGATCTGACCGAGCTGGGTCGCCAGGCCCTGGATCAGCGCGTTCAGGCCGCGGACGATGCCGGTCAGCGGGCTGGCGACGAGCCCGGCGAACTGGCCGACCAGGACTTCGCGCGAGGGCAGGCGGGCGATCGATTTGAAGGCCGCCTCGTCGAGCACGGTTTCGGCCATGAAGCCGCCCTTGTAGGTGAGGACCTCGTGCTCTTTGTTGAAGGTGGTGATCGCTTTCGCGGCCGCCGCGGTGTCGCCGCGGACGAAGGTCAGCGCGGTCGGCCCGGTGAGCAGCCCGGCGAGGCGCTCCTCTCCCACCTGCTGGGCGGCGAGCTTGGTCAGCCGGTTCTTGACGATGCGGAAGCTGGAGTCGGTCTCGCGCAGCTTGCTGCGCAGCTCGGCAGCCTGGGGGACGCTGATGCCGCGGTAGTCGACGGCGAAGATCGCTTCGGCGCCCTCGATCTGGGCGGCGATCTCCTCGATGGTTGCTGACTTTTCCTCGCGGTTCATCGTCTCTCCTACACCGGGCTTACGGGCAAGGCCACGCCGGTGGTCTCAGGTGGGCGGCAGCGCAGTGTAGAGGAAACGCGGAGGGAGCGCGTACTACACGGGGACGCCTGCGGCCAGCTGGGCGAGCCAGTACAAGGTGTCCGGGCAGACATCGCATTCATTGGGCCAGTAGATGCCATAGCCGCCCGGGCAGATCTCGACCTTCCGGAAGTACTCGGGATCCTTCAGCGGATCGGTGTAGTACCCCGGTCTTTCGACCATCTCGCCCAAGTCGACCTCCGCCGCAAGGCCATCCTCGAAGCGCACCCAGACACGGTGCCCTTCGGTCGGTCTCACCTCCAGTGCTCGCGGCGCGCTTCGCATGCACCAAGCCTAAGGCTTCATTTCAGTGGAGCGATCGGAAGCACCTTCCCGGTGGAACGGAGCAGATCCCAGTTCCGGCGGAGCTCCTCCTGGTGGAGCCTCGCCCACCTCAGCACCAGCTTGTTCGCGCGCCGCGGCAGACGGCCGACGATCATTTCGAGGCTCTCGATGTCGAAGCTCGCCCGGCAACCAGCCGTCTCGGCGTGGAAGTGAGGCCTGCCCAGATGGAGACCCTCGTTGAAGTACATCGTGATCACGATGCCGTGGAAGGCGCTGACGCGGGGCACCCCCGCACAAGGCGGACCGGCGGTGGGTTCGCCCCCTGCGGGCCGGTGGAAAGGCCGCTTACTCGGCGGATCCGGACTCGCCGGCGGCAGCGCCGACCAGCTCGCGGTCGACGGCTTTGCCGGTGTCGACGCGGATGCCGGGGCCCATCGTCGTCGCCAGGGTGGCGGAGCGGATGTATTTGCCCTTCGCCCCCGACGGCTTGGCGCGGACGATCTCGTCGATCACGGCGCTGTAGTTGTCGAGCAGCTTGTCGTCGTCGAAGGAGGCCTTGCCGATCGCCATGTGGACGATCGCCTGGCGGTCGGTCCGGTATTCGACTTTGCCGGACTTCGATTCCTCGACGGCTTTCTCGATCTCTTCGGTGACGGTGCCGACTTTCGGGTTCGGCATCTTGCCCTGCGGGCCGAGGATGCGGCCCAGCTGGCCGACCACCGGCATCATGTCCGGGGTCGCGATCGCGACGTCGAAGTCGGTCCAGCCGCCCTGGACTTTCTCCGCCAGGTCCTGGCCCCCGACGAAGTCGGCGCCGGCGGCCTCGGCGTCGCGCGCCTTGGCGCCCTGGGCGAAGACGGCGATCGTCACGTCTTTGCCGAGCCCGTGCGGGAGGGCGAGCGTGCCTCGCAGCTGTTCGTCGGCGTGGCGGACATTGACGCCGAGCAGCACGTGCAGCTCGACCGTCTCGTCGAACTTGGCGCTCGCCGTCTGCTTGATCAGGGCGATCGCCTCGGCCGGCGCGTAGAGCGTGTCGCGCTGGACCTTCTGGTACTGCATGCGGAAGCGTTTGCCGTGGGCCACCTGGGTCTCCTATTTGACGTCGACGCCCATCGAGCGGGCGGTGCCAGCGATGATCTTCGAGGCGGCGTCGAGGTCGTTGGCGTTGAGGTCGGGCATCTTGCGCTCGGCGATCGCGCGGATCTGCTCCGGGGTGATCGTCCCGACTTTGTTCACGTGCGGCTCGCCGGAGCCCTTCGGGATGCGGATCGCCTCCTTGATCAGGACGGCGGCCGGCGGCGTCTTGGTGACGAAGGTGAAGGAGCGGTCCTCGTAGACCGTGATTTCGACCGGGATGATCGTCCCGCCTTCACCCTGGGTCTGCGCGTTGAAGGCTTTGCAGAAGTCCATGATGTTGACGCCGTGCTGGCCCAGCGCGGGGCCGACCGGCGGCGCCGGGTTGGCGTTCCCTGCCTGGATCTGCAGCTTGATGACGGTGAGTACTTTCTTGGCCATGGGCGGTGGTGGAGTGTAGCGGGAGCGAAGGTAGGGCGATCTTGGGCTGGGAAGCAGGCGCTAGAACCAAGCAATCCAAGGACGCAGGGAGCGCCGTGTGCTTCTGCACACAAGCGACCGAGGACGCCGGAGCGCGCCGGTTATAGGCCCCCGCTAGATCTTCTTGACTTGGTCGTAGCCCACCTCGACCGGCGTCTCGCGGCCGAAGATCGAGACCAGGACTTTGAGTTTGGCGCCGTCCTCGTTGATCTCGGCGATCTCGCCGGAGAAGTCGGAGAGCGGGCCGGAGATGACTTTGACCGATTCGCCGATCGAGAACTGCGCCTGGGTGCGGGGCCGCTCGGCGGTCTCGCGGTGGAGCAGGCGGTCGACCTCGGGTTTCGAGAGCGGCACCGGCTTGTTTCGCTCGGCGCCGACGAAGCCGGTCACGCCGGGGGTGTTTTTCACCAGGCTCCAGGCGTCGTCGGTCATCTCCATGTTGACCAGCACGTAGCCGGGCATCGTCCGTTTCTCCTGGGTCACTTTGACCCCGTCCTTGACCTCGGAGACCTGCTCGGTGGGAACGACGACCTGCCGCACGTTGCGGTTCTGGCTCATCGTCTGCACGCGGTGCTCAAGGTTGTGCTTGACCTTGTTCTCGTGCCCGGAATAGGTGTTGATCACGTACCAGCGAAACATCTGAAAGAGGAGGCCTTCTTCTTCTTGGGGTTTTAGAGGATCTGCTTGACGAGCCAACTGAACAGCGCGTCGAGGGCGCCGAGATAGGCCGCGGCGACGGCGACGAAGATGATCGTCACGGCCGTCGCCTGGACCAGCGTCTCCCGATCGGGCCACTGGACTTTCTTCAGCTCGGCCCAGCAGGAAAGCAGGAAGCCGACGACGCCGCCGCGCGCCCCGCTCTGTCGTTCGACGGAGGCTTTTTTCTGCTGCCGGGCGATCTGGTCGCGCTCGCGCCGTTTCTGCTCGTCACGTTTCTTGCGATCCGCCTGCTTGGCGGCTTTCGCCTCGGCGCGCCGCTCCGACCGCGAAAGGCCGTGCGGCGCGTCGGGTACTTCCAGATCGGCCTCGTCGGCGCCCGCCGCGATCCCGGCCTCGATGGCCTCGATCTCGGCGACGTCACCGGAGACGCCGATCTGGGTGTCGTGCTGCGCCCGCGACTCAGCGCGACGCTCGGAGCCAGAGCGTTTCTGCTCTTCGGCTTCGCGAGCGCGGCGCTCGGCCTTGCGCTGTGCGCGGGTTTTCGCCATGGACCTCTACCGGGTCTCTTTATGCGGGGTGTGATGCCCGCACCAGCGACAGAACTTACGCAGCTCGACCCGGTCGGGCGAGTTGCGCCGCGACTTATTGGTCTGATAATTCCGCCGCTTGCAGTCTTCACAAGCCAGCGTCACCGCGATGCGGACATCTCCGCGAGCCATCTGTCCCCGCAACAAGTTCCGGGCCCGAAGGCACTCGTTACAAAGGAAAACCCCGGGCCGAGGCGCGAGGCTCCGACAAGAATAGCGAGGTCGGGACGCTTGGGTGGGAAGCCCTTGAGCGGCGGTCGGCGGCGACCGGCGGGCGCGGGCTCAGCCGGCGACGCGCGACTGTGATTTGACCTGCGTGGCGACGAGGTTCGCGTAGAGGACGGGGACCGCGACCCCTTTCGATTGGCAGATCAGCGCGGTGTTGCCCGCACCACCGAAGGTGATCGTCCCGGAGAGCGAGACGGTCGCCGGGAATCGGGAGGGGCCTTCGATGTCGACCGAGGTGGTCGCTTCGCCGCCGGTGGTAAGGGTGCAGGTCACTTCGGAGAGGGTGGCGGTCGCGTCGAGCGAGACGTTGGCACTTATCAGGTAGGCGCCGGCGGCCAGGTTCTCGGCGAGGATCTGGGTCGGGGTGGTGCCTACAGACTTGCCCGAGAGCTTGTTGGCGAACACTTCGAACGCCGGGCCGGTGCCGTCGGGGCCGGCCGGGCCGCGGGCGCCGGTGGCGCCGGTCGCGCCTTTTGCCCCGGTCGCCCCTTTGGCGCCCTTCGGGCCGGGCTTGCCCTGCGGGCCGGTCGCGCCCCGCAGTTGGTTGCGGGTCTTCTTCGCGATCTTGCCCGCGGTCACCGCTTCCCGCTTCAGCTGGCCGGTGCCGACCGAGTTGCGCGGCAGCTGGGTCGCGGCGAAGGCGGCGCCGCCGAGTGCGAGGAAGAGCGCCAGCGAGGCGACCACGTTCGCGTAGGTGAGGTGGAGGCGGACGAAGCCCATCGCCGCCACCTTAACGTCATCGGTCGACGCCCTCCGTCAGCCGCCGATGTCGCGGCGGGTGATGCGCCACAGCCCGATCGCCAGCGGCAACACCATCCAGAGCGCCAGCGTGAGTGCGGCCTGACCCCATTCTTCGGCACCGAACACCGACCCGGTGAGGGATTCGAGCGCCGTGGTCGGGTCGATCGATTCGATCGTGCCGCGAATCGAGTGGATCGCGGCGAGCGCCGCCAGACCCGCGGGCAGCCCGAAGTAGAGGACGATCGCGGGGGCCGAGGAGAGCAGCGCCGCACCGAAGCCGATCCCGATCACCATCGCGGTCACCACATAGAGGAAGTCCTGGCCGAGCAGGCCGACCGGGATCGTCCAGACGTGCGGGATATCGGCAGAGGCGAGGGCCGTGCCGAGCGCCGCAAGGATGATCCCGACGACGGTCGCGATCAACGCGAGGACCACCCCGGCGAGGACCTTGGCGGCGATCAGCCGCTTGCGGTCGGGGACGAGCGCGAAGCTGACGAGCGCCGTCCGCTGCGACCACTCCGAGCTGACCAGGAGGATGCCGACGACCGGCAGGAGGATCCCGGTCGGCGCCAGGGCGTTGGCGAGGACATGGCGGAACGTGCGGTCGGATTCGTGGCCGGCGAGGATGGTGATCACGACCGCGAGCAGGCTCAACCCGAGGACCGCCAGAAGCAGCCAGAAGCCGCTGCGAGTGTCGACCATCTTGCGTAGCTCGACCTTGGTCAGGCGGCCCAATCCAGGCCGCGCCTGGCGCCCGGCGGGCACCGACCCCCGGTCGATCGCGTGGGCACTCATACGGCAACCTCCTCTTTCTCACCGCTGGTCAGGTCGAAGAACAGCTGCTCCAGGCCGGCATCGCCGGCCGGGGCGAGGTGGACGAGGGCGATGCCGGCGTCCCGGGCGACGACGCCGACCGCGCGCGGCTCGGCGTCGACCAGGAGGCCACCGCCTTCCGCCTCGCGGGCGGCGTGGCCGGCGGCACCGAGGGCGCCGGAGAGCGCCGCCGCGTCTTCGGCGCGGACCAGGGTGCCCGCGTCGGAGAGCAGTTCGTCGCGACTGCCCTGGGCGACGATCTTGCCGTCGCCGATGATCACCAGCCGGTCGGCGATCGCGTCGACCTCGTGCAGCAGGTGCGAGGACAGCAGGACAGTGCCGCCACGATCGGCGAAGTCCTTCAGGAGGCCGCGCATCCAGCGCATCCCCTCCGGGTCGAGCCCGTTGGCGGGCTCGTCGAGGATCAGCACCTCGGGTTCACCGATCAGGGCGTTCGCGATCCCCAGCCGCTGGCGCATTCCGAGCGAGTACTGGCGTACCCGTTTCTTGGCCGCGGACTTGTCGAGCCTGACCAGCCCGAGCAGGTCGTCGACGCGGCGCTCCTCGACCCCGATCGTCTGGGCGGTGATCGCCAGCGCCTCGCGCCCACGGCGGCCACCGTGCTGGGCGGAGGCATCGAGCAGCACCCCGATCCGACGCCCCGGGTTGGGAAGGTCCCGGTAGCGACCGCCGCAGACCGCGGCCCGGCCCGAATCGGGTCCCGCGAACCCGCAGATCATCCTCATCGTGGTGGTCTTCCCCGCCCCGTTGGGGCCGAGGAAACCGGTCACGGTTCCTGGTTCGCAACGGAAGGAGACGTCGTCGACGACCGCCCTCCCGCCAAATCTCTTGGTCAACTTCTCGGCTTCGATCATGACCCCAGCCTTTCCCTTGCGCGCGGCGCCCACATCGGCCGCCGGTCTAGATCTCTCCCCGCCTTCGGTCGGCGGCCGTCCTCTACTTTGGTAGTGGCCGCGGACCCTCCCCCGTCCCTACCCTGTGACCGTGGCCTCGGTGGACCTGAAGCAAGGGCCGGCTCCGGCGCGTTGGCAGCGCTCGCTGCTGCCCGGCTCGATGGTCGAAGGGCGGGGGGCGCGCCGCAGCCTTCGCGACTGGGCGGTCGACGCGGCCCTCACGGGGGGCGCGCTGACCGTCGGTGCCCTCGCCATCGCCGCCTCCTGGCACGAACACGGCGACGGCGTCGCCATCGCCGACATCCTGCTCGGAACGGCTTCCCTAGCGGCGCTCTGGGATCGTCGCCGGCACCCGGTCGGGGTCGCCGCCTTGGTCATCACCGCCTCGGCGATCTCGACCTTCGCCGCGGGAGCCTCCCTGGTCGTGCTCTTCAACGCGGCGATCCGCTGCGACCGTCGCCCCCTGGCCTGGATCGTCCTCGGCGCGCTCGGCGCCTCGGTCGTCTCCTCCTTTATCTACGTCGGCGACGGTTTCTGGATCAGTATCGCCCTGAGCCTCGTCGCGATCGGGTTCGCGGTCGGCTGGGGACTCTTCGTCCGCGTCCGCCGCGACCTGGTCGACTCGCTGCATGAGCGGGCGACCCAGCTGGAGGAGGAAGGCCGGCTGCGGGCGGACCAGGCGCGGGCGGCGGAGCGAGAGCGGATCGCGCGCGAGATGCACGACGTGCTCGCCCACCGGCTCTCGCTGCTCAGCCTGCACGCGGGGGCGCTCGAATACCGGCCCGACGCGCCGCCCGCCGAGATCGAATCGACCGCCGGCGTGGTGCGCGAGTCGGCGGGGGCGGCGCTGGAGGAGCTGCGTGACGTGATCGGGGTGCTGCGCGAGGGAACCGAGAGCGAGGCGCGCCCGCCACAGCCGACCCTGGCCGACCTCCCGGCGCTGATCGAGGAGTCGCGGGCGGCGGGGATGCGGCTCGAGGACGAACTCGAGCTGACCGCCGAGGAGGACGGCGGGAACGCCGGGCGAACCGCTTACCGGATCGTCCAGGAGGGCCTCACCAACGCCCGCAAGCACGCACCCGGGACGCTGGTCCGGGTGCGGGTCGCGGCAAGTGACGCGGGGATCGCGATCGAGGTGCGCAACCGGGCGCCGCTCAGTCCGGCGCCGACGCCGGCCCTGCCCGGGGCGGGCAGCGGGCTGATCGGGCTGAACGAGCGGGTCGAGCTGACGGGCGGCGAGTTGCGCCACGGGCGCGCCACCGACGGCGACTTCGTCCTCTCCGCGACCCTGCCCTGGGAGCGTCCCAGATGATCAGGGTGATGCTGGTCGACGACGATCCGCTGGTCCGCTCCGGCCTGCGGATGCTGCTCGGCGGCGCCGAGGAGATCGAGGTGGTGGCCGAGGTCGACGACGGCGACGGGGTGCTCGCGGCCGTGGATCGTCACCGGCCCGACGTCGTCCTGATGGACGTCCGCATGCCGCGCCTCGACGGGGTGAGCGCGGCCGACCTCCTCGCCCGCCAGCCCGCGCCGCCCGCGGTGCTGATGCTGACCACCTTCGACGCCGACGACCTGGTGCTGCGGGCACTGCGGGCGGGCGCGGCCGGGTTCCTGCTCAAGGACACGCCACCCGCCGAGATCGTGCGGGCGATCGAGACCGTCTACGCGGGCGACTCGATGCTCTCGCCGACGGTGACGCGGCGGCTGATCGATCTGGTCGCCGCCGAGAGCGAGGCGGGCACGCCGCGGGCCGACGCCGACCGCCTGCTGGCGGCGCTCAGCCCGCGTGAGCTGGAGGTGGCCCGGGCGGTCGGCCGCGGCCTCTCCAACGCCGACATCTCGGCCGAGCTCCACCTCAGCGTCGCCACCGTGAAGGCGCACGTCTCGAAGGTGATGGAGAAGCTCGGGGTCGAGAACCGGGTCCAGGTCGCGCTCCTGATCCGCGACGCGTCGCCGGCGGGGGTCGGGGGGTAGGTGGTCGAGGGCGCGGGGTGGTCTTGGGGCGGGAAGGGACGCGACCGCTGCCGGCTGGCGCCCGATGCCGAAAGGGACCCGGCCTTCCCGGAGGCGACCCTGGCAGGCTGTGGCCGCCTCCGGGAAGGCCGGGTCACGGGGGGACGGCGGAGGGCCCGGGCGGCCCGCGGGGATCGTCACGGGTCCCCGGCGGGAGGAGCGCCGGGGAGGGAGGACGTCACGATTCCTCCCGGATCCCGGACGCCCAGGAGGCTCCGTGGTTCGAAATCCCCGCCATAGGTGGATAAGGAA
>JAFDWF010000120.1 GCA_018268575.1 Actinomycetota bacterium
ACCCGCGAAATGCAGGCCGAGGGGCTCAACCTGGAGGCGATCCGGCGGGTGCTCGAGCACACCGGCTCCTCGCAGGAGATCGTCGACTTCGCGCGCGCGATTCGCGCCCCGTTCGAGGACGAGACACCGGAGATCTTCGACGCGGCCGAGCTGGCCGCCTCCTGGCAGGTCGAAGAGGTCGACCCGAAGCTCCTGCGCCAGGCGGACGCGCTCGGCATCCTGCGCGAGTTGCCGGACGGCAAGATCGAGGCGATCAGCCCCCGCCTGCAGCGGGCCGGGACCGAGATGATCGAGCTCGGGGTCAGCCCCGAGGCCGCCCTCGCCCTCGCCGAGAAGCTGCACGAGCACGCCGAGGGTGCCGCCCACGCCTACGTCGACCTCTTCGTCAAGGAGATCTGGGAGCCGTTCGACCGCGCCGGCCGGCCCGAGGCGGACTGGCCGAAGGTGCGCGAGGCGCTCGACCGGCTGCGGCCGCTCGCCTCCGACGCGCTGCTGGCGATGTTCCAGCTGACGATGGGCGAGGCGACCGAGAAAGCCGCGGAACGGACGCTGCAGCGGGAGGCCGAGCCGGAGCCGCCGCGGGGCAAGCGCGCTAAGCGTGGTGCTTCTGGTGGCCGTTCTTCCCGGCGGGCTTCTTCGGGCCGGAGATCGTGAAGGCTTTGGTCACCGGCTTCGAGGTGTTGGCGGAGGTGTCGGTCGCCCGCAGCACCGCCAGGTAGCGCCCGGGCCGCGCCCGGAAGTGCTTCCAGCGCCCCCCCAGCTGGAAGTGGTTGATCCCGGTGAAGGTCTTCCAGACCTTGTAGCCGTTGTAGACGCGCTGCCCCTTCGAGTTGAGGCGGTAGTACTCGGCGTCGAGGGTGCCGCTCTCGCTGATGTGGGCGCTGGTCGAGATCCCGCTCGTCGCCCTGGTGCTGGGATGGGCGAGGATGATCGTGCCGAGGGTCGGCGGCGTGATGTCGATGTTGAGCGGCGGCCTTGGCCCGGGGTCCGAGAACGGTTCCCCGGGCGTTTCGGAGACGATCACCTCGCCGCGGACGAAGGCGTGCAGTTTGCACTGGAAGTAGTAGACCCCCGGTTCGTTGAACTGGAGCGTGTATTCGTCGCCGGGCTGGTGGTAGGGGGCGTCGGTGCCGGGGTCGGAGTCCCACTGCAGGTCGTTGGGGGAGATCCCGGTCACCGAGTGGGCGAGGTCGGGGCCGAGCCAGTCCCAGGTCACTTTCTCACCGAGGTTGATGTGGACTTCGGGGATCGACCAGTGGTAATGGGAGATGTTGACGCGGGTGTTCACCGCCTGCGCCGCCGGCACCGAGGTCGCGAGCACGAGCACGGCCAGCACCAGCGCCTGCGAAATCGTCCCCGCATACCGGTGACAACCACGCACGAATCCCGCTACGAGACGATGTACCACCCGTTCATCCCCATGTGCAGGTGCTGGAAGACGTGGCAGTGGTAGAACCACCGGCCCGGGTTGTCCTCGGTGAATTCGACCCGGAACGAGTCCGCCGGCCCGAACGTTTTGGTGTCGGCGATGCGGCCGTCCGGTTCGATCCAGCGGTGCCCGTGCAGGTGGAAGGTGTGGAAGAAGTTGTCCATGCCGTAGACGTGGAAGGCCACCCGCTGCCCCGTCGTCGCTTCCAGCGTCGGCGTGTTGCCGGCGTAGGCGTGGCCGTTGATGCAGGCGTAGTTCCCCTTCAGGCCGGTGACCGTCGGGTCCCAGCTGTGGAAGCCGAGGAAGAACTCGGCTTCGGGCGGGACCTCGCCCGGCTTGCGGATCACCAGCGGCCCGAACAGCCCTTTGAAGACCGGCAGCGGGTCCATCGGCCCGTGGTCGTGGTAGAGCCAGGTCCCCTCGGTCCCTTCGCGGGCTTCCCAGACGTAGGTGAAGGTGCGGTTGGTCTGGACGAAGCCGCCGGGGTCCGTCCACTTGCCCTTGTAGGTGCCGTCCATCTCGTTGGCGTAGAAGATCCCGTGCGGGTGCATCGTCACCGGCGACCCCGTCTTGTTGCGGAAGTGGACGATGACGGTGTCGCCGACCGCGGCTTCGATCAGCGGCCCCGGGACCTGCGCCGGCGCCAGCGGCGATTTGAAGCCCGGGCTGTAGGGCCGGTACCCGTAGGCCTTGAACGTCGTCTTACCTTCCTTCACCTTCTCGGCCATCATCTGGTCGCGGTGGGTGGGGACGATGTTCCAGTTCATCGCCTCGGCCGCGATCCAGTATTCGCGCACCGCCGAGGAGCTGGTGGCGAATGCCGCCAGCTCCCGCCGCGGTTCGCCGCCGCCGCGTTCGGCCGCCGCCACCTTCGGCGGCACCGGCACCTCCTTGGCCAGCTTCTCGACGTCGACCTGACCGCCGTCGGTGGTGATCTGGTGGCCGGCGATCGTGCAGATCAGGCCGGCGCCGCCGAGGGCGAGGAAGCCGCGGCGGTCGAGCGGATCCATCAGTGTCTATCCGAGAGCTCGCGCATGCCCGTCTACTTCTTGACGACGACGGTCATGTGCATCTGCGTCGGGTGGATCGTGCAGATGAAGTGGTAGGTGCCGGGGGTCTTGAAAACTTTCTTGAATTCGGCGTCGGTGACCGCGGTCGTCTTGGTCGAGTAAGTCTTCTTTTCCTTCAGCCCCTTCGGCCCCTTCTTCAGGTGCACGTCGTGCGGGTAGGAGTTGGCCGATGACCACACCCATTTGATCGTGCCGCCCTTCTTCAGGGTCACCGATTCGGGGCCGAAGTAGAAGTCGTTGACGGTGACCAGCGCCGACTTCTTGGCCGAGGCCGTCGCGGCCGGCGCCTGGGCGGCGGCCGCGGTCGCCCCCAGCAGGGCCATCACCGCGGCGGCGGCCAGCGCAACCTGCGCCAGCCGCCCCACCATCCGCTTCCTCCCGCGCCGCATCAGCCGCACGTCACTTCACCCGGAGCCGGAGCGACTTCGACCGGCTTGTAGTTCTGGAACTTCGGGTGGCTCGCGATGCGCCGCACCCAGCTGCACTGCTGGTTCTGCGGCGGGCTGGTGCCGGCGTAGCCGAGGATCGTCGTCGGGTTGCCCGTGTCCGCCAGGATCACCTGCAGCCCGGCCGTGGTGTTGAGGCTCTTGACCGAGTCGTTGATGACGTGCGCCTGCGGGCAGGTCGGGTAGATCGAGCTCAGCGGCTCCGTGCCGTTGCCGGGGGCGAAGGTGGAGTTGACGCTGTTGCCGCTCCAGCAGTTGCCGCCGCCGGTGGCGTCGTCCCAGAAGTCGAATTCGCCGTTCGGGTCGTAGCCTTCGCGGCCCATCGTGTTTTCGCTGATCTGGTTGTTGATGTTCTTGGCGTCGTTGCCTTCGTTGGCGACGAAGGTTTCACCGGGGCCCGAGAAGGAGGCCACGCCCCACTTGTAGTTGCCGAACACCTTGTTGTGGCGAACCACGTTGCCGTCGCCGCCGTAGAGGACGATCCCGACCCCGGTCGGGTAGTTGACCGTCTGCCCGCCGAGCTCACCCAGCCCCGCCGAGACGGTGTGGAACTTGGACGCGGCGAGGAAGTAGTTGTAGTTGTTCCAGAACACGTCGTTGCGTTCGATGATGTTCCAGCCGTTCGGCTCGAACCCCTCGCTGTCGAGCGTGTTGGGGACGATCCCGGCGCCGTTGTTGTAGAAGGCCGAT
>JAFDWF010000121.1 GCA_018268575.1 Actinomycetota bacterium
GCCCTGTCGTCACGAAGACGCCGGGGACGTCACAGGGACGCCGGGATCGCAGGGAAGGCGTATGCCTTCACGGGGAGGTTCGAGGCCAGCGTCTTCGTGACCGTGGAGGAACTGTGAAATCCGTGACGTCTCCCTCACGTCACCCGCGCACTTCCCGGCGTCTTCCTCACGGACCCCGCGGCACCCTCCTTCCGCTGTTCCTTATGGCCCCCACGGGGCCATAAGGAACAGCGGAGCGTAGGACCCACGCCGTCCCCCCGTGACCCGGCCTTCTCGGAGGCGGCCACAGCCTGCCCGGGTCGCCTCCGAGAAGGCCGGGTCCCTTCGGCATCCGGGCGCCGGCCGGCGACGGCCCCGTCCCTCGGCACACCCGGATCCCGACACACCCAGGCGAGCTCGAGCCCGCTACCCCGCCACCGCTTCGATCGCCTCGCGGAAGCGGCCGATCGCGTTGCGGGCCTCGTCCTCGTCGATCGTCAGCGGCGGGGCGATCTCGATCGCGGTGCCGTTGCGGCTGACGATCACGCCGCGCCGCCGCGCCTCGATCACGATCGCGCGGATCTTCTCCTGCGCCAGCGGCTCCTTGGTCGCCTTGTCGGCGGTGAAGTCGACGGCGATCCAGAGGCCGATGCCGCGCACCTCGCCGACCGCGCCGAGCTCCTCGAAGCCCTTCATCTCCTCGAGCAGGCGCGCGCCGAGGTTGTGCGAGCGCCCCGGCAGGTCCTCCTCCTCGTAGATCCGGATCGCCTCCAGCGAGGCCGCCGCCGCGGTCGCGTGGCCGCCGAAGGTGTGGACGTCGGCGAGCCGCGTGAGGCTGTCGCGGATCGGCGCGCTGATCATCGTCGCGCCGAGCGGCGCGTACCCCGCGGTGATCCCCTTCGCGAGGGTCAGCATGTCGGGCTCGAGGTCGAAGTGCTCGGCGGCGAACCAGACGCCGGTGCGGCCGAAGCCGGTGATCACCTCGTCGAGGATGAAGAGCACGCCGTAGGAGCGGCAGATCTCCTGGCAGCGCTGCAGGTAGCCGGGCGGCGGCGTCTGCACGCCGTTGGCCTGCATGACCGGCTCGGCGATGAAGGCCGCGACCAGCTCCGGCCCCTGGTGGAGGATCTCCTGCTCCAGGTAGTCGGCGCAGACCGCGCCCTGCGCCGCCGGATCGAGCCCGAGCGGCGTGCGGTAACAGGTCGGGGCCGGGATGTGGGAGGTGCCGGGGACCATCGCCGGGTCGGCCGGGTGGCGGACGTCGAGCAGGTCCGAGGCGGCGAGCGCCCCGCCGACCGAGCCGTGGTAGGCGTTCCAGCGCGAGATCACCTTGTAGGCGCGTGGCTTGCCGTTTGCCTGGTGGTAGGCGCGGGCGATCTTGAAGGCGGTGTCGTTGGCCTCGGTGCCGCTGCCCGAGAAGGCCGCCGCGGTGAGGTCGCCGGGGGTGCGCCGGGCGAGCTCGGCGGCGAGCCGCACCGAGGTGTCCGCCGCCTGCCCGGCCGTCCCCGCGTAGGGCAGCCGCTCCAGCTGGGCGGTCATCGCGGCGATCATCTCCGGCCGGCTGTAGCCGAGCGTCGAAGCGCGGGTGAGGCTGCTGATCAGGTCGACGTACTCGTTGCCGTCGACGTCGCGCAGCCGCGACTCCTCGCCCTCGGCCAGGATCAACGGCGGTTCGCGATCGAAGTCCTCGCGGTTGACGAGCGGCCAGACGAAGTGCTCGTCGGCGAGCGCGTGCAGGTCGGTGGTCTGTTCGGTGGCGGACATCGGGTTCCTCGAATCGGTCGGGTGGGGTGGGGACTAAGGTCGGTCGAGCAGCCGGCGCGGGGTGTGGACGAGCATCGTCTCCAGCTCCTCCGCGGAGACGCCGAAGTGGTCGCGCAGCATCGGCGCCACGCGGGCGGGCAGGTGCTGGTACCCATGGCCGCCCCAGGCGCGGTGGCAGGTCTTGGTGAAGACGTCGCAGCCGAGCACCAGCCGCTCGCCGAGGCCGCGGCCGATCAGCTCGGCGAGGCCCCGCATGCGGGCGTCGTCGGTCGGGTCGCGGTCGGGGACCTTCCACCAGGCCTCCATGCCGAAGGTGTCGAACTCGAGCACGGCGCCGGTGGCGGCGACCGCGAGGTGGTAGTCGAGGTCCATCCGCTCGTCCATGTGGGAAAGGATGACGCGGTCGGGGGCCATCCCCTCGCGGGTCAGGAGCTCGGCGACCTCGACCCCGTGGGTGCCCGACGCCTCGATGTGGACGTTGACCGCGGCGCCGGTCTCGACCGCCGCCCAGGCGGCCGCGGTCAGCACCTTGCGCTCGCGCTCGGTGACCGGGTCGCTGGAGCCGATCTCGCCGATCAGCGCCGGCCGCACGCCGGTCTCGCCGACCCCGTCGCGCAGCTCGGCGACGATCATCTCGGCCAGTCGCTCGGGGCCCGACTCGCGGACCTCGGCCGGGTGGGTCGGGTCGAGGTACCAGCCGCAGCCGATCATCACCTGGGTGCCCGAGTTGCGGGCGATCTCCGGCAGCCGCTCGACTTCACGGCCGAGGCCGATGTTGGTCATGTCGACGACGCCGCTGCCGCCCGCCGCGGCGAAGGCCTCGAGTTCGGTGGCGACCACCGCCGCGTCGTCGACGACCAGGTTGTCGAGCAGGCCCTGGTTGTTCCAGTGCAGCCAGCCGAGGTTCTCGATCCGCACCTCCTCGCCCGCGGGGGGCGGCGTATCGGGCTCGTTGTAGCGGTCGCGGCAGTCGATCAGCAGGTGCTCGTGCATGCTGGTCAGCCCGAGCTGGTCGGGGTCGATCGGCCCGAGGACGGTATGGATCGGCATCCGGCCATGATCGGCCCATCGCGGGAGCGAGGGCAAGGGTCGCGATGTGAGGCGAGGCGGGGGAGGACTGCACGGCGTGCTCAGCGCGCCGCGGGCCTGTGCCCAAAGGTGCGCCGCATCTCAGCGGAAGTGGTGGGCGCGGATCGCCAGGTGGAGACCGAGCAGGGAGCGGCCGTGGCTGAGGTCGACGGCGAGGATCTCTTCGATCCGGGCGAGCCGGTGGTAGAGCGTGCGGCGCTCGATCTGCAGCGCCCGCGCCGCTTCGGTCTTGTGACCGCCGCATTCGCAGAAGACCTCCAGCGTGCGCAGCAGGTTGGCGCGGCCGCCTTCGTCCCAGGCCAGCAAAGGCCCGATCCGGCGGTCGACGAACTCGCCCAGCTCGGGGTCCTCGCGCAGGCCCCAGAGCAGGCGGTCGACGTCGGGGAGCTCGGCGTCATACCACTCGCGCTGCTCTACCTGGGCCGCCGCGGGGAGCGCCGCCCCGACCGCGGCCAGTTCCTTGCCGACCTCCTCCCAGCTGCTCACCGCGGGGCCGACGCAGACCGTCACCTCCGCCTCGCCGCCGAACTCGCGCGCCACCGCCCGCCGCAGCGCCCCAGCCACGAGGTCGGCGATCCGGGGACGCTCGGCGGCGCTCAGGCCGACCACCATCTGCAGGTCGCCGCCCTCCCCGGGCGCTCCCGAGATGCGGGCGATCCGCCGCCCGGCCAGCTCGCGCGCGAGGCCGAGCCGGACCGGGTCCCAGCGGCGGTCGCCCGGCGTCGCTCCGGCGACCCGCACCGCGATCGGCATCAGGTCGGGACCGACCGCCTCGAAGCCGAGGTCGGCGGCGCGCCGCGCCAGCTCCGACTCGGCCGACTCGGTCCCGCTCGCCAGCTCGGCGAGGAAGTCGCCGCGCCGGTGCCCGGCGAGGCGCTCGCCTTCGCGGTCGCGCATCAGCGCGATCGCGATGAGGTCGACCGCCTGCCCGACCGCGAAGCGGTCGGCGGGGGAGATCGTCGCGTCCAGTTCGAGCACCAGCAGGCGCCCGGTCGAGCCGTCGCCGAGCGGCACCGGCTGCTCGACCAGGCGCGGCGCCGAGGCGCCGCCTCGGCGCACCGAGTCCCAGGCGCCGAGCACGGCGGCGTCGTCGGAGCGGCAGGGGACGTGGTAGGCGATCGCCCCGTCGGCGCCCGCCAGCACCACCGGGTTGCGGACGAAGCCGGCCAGCTCGGTCAGCAGGTCGCGCGCCTCCTTGCCCGCCAGCAGCAGTTCGGCGAAGCGGCCGCGCAGGTCGTCGCCGCGCAGCTCACCCGAGGCGCGGGTGTCGAGGATCCGCTGGTGGAAGGCCTCGGTGACGTCGACGAAGCGGATCTCGCGGTGGAAGGCGATCAGGCAGACGTCGGCCTCGGCGGCGGTCCGGACCAGCGCCGGCGGCAGCGTCTCCAGGGCCGTGCCGAGCTCGATCGCGATCGCCACCACGCCGCGCGCGGCGAGGCTCTCGACGAAGCCGCTGCGCGCCTTTTCGGAGTCGCCGATCCCCATCCCGGTGGTCAGCAGCAGCTCGCCGCCGTGCAGCAGCGAGGCGATGTTGGCGACCTCGCCGGAGTGGACCCAGCGGATCGACCGGGCGAGGTCGGCGGCCCCGGCGACCACCTCGGGCGCCCCGCGGCGCACCGGCGGCAGGGTCAGGAACTCGGCGATCGAGAGCTCCGGCGAGGCAAGCGGCGGCCTGGTCTCGATCGGCGAGCCCATCGTCAGGGCGCCGCCCGCAGCTCGGCGTAGCGCGGGAAGCCCGGCTCCGGCGCCTCCCCGTCGTCGGGCTCCCAGTCGAAGCGGATGAACTCCGCCGCCGCCCGCAGCTCCCGCGCCTCCTCGCCCGACAGCCGCGCGCTGCCGAGGGCGGCGAGGCCCAGGTCGACCATCTCGCGGCAGAGCTCGGCTCGGTCGAGCGCCCGGTTGGGCCGGTACCAGAGGCTGGTCTGCGAGTACATCCCGATCAGCCCGACGCGGGCGACGTCGGTGTTCGCGGCGGTGAACTGGCCGCTCGCGACGCCGGCGGCGATCGCCTCCTCCCAGAGTGCCTCGAAGCGCCGCCGCTGCCCGAGGATGCGCGCGCCGCGGGCCGAGCCGGGACTCACCGCGCGCATCTCGTTGTCCATCACGTAACAGGTCTTGCGGCTTTCGACCTGGGCGCCGACCAGGGTCAGCGCCAGGCCGGCGAAGCGCAGGCGCGGGTCCTCGGTCCTCGCCAGCGCCCGCTCCGAGTGCGCCTGGAGGATCTCGTCGGAGTCGATCATCACCGCCTCCAGCAGCTCCAGCTTCGACTCGCCGTAGTGGTAGAGGGTCGAGGTGCTGAGCCCGACCGCAGCGGCGATCTGGCGGATCCCGACCGCGGCGTAGCCGTGCTCGAAGAAGAGCGCGATGGCGCCGCGCCGGATTGCGATCTCGCGCTCGCTCAGCGCCGCGGCGGGCGTTCCGGTGCCTGCGGTGTCGGTGCTTGCCACCGGCGGAGCATGGCACACCGGATCAGCTCCGACGGGGCGGTTGACGGCCGCGGGCGGAAGGGCTATAAAGGACCCGATCGATCGATCGATCGGTCACGGGAATACTACACACGAAGCGGATCCGAGGTGAGCCGATGCCGACCACGACGATCGACCGAGGCGCGTACTTCACGAGCCTTCCCCAGCCCTACTACCTCTCGCCGAGCCTCTACGAGGAGGAGCTGGAGCTGATCTGGGGACGGCAGTGGCTGCTCGCCGGCCACGTCTCCCAGATCCCCGCTCCCGGTGACTTCTTCACCTTCGAGATCGCCCGCGAGAGCCTGATCCTGATCCGCGGCGACGACGGCGAGGTGCACGCCCTCTACAACGTCTGTCGCCACCGCGGCTTCCGCATCTGCGACCCGACCCAGGGCGGCCACATGAAGCGGATCCTCTGTCCCTACCACGCCTGGCAGTACGGTCGCGACGGCGAGCTCCTGCACGCCCCCAAACACGCCGACGGCGACCCCTTCGCCTACGCCGACTACGGCCTCCACGAGGCCGCGGTCGAGGTCTGGCAGGGCTTCATCTTCGTCCACCTCTCCGATGACCCCCTGCCCTCGATCGGGGCCGAGCTGGCGGCGGCGGACGAGTCGATGGGGGTGCTGCAGCCGGAGCGGATGAAGATCGTGAAGACGATCGAGTATCCCTGCGCGGCGAACTGGAAGCTCTTGATGGAAAACGAGCTCGAGTGCTACCACTGCGCGCCGTCGCACCCGGAGCTCTGCAACACGCTGAGCCTCGCCGAGATGCACGCCCACCACAACGAATGGGGCCCCGACCGGCCCTACTTCTACAGCTGGATGCCGCTGAAGAACGGGGCCAAATCGCTGACCATGGACGGCGAGACGGTGGTGAGGAAGCCGTTCGGGGAGTACGCCGAAGGGCGCGAGGTGCCGGAGGGCTTCGCCAGCGGCTTCCTGGTCCAGCCGACCTGCACCTTCGCGATGTTCTACGTCGACCACGGGATCACCGCGAAGCTGATCCCGAACGCGGTCGGCGAGGCGACCCTGGTCGGCGACTGGTTCGTCCATGAGGATGCGGTCGAGGGGGTCGACTACGACCTCGACGAGCTGGTCGGCCTCTGGGACATCACCCACCGCCAGGACATCGAGCTGGCCAACCGCCAGCAGCTCGGGATCGCCTCGCGCAAGTACGCGCCGGGGCCCGACAGCAAGCGCTACGAGCCGGGGATCGAGAGCGCCCTGAACCTCTACCTGGAGATGGTCGGCGACGTCTCCGGGCTGCTCGATCTGCCCGGTTGAGCGCCCGGTCGGGGCGTGCGGGCGACCCGGCCGGAGCGCCCGCTCGACGATTCGTGCAGAAATGTCCGGTGAGATGACGCGCTCCGGCCCTTTTCGGAGCGCGTCCGATGCGGCAACCTGTCGATATGCCTGATTCCGCGATGACTGACACCGAGCGGGCCGCGCCCGCCCCTGGGGCGCCGGCCTGATGGCCCCGGCCCGCAAGATCGTCAACCCCGCCGACGGCGAGGTGCTGGCGACGGTCCCCGACCAGGGCGGCGCGGAGCTCGACCGCGCCGTCGACGCCGCCGCCGCGGCGTTCGTCGAGTGGGGGAGGACGACGCCCGCCGAACGCGCCACCGCGCTCCTGGCGATGGCTGACCTGCTCGACGAGCACACCGAAGAGCTGGCCCGGCTCGAGTCCCAGAACGTCGGCAAGCCGATCGTCGCGGCGCGCGAGGAGAACCCGATCTCCTCCGACAACCTGCGCTTCTTCGCCGGCGCCGCCCGCAACCTCGAGGGGCGCGCGGCGGGCGAGTACGCGCGCGGCTACACCTCGATGGTGCGCCGCGAACCGCTCGGCGTGGTCGGCCAGATCGCGCCCTGGAACTACCCGCTGCAGATGGGCGTCTGGAAGATCGGCCCGGCGCTGGCGGCGGGCAACACGATCGTGATCAAGCCCTCCGAGCTGACCCCGCTGACGATGCTCCGCTTCGCCGAGCTGATCGCCGCGCGCGGCATCCTCCCCGACGGCGTGCTGAACGTGCTCACCGGCGACGGCGCCCTCGGCGAGGCGATCGTCCGCCACCCGACGATCCGGATGGTCTCGCTGACCGGCGACGTCGGCACCGGCAAGGCGGTCGCGCGGGCCGCCGCCGACACGCTGAAGCGGGTCCACCTGGAGCTCGGCGGCAAGGCGCCCGCGGTCGTCCTCGACGACGCCGACCTCGCCGCCGTGGCGGCCGGGATCCGCACCGCCGGCTTCTACAACAGCGGCCAGGACTGCACCGCGGCCTCGCGCGTGATCGCCGCCGAGGCGGTCCACGACGACCTGGTCGAGGCGCTGGTCGGCGAGGTCGGCGCGATCGAGGTCGGCGACCCGGCGAGCGCCGAGTCGATCGAGATGGGCCCGCTGGTCGCCGCCCGCCAGCAGCAGCGCGTGATCTCCTTCCTCGAGCGCGCCAAGGGCGCGGGCGCGGCGGTCGTGCTCGGCGGCGGCACCCCCGACGGCCCCGGCGCCTTCGTCGAGCCGACCGTCGTCACCGGGGTCGCCCAGGACGCCGAGATCGTCCAGAAGGAGGTCTTCGGCCCGGTCGTCACGGTGCAGCGGACGTCCTCCGACGCGGAGGCGATCGCGCTCGCCAACGACGTCCCCTACGGCCTCGCCGCCTCGGTCTGGACCCGCGACGTCGGCCGCGCGATGGCCGCCTCCCGCGACCTCGAATTCGGCACCGTCTGGGTCAACGACCACCTGCCGTTCATGTCGGAGATGCCGCACGGCGGGATCAAGGAGTCCGGCTACGGCAAGGACATGTCGATCTACTCGGTCGAGGAGTACACGACGATCAAGCACGTGATGGTCAACCTGGCCTGATCGGGCCGGGGAAGGAGCGGTGATGACGGGTGAGGAGTCCTACGACGTCGTCGTGGTCGGCGGTGGCATCGCCGGCCTGAGCGCCGCCTGGTCGCTGCGCGACCGGCGGGTTCTGGTGCTCGAGGCGGGCGACCGGCTGGGCGGGCGGATGTACTCGCAGCCGTTCGGCGAGTACTGGATCAACTTCGGCGCCCATCTCTTTCCGCCGCCGGGCTCGGCGGTCGACTCGATCATCCGCGACCTCGGCATGGCGACGGTGCCGGTCGAGGGCGGCATGTCGGGGATGGCGCTCGGCGACCGGATCCTCACCCACGGCCGGGTCGAGGCCTACCCGTTGCGACTGCCGCTGACTGGCGGCGAGCGGCTCGCCTTCGCCCGCGCCGGGGCGAAGCTGCAGCTCGGGGTGAGGCGCTATCAGCGGGCCGCCCGGTCGCGGCCGGGCGAGGACGCGGAAGCGCGCAACCGTCGCCTCTTCGCCTTCGAGGACGAGCGCACCTTCGCCGACTTCCTCGGCCCGCTGCCGCCGCGCGTGGCGCAGATCTTCGCCGCCCTCGCCAACCGGGCGACGGCGGAGCCCGCGCAGCTCTCGGCCGCCTGCGGCATCCATCTCTTCGTGATGGTCTGGCAGGGGCGCGACTCGCTGATCGCCTTCAACCTGGTGGGTGGCCCCGGCGCCCTCTTCGCCGCCCTCGGCGAGCGGCTCGGCGAGCGGGTCCGGACCAGCGCCCAGGTGACTGCGATCGCCGCCGACCCGGCGGGCGCGCGGGTCACCTACTCCGGCGCCGCGGACGAGCGCTCGGTCCTCGCCCGCCAGGTGGTGGTCGCGGTGCCGCCGCCGACCGCGGCGCCGCTCCTGCGCGAGCTCGCGCCGGAGGCCGCCGGCGCCCTCGACGCGGTGCCGACGGGCCCGTTCCTCTCGCTCGGCATCCGCACCAGCGAGCGCGGCGCGATGCCCTGGGACGGCGTCTACGCGCTCTCGACTCCGGAGCGCTCCTTCAGCATGTTCTTCAACCACGCCCAGGTGCTCCGCCGCGGCCCGCGTCGGCCCGACGGCTCGCTGATGGTCTACGCCGGCGGCGACGCGGCGGCGCGCCTCATGGAGCTGGAGGACGGGCAGGTGCGCGATCGCTTCCTTGCCGACCTCTACGACCTCTTCCCCGCGAGCCGCGGGATCGTCGCCGACGCCACCGTGCAGCGCTGGCAGGTGGGCAACGTCTACTCGCGGCCGGGGCGGCGGGAGGTCCAGCCGCGCCTCGAAGCGGGTCCCTTCGGTGCGCGTCGCAACCTGCACCTGGCGGGCGATTACTTCGCCCACCTCGGCTCGATGGAGACGGCGGCCGGGGCCGGGCGCGAGGCCGCGCGGGTCGTTGCCGCGTCGCTGCGTGAGGGCGATCCGTCCCAGTGATCTGGTGGCGCCGGCCCGGCGCGCGCAAGCGACCCGCTTGATCTTTCACACCGTGTTCGTTGCCCGACGCGCCTGGCACCCATACCCTCCGGCCGATGAAGAAGGTTCTCTTCCTCTACGGCGGCTGGCCGGGCCACCTCCCCTACGAGCTCGCCGCCTGGGCGCGCCCGCACTTCGACGACCTCGGCTTCGAGGTCGAGGAGACCCAGGAATACCACCGCTTCGAGCGGGACCTGACCGGCTTCGACTTGATCGTGATCGGCTGGACCCAGGCGCTGACCACCGAGGACATGACCGACAAGGCCGAGCAGCGGTTGATGGAGGCGGTCCGCGGCGGCACCGGGATCGCCGGCTGGCACGGGATGACCGCGGCTTTCCGCTCGAGCCTCCCTTACAACTACATCGTCGGCGGCTCGTTCGTCGAACATCCCGGCGGCGAGGGCGTCCGGGTCGACTACGAAGTCGAGATCACCGACCGCGACCACCCCGTCACCGCGGGGGTCGAGAACTTCCAGGTCTCCTCCGAGCAGTACTACATGCAGGTCAACCCCGACACGCACGTGATCGCGACGACCACCTTCGACGGTGAGCCGAACGTGCCCTGGCTGAAGGGCGTCGCCGCCCCCTACGCCTGGGTAAAGCAGTTCGGCGAGGGTCGCGTCTTCTACACCGCCGCCGGCCACGAGCTCGACGAGTACGAAAAGCCCGAGCAGACCCGCCTCATCCGCCAGGGCCTCGCCTGGGCATCGCGCTGAAGCACGCTCGTTCACTTGAGCACACCCGGGTGTGCTCAAGTGAACGAGCGGCGGCTCAGGCCTCTTTGTAGATCGGGCCGCGGGCGATCACGGGGTCGAGGATCCCGGTCTCCAGCTGCGTCGCGGCCTCGTCGAAGGCGGCGGGGGCGGCGACCTGGCCGGGGTAGCCGAGCGCCGCGGCGATCTCCGGGACCAGGAGCCAGGCGCCGGCGACGACCGAGGAGAGGGCGTGGAAGCGGGGGCGTTCGTCGGCGTTCATCCGCCGCAGCGCCTCGCGCCGCCCTTCGAGGCTGAGCCCGTCGAGGGCGACCGCCGCGGCGACCACCTCCTCGAAGGCGTCGGCGCGCGCCGCCAGCGCCCGCTCGAGCCACTCCTCGTAGCCGGGCGTCGCGCTCGGCGCGCTCAGCCGCCCGCCGCCGCAGAGCGCGTCGGCGGCGGCGACCAGGGCCTCGCGCTCTGCCTCGCTCAGCGGGCGGACGCTCACCGCGCCGCCCCGGTCGAGGTCGGGATCTCGGCCCCGGTGGCGACGATGTGCTTGGCGACCCGCAGAGCGAGCGCGGTGATCGTCGCGGTCGGGTTGACGGCGCCGCCGGTGACGAAGAGGCTGCCGTCGGCGACGAACAGGTTCGGCACGTCGTGGGCGCGCCCGTAGGAGTCGACCACCGAGCGCCCCGGGTCCTCGCCCATCCGCGCGGTGCCGAGCAGGTGCCCAGGCTGGTCGACCCAGAGGCCGACCGGGATCGTCTCGGTCGCCCCCGAGGCTTCGTGGATCTCCGTCATCCGGGCGACGTGGAAGTCGAGGATCGCCCGCGTGTTGTCGCCGATCCGGTAGTCGACCTTCGGCGCCGGCACTCCGTCGCCGTCGGTGAGCGCCGGGTCGAGCGTCACCCGGTTGGCCTCGTCGGGCAGGTCCTCGGTGTTCGTCGCCCAGAGGATCCCGCTGCGATGGCGCGCGGCGACGTCGGCGAACGCCGGTCCCCAGAGCTGGTCGAAGGGCTGGTCGCGGTGCGCCTCGATCGCCGCCAGCGGGCCGGGGGTGGGGAGGACGTTCATCTTGCCGCCGCGGACGAAGCTGTGCTCGGGCCGCGACTCGTAGAACTCCATCGAGTGGATCGTCTCGCCCGCCGGGCCCTTCCAGCTTTCGAGGTCGTCCTCGTAGTAGCCGGTCACCGTGCAGTTGGGATGGAGCATCAGGTTCCTGCCGACCAGGCCCGAGGAGTTGGCGAGCCCGTCGGGGTGGGCCGGGCCACCCGAGAGCAGCAGCAGCCGCGGCGTGCCGATCCCGTTCGCGCAGACGACCACCGCTTTGGCGGCGACGAAGTTCTCGCCGCCCTCGCGGTCGATCCAGTGGGCGCCGCTGGCGAGGCCGTCGGTACCGCTCTCGATCCGGCTCACCCGCGCGCCGGTGATCAGCTTCGCGCCCGCGGCCAGCGCCTGCGGCAGGTAGATCAGGTCGAAGGAGGCCTTCGCCCCGGCCGGGCAGCCCCACTCGCAGACCCCGTGGCGCAGGCACCGCTCCAAGGTCTTGTGGCGGTCGACGGCGATCGCGTTGGCGCCCGGCCACCAATGCCAGCCGAGCGCGTTCATCCCTTCGGCCGCCTTCATCCCGACCTTGCCGATCGGGTGCGGCGGCAGCGGATAGTCGAGGCCCTCCGGGTAGGCGGGGTCGCCGGCGACGCCGGAGACGCCGAGGAAGGCATCGATCTCGTCGTGATAGGGCTTCAGCTCGGCGTAGGAGATCGGCCAGTCGTCGGCGATCCCCTCGCAGCTGCGCAGGCGGAAGTCGGAGGGCAGCATGCGCACCCACTCGGCGCCGTAGAAGAGGCTGGTGCCGCCGACCGCGTTCAGCATCACCGGCCACATGTCGGAGTCCGACACCTCGACCGGGTAGTCGGCCTCGGCCTTGCGCACGTTCGGGTCGTGCGCCCACTGCTGCTGGATCAAGAGCTCCCACTCGGGTTCGTTGGTGCCGAAGTCCGAGGGGTTGATCCAGTCGCCCTGCTCGAGGCAGACGACGTCGACCCCGGCGCTTGCCAGGGTGTGGGTGACCACCGCCCCGGACGGACCGGAGCCGATCACCAACACGTCGGTCTGGAGCCGCTCGCCCATCGTCAGCCGGCGTTGATGGTCATCACCTTGACCCGGGTGAACTCCTCGACCCCGAGCGAGGAGCCCTCCTTGCCGTAGCCCGACTCGCCGAAGCCGCCGACCGGCAGCTCGGGGGAGAAGGCGAAGTGGTTGTTGATCCAGACGGTGCCGAAGTCGAGCTGGTTGCCGACCCGGATCGCCCGGCCGACATCACTGGTCCAGACCGAGGCGGCGAGGCCGAAGCGGGTGTCGTTGCCGAGCCGCAGCGCTTCCTCCTCGGAGTCGAAGGTCTGCACGGTGAAGACCGGGCCGAAGATCTCCTCCTGGATCAGCTCGTCGTCCTGGTGCAGGCCGGTGACGATCGTCGGCTCGACGAAGTAGCCGGGCAGGTCGGGACGGCCGCCGCCGAGCGCCAGCTCGGCGTGGGCGGGGCGGCGGGCGAGGATCCCCTCGACCCGGTCGCGGTGGGCGGCCGAGTTGAGCGGCCCGAGCTCCGTCGCCGGGTCCATCGTGTCGCCGATCCGCAGCTTGCGGGCGGCGGCGGCGAGGCCCTCGACCAGCCGGTCCTCGATCCCCGAGGCGACCAGGATGCGGCTCGCCGCGGTGCACTCCTGGCCCGCGTTGTAGAGGCCCGCTGCCGCCAGCGTCTCGAAGGAGGCGTCGAGGTCGGCGTCCTCGAAGACGATCACCGGGGCGTTGCCGCCGAGCTCCATCACCACCCGCTTGACTCCGTCGGCGGCGGCGTGGGCGACCGCCTGGCCCGCGCGCACCGAGCCGGTGAAGGAGACGAGGTCGACGCCGGGGTGGCCGGCCAGCGCCGCACCGACCGGGTCGCCGAAGCCCTGCACCAGGTTGAGCACGCCGGAGGGCAGGACCTGGCCCGCCAGCTCGACCAGCTTGGCGGTCGCCAGCGGCGTCGTCTCGGCCGGCTTCAGCACCACCGTGTTGCCGGTCGCGATCGCCGGCGCCAGCTTCCAGACCGCCTGCCAGAGCGGGTAGTTCCAGGGGGTGATCGCGCCGACCACGCCGACCGGTTCGCGGCGCATGATCGAGGTCTGGCCCTCCATGTAGTTGGTCGAGGCGGGGCCGCTCAGGGTCCGCGCGCCGCCGGCGAAGAAGCGCATCCCGTCGATCACCCCGGGCAGCTCGTCCTCGCGCACCGCGGTCAGCGGCTTGCCCGCGTCGAGGGCCTCGAGGCGCGCCAGCTCGTCGAAGTTCGCCTGGCAGAGGTCGGCGAGCGCGAAGATCGCCTGCGCGCGGCGCGCCGGGGTCTGCGCGCGCCAGGCCGGGAACGCCTCGCGGGCGGCGGCGACCGCGGCGTCGACGTCGGCGGCGGTCGAGGCGGCCATCGTGCCGATCGCCTCGGCGGTCGCCGGGTTGACGACGTCCTCGTGGCCGCCCGCGGCGGCGTCGACCCAGCCGCCGGCGATGAAGTTGCGGGCCTCGGTCTCGGTGCTGGTGCTCATTGCCTACCTCTCATTCTGGGAGTCGGTGCTCGTCGCCGGGTCGAAGGGGCGCGGCGTCGCGGTGCCCCAGGTGTCGCTCAGGGTGTAGCCGGTGGGGAAGGGGTCGGTGGGGTCGATGCCGAGCGTCTGCATCGAGTAGATCCAGGCGCGCCCGGTGACCTCGGTGGTGACGCCGCGCAGCTCGCCGACCTGCACCTCCTCGACCACCTTTCCGCGGAAGGTGGTCGAGAGGATGCTCTCGTGCAGGAATTCCTCGCCCGGGGCGAGCTCGCCGCGGGCGGCGAGGGTGGTCATCCGCGCCGTCGTCGCGGTGCCGCAAGGGGAGCGGTCGATGCGGCCGGGGCTGACCACGGTCGCGTTGCGGGCGCTGCCGCCGGCCAGCGGCCTGCCGGTCCAGACGAAGAGGCCGATGTCGTGGATGCCCGGGTTGTCGGGGTGGGAGACGTCGACCTGCTCGCCGATCGCGGTCTTGATCCGCTCGCCCAGTGCCGCCAGGTCGGCCGCCTCCTCGGCGACGATCTCGAAGCCGAGCCCGTTGGCGTCGACGAGGCCGAAGAAGTGGCCGCCGTAGGCGACGTCGCAGAGGAGCGTGCCGTGGCCCTCGACCTCGACCGGCGCGTCCAGGTGGGTGGCGAAGGAGGGGACGTTGCGGAAGGTGACCTCGACGCACTTGCCGTCTTCGCAGAAGGCGGTCACCGCGACCAGGCCGGCGGGCGCCTCCAGGGTCAGCTCGGTCAGCGGTTCGACCATCGGCAGCATCCCGGTCTCCAGCAGGACGGTCACGGTGTTGATCGTGTTGGTCCCCGACATCGGCGGATAGTCGGTGCCCTCCATGATCACGAAGCCGAGGTCGGCGGCCGGGTTGCGCGAGGGGAAGACGAAGACGGCCGAGAGGCAGGACTGGCCGCGCGGCTCGAAGAGCAGGGTGCGGCGGAGGTCGTCGCGCTCGGTTTCGAGGTAGCGGCGTTTGTCGAAGAGGGTCTCGCCGGGGACGTCGACGAGGCCGCCGACGACGACCCGGGTGGCCTCGCCCTCGCAGTGGGCGTCGACGGTGCGGAGGGCGCGCTCGAACCTCATCGGGCGGCGCTCACCGGTCCCACCCCGGCGGTGGCGAGCAGCTCGGCGAGCGCGGCGCGCCGCTCCGGCTCGATCTTCAAGAGCGGCCGGCGCAGCGGCCCGGTGGGGAGGCCGACGATCTCGCAGGCCTCCTTCACCGCGGCGGTGTAGCTGCTCGACTCGAGGAAGGCGCAGATCGGGTAGATCCGCCGCCACAGCTCGCGGGCGCCCTCGAGGTCGGCCTCGACCGCGAGCAGCCGGTGCAGCTCGACCGCCTCGCGGGGGATGAAGTTGGCGGCGCCCCAGATCGCGGCGCGGGCGCCGGCGGCGAGTGAGGAGAAGGTGAGGCTGTCCATGCCGTTCAGCAGGGTTGGGCCCTCGGCGTCGCGCTGGATCAGCTCCATCGCGGCGACGGCGTCGCCGCTGGTGTCCTTCAGCGTCTCGACGCGGGCGGCGCGCCGCAGCTCCTGGAACTGCTCGAAGGTCAGCTCCACGCCGGTCGCGCCGGGCAGGTTGTAGTACATCAGCGGCACCGCGACGGCCTCGCTGACGGCGGCGTAGTGGGCGAGCATCTCGCGCTCGGTCAGCTGCTCGTAGAAGGGCGGCACGATCATCACCGCGGCGGCGCCGGCGGCCTCGGCGTGGACGCTGAGCGCGACCGTCTCGGCGGTCGAGAGGGCACCGGTGTGGGGGACGACGGGGACGCGCCCGCCGGCGGCGGCGATCACGGTCTCGACCACGGCGCGGCGCTCCTCACCGGTCAGGGTGACGAACTCGCCGGTGCTGCCGCAGGGGACGAGGCCGTGGACGCCGGCGGCGATCAGGCTCTCGACGACCGCGGCGAGGGCGTCGTGGTCGACCTCGCTCGCGTCCGCGGTCAGCGGAGTGATCAGCGCCGGGAGGATGCCCTCGAAGACGGTTTCGCTGCTCAACGTTCCTCCTCAATGGCGGCGCGCCGCCGGGTCGGTGACAGGGCAGTCAAATCTACGCAGCCTGGCCGTTAAATGTCAACTAGGTGACCAAAAAAGGTAAGTCTGGGCACATCGCCTATTCTCCAGGCCTACTATGAGCAGCAGCTACGCGCCTGGCTCGGTCGGCGAGCGCGCCGACTCCGCCCTCTTCACCCCGGTCCGCACCCGGGCGACCCTCGACAACGTCGTCCACCAGATCGCCGACGTGATCCGCTCCGGCGTCGTCCACGAGGGCGACATGCTGCCCAGCGAGCGGGCGCTGGCGGCGACGATGCAGGTCTCGCGGCCGACCGTCCGGGCGGCGATCCAGGTGCTGGTCGACGCCGGCGTCCTCGAGGTGCGCGGCGGCCGCAGCGGCGGCCCGGCGATCGTCTCGATCTGGGTGCCGCCGGAGCTGACCGCCGCCGGCCTGCTCGGCCAGAGCGGCGACGAGATCTACAAGCTGCTGGAGGCGCGCCGCGTGGTCGAGCCGCGGATCGCCCAGCTGGCGGCGCTGCGCGGCAGCGAAGACCACTTCGCGCGGATGGAGCGCTCGATCGAGATGCTGGAGATCCACCGCGACGACCGCGCCCGCTACGAGCAGTCCCACGACCTCTTCCACCGGGTGATGTGGCAGGCGGCCGACAGCCCGACCCTGGAGGCGACCCTGGTCGACATCTTCCGCCGCCTCGCGGTCGAGCGCGACACGATGCTGCGCACCGGCGAGGACATCGACTTCGGCGCCGAGCTCCACCGCGACACCCTGCGGGCGCTGCGGCGGGGGCGGCCGGAGGAAGTCGAGGTGGAGATGCACCGGCACCTGGAGCACTTCGAGCTGCTGGTCGAAGACGTGCTCGGGCGGGGGATGACCAACCGCCTGCCGCCCTACCTGCGCGTGCCCGAGGACGACGGCGCCGGTGGCTGACATCTGGGCGCGCCAGGCTGGCGAGGGGGAGGACGTGCTGCTGGTCTCCGGCCTCGGCGACGACCACGCGGTCTGGGGTGAGGCCTTCGACCTGCTGGCGGCGAGCCACCGGGTCGTCTCCTTCGACAACCGCGGCATCGGCCGCTCGCCGCTCGGGCCGGAGGACTTCACGCTCGCCGAGATGGCGCGCGACGCGCTCGACGTGATCGACGCGATGGGGGTCGAGACGGCGCACGTCGTCGGCTCCTCGATGGGCGGCGCGATCTCCCAGGAGCTGGTGCTGATGGAGCCCGAGCGGGTGCGGACCCTGGCCCTGGTCGGCACCTGGGGGCGCTACGACGAGCACCTCGCCCGCCTGCTCCGCCACCACGCCGAGCTGCCGCGGCTGATCGAGGACCCGCGCCATCTCCAGGAAGCGATCTGCCTCTGGGTCTACAGCGGCGCCGCGCACATGGACGGGACGGTCGAGGCGCTGATCGAGGCGGCGCTCGCTGACGAGGGCCCGGGCCAGACCGAGGAGGCCTTCGCGCGCACGGCCGAGGTGGCGATCGGCCACGACCCCGGCGAGCGCCTGCGCGCGATCGACGTCCCGACCCTGGTCGCGGTCGGCGAGGAGGACCGCATCGTGCCCCTGCGCCTCTCGCGCGGCCTGGTCGACCTGATCTCGGGATCCCGTCTCGAGGTGCTGCCCGAGCGCGGCCACCAGCCCTTCCAGGAAGACGCCGCGGGTTTCGTTGAGATGCTGCGACGCTTCTGGGATGAGCACCGAGCCGCCGACTGACGGTACCGGCGCCGAGCCGAACGCGGGCGGCGCAATGGGCGTGGAGCCGGCGGATGCCGCGGCGACCGACGCCGGGACTCCCGAGGTAGGCGAGGCCCTGCGCGACCGCGCCCTCGCGGCGCTGCGCGCCTGCGGGGTCGAGCCTGGCGACGTCGGCGCGACGTCGCTGCCGGTGACCTCGCCGATCGACGGCGAGGAGCTGCTGGAGTTGGAGGGCGCGAGCGCCGCCGATGCGCTCGCCGCAGCCGTCCTGGCGGCGGAGGCCTTCGGCGTCTGGCGCGCGGTGGCGCCCGAGGATCGCGCCGCCGCCGTGAGCGCGATCGCCCGCGAGCTCGACCGCTGCGCCCCCGCCCTGGCCGAGCTGATCGCGATCGAGACCGGCAAGCCCTTCGCCGCCGCGATCGCCGAGGTCGAGGCCGCGGTGAGCGCCTGCACCCGCGCCGCCGACGTCGCGACCAACGTCGCGGCGCTGCCGACGGCGAGCGCCGCGGACCCTGGCGCCGCGGAGCCTCCGCTTCCGCTGCCGGCCGGTCCGATGCCGGGCGTCGGATCGTCCCCTACCGAGGCCGTCCCGGCGCCCGGTTCCGTCCCGTCGTCGTCGGCCGCGACCGCCGTCGGCGCGGGGTCGTCGCCCGGCCCTCCGCCCACCGGCCGCTTCGAAGCGCGCCGACCGCTCGGCCCGGTCGCCGTCCTCGGCTCGGTCGGGACGCCGCTGCTCGAGTGGGCCGCCGCGGCGCCGTTCGCGCTCGCCTGCGGCTGCCCGGTCGTCTGGCGTCCCGCCGCCCCGCTGGTCGCCACCGCCGTCGAGGCCCTGGTCGACGCCGCGCTCGCCTCCGCGACCGGCCGCGACGCCGCCACTTCGGCACCTGGTCTCGATCCAGGCGATTCGGCCCTCGCCTCCGGCGCTCACGCCGACCCCGCCGGTCGGCAGCTCACCTCCGGCGCCACCCCCCAGCCCGCGCCGACGGCCGGCCCCGACGCTGCCGCCCGGCCCCTCGGCTCGGCGGCGCCGGCCGGACTCCACTCAGTCGTCCCCGGCGAGGCCGATGCCGCCGAGGCGCTCGCCGAGGCACCGGGGGTCGAACTGGTCGTGCGGCCCCGGGCCCCCGGGGCCAACGTTGCGATCGTCGCTCCGGGGGCCGACCTCGACGCCACCGCGGCGACGCTGGCCGAGGCGGCGCTGGCCGGCGCCGGGCGTGCGACCGCCTCGCTTCACCTCGTCTTCGCCCACGCCTCGATCGCCGCCGCGCTCGAGCAGCGCCTTGTAACCGCCTTCGCCGCCGCCACGATCGGCGACCCGTTGGCGCCGGAGACCGCCCTCGGCCCGCTCCGCGACCTCGACGCCTACCGCGACCATCTCGACGCCATCCAGACCGCCGAAGCGGAGGGCGGAGAGCTGCTCGTCGGGGGCGAGGCGCGTGACCTCGACGCCTTCCCCGCGGCCTACTACGTCGAGCCCGCCCTGATCCGCGCCCCCGCCCTCCTCGCCCACGTCAGCACCCCGGTGCTGTTCCTCGCCACCTACACCGAGATGGAGGAGGCCCTCACCCGCCGCGACACCGTTGCCCGCCGCTGGTCGGCGCTCCTCGGCGGCACCGCGGAGGAAGCCGCCCGCTTCCTCGCCGCCCCCGGCTCCGACCGCGATTTCATCGCCGTAGGCACCTGTCCGTCCGCCGCCGACCTCGAAGCCCCGGACGCCGACGCCTGGCGCACCTTCACCCGCCTCGTCTCCGGCCGCGTCGGTCGCGGTTCCTGAGTCCTCGGCCGGATTCGGGTGATCCCGGACGGTTGATAAGGGATGGCGGTTCGGGGTGGGGGACGCGGCCGTCGCCGGCTGGCGCCCGGGGGCGAAAGGGACGCGGCCTTCTCGGAGGCGACCCTGGCAGGCTGTGGCCGCCTCCGAGAAGGCCGGGTCATGAGGGGACGGCAGAGGGTCCTACGCTCCGCTGTTCCTTATGCGCCCGTGGGGCGCATAAGGAACAGCGGAAGGAGGGTGTCGCGGGGTCCGTCACGAAGACGCCGGGAACTGCGCGGGAGACGTGAGGGAGACGTCACGGGTTCCACAGTTCCTCCACCGTCACAATCACGTGACCACGGTTCCGGGCCCCTATGGGGGCCCGGATTCACTCAGCGCGAAGAGAGGGGTCTGAACCCTCGCAGGAAGGCATACGCCTTCCCTGCGATCGTGGAGGCTTCGTCACGGAGCGACCATGATCCGGCGGGGATCCCGCCGGATCATGCATCTCCCCTACGGGACCCGCGCGGATCGCACGGTCTTCGTGGCGTCTTTCGTCGGCCTCGTCACGGAGACGTCGCATTCCTCCGTCCCGTCACGGAGACGCCGAACTTCCTCGCCACGCACCCGTCCCTCCCCCGCGCCGGCCCGTCCCTGCGCCGGCTCCCCCCGCAAGACCTCCCGTCCCGGGCGTCTCGGAGGCGGCCACAGCCTGCCCGGGTCGCCTCCGAGACGCCCGGGA
>JAFDWF010000122.1 GCA_018268575.1 Actinomycetota bacterium
CCTTCCTGCGAGGGTTCAGACCCCTCTCTTCGCGCTGAGTGAATCTGGGCCCCTATAGGGGCCCAGAACCGTGGTCACGTGTTCGTAACGGTGGAAGAACTGTGGAACCCGTGACGTCTCCCTCACGTCTCCCGCGTGGTTCCCGGAGTCTTCGTGACCTCCCGCCCCTCCTGATGTGCTCGCCCGAACCCTTGGCCGTCTCATCAAATCTCGGCCTTCTCGGAGGCGACCACAGCCTGCCCGGGTCGCCTCCGAGAAGGCCGCGTCCCTTACCCGGGCGCCAGCCGGCGACGCCCCCGTCCCTCGGCGCCGCAGGCCGGCCTGCCACAACTGCGTAGGGGCAGCGGATGCCGGTCCGACCGGAACTTTGTGGGGTCACCCCCCGCTTGCTCAGGGGATCGCGAGGAGGCGAGCCGGATTGTCGACCATCAGCTGGCGGATCTGCGCCTCATCGGCCCCGCAGCGACGCAGTGCGGGCAGTGCCCATTCGAGGATCCGGGCATAGCCCGATCCGCCGCCGCGCCGCAGCAACGTGCGCATGAAGACGTCGCAGCCGAGCACCAGCTGCGACGCGTACCCCTCCGCCAAGAGCGTCGCAACTGCGACCAGTCGGTGCCAGTCGGACTCGAGGATCCAGTCCTCGCGCTCGATCGCCCAGTCGTGGCCGAAGCAGTCGATCGAGACGTTGAAGCCGCGCTGGAGCAGGTCGCGATGGTAGTCGAGCTGGACCGAAGGACGCGATGGATCCGCGATCAGCCGACCCAGATCGTGCTCGATCAGGAAGGAGTCCCCATGGCCGACCACCACGCGCCCGGGTTCGATGCCGACCCGTTCCAAGATCCCCGCGATCGCGCGGCCGTCGGTCCCGGGCTCGAAGCCCGGGTGGACGCTGATCGCGCAGCCTGTCTCCGCCGCCGCCAGCGCCGCCCCCTCGAGCAGGGCTCGGTCGGCCGAGTCGAGCGTGGTCATTCCCAGCTCACCGATGTGCCCCGCGCGGACGCCCGTCCCCTCGATCCCTTCCCGAATCTCGCTGACCATCCAGGCCGCGAGCGCATCGGCGTCGAGCCTGCTGAGCTGCGCCGGCCGCGAGGCGGAAACGTAGAGGCCCGTACCCGCGACGATCTGGATACCGCTGCGACGAGAGATCTCGGCCAGAGCAGCGACGTTGGTGCGCAGCCCCGGGGTGCTCATCTCGACCACCGTCCCACCCCCCGCAGCGGCGAGAGCCGCGAGTTCGTCGGTCGCCAGCGCGACGTCGTCCATCAGGAGGCTTTCCTCGTGAACGCCGAGGTCGCGGCGGATCGCCGCCTGACTGGAGAGCGTGAGCGACTCGGCGCTCGCCGGGTGCGCCCGCCGCTCCGACAGGGGCGCGAGGTAGCTGCGGCAATCCGCCAGCACATGCTCGTGCATCGAGACCAGTCCCAACCCCGCGGCCGGGACCGGCCCGAGCACCGTCATCACCCGCCCTTCCCCGACGGCATTCACGAGATGATCACCCTCATCCCAGCAATCCGATGACCGTGGCCCAGGCGTTCTACGCTCAGGCGTGTTGGCGCAGGCGCGGGTCGACGACGAGCTGCAGGGCATCGACGATCGCGTTCGCGACGACGAAGACGACGCCGACCACCAGGGTCACCCCGCAGATCGCCGGGACGTCGTTGGCAGCGATCGCACGGTCGATGTAGAGCCCGATCCCAGGCCAGGCGAAGATCGTCTCGACCACGGCGATCCCGGCGAGCATCGCGCCGAGCTCGAGGCCGGAGATCGTCAGCGGCGCATTCAGGGAATTCCGCAGCGCGTGGCGCCAGAGCACCTGACGCTCGGTCAGGCCCTTGGCGCGCGCCGTCCGCGCATAGTCCTGGCGCAGCGAGTGGCGCAACGAGGAGCGCAGCGTGCGGGCGGTCAACAGCGCCGGGGTCAACGCCAGGGCGGTGGCCGGCAGCACCAGGTGCCAGAGCACGTTGACGAAGACGCCGAAGTGGCCGGTGAGCAGCGCGTCGAGACTGAGGAACCCGGTCGGCCCGACCACGTGGATGGTCCCGGGCGCGGTCTGCCCGCCCGCCGGGAACCAGCCGAGCTTGTAATAGAAGAGGAAGAGAGCCAGGAGGCCGAGGGTGAAGACCGGGACCGAGGCGCCTGCCAGGAGGGCTCCCCGGAGGAGGCCGGTGCCACGCCTGGGCCGGGCGGTCACCACCCCGACGGCGAGCCCGATCAGCATCGTGATGCCGATCGAGGCCAGGAGCAGTTCGAGCGTCGCGGGGAACGCTTCACGGAGGTCATCGGCGACCGGCTGATGGGTGTGGACCGATTCCGAGAGGTCGCCCTGCCCGAGCCGCTCGAGATAATCGACGTAGCGGGTGAGCAGCGGCTTTTCGAGGCCGAGTTCCTCTCGCTTCTGGGCGATCACCGCGGGGCTCGCCCCCGCCCCGGCGTAGGCGCGGGCCGGTTCGGAGGGGATCACCGCCCCGAGCATGAAGACGATCGTGACCAGGACCCATAGCACCACCAGGAGGCCGAGCGCCCGGCCAAGGACGAATCTGAGGATCATTTTTCCTCCAGGTCCGCGTAGTTGACGGTCCAGATGTAGGTGGGCACGTGGGTGAATCCGGTCAGGTTCGAGCTGGCGACGACCACGTCATGCTTGTCCGCCACCGGCACCGAGTAGAACTGCGCCCCGGCCAGCCGCGCGGCGTGCACGAGAATCGCTTCGGCCCGCTTCGGATCGACCGTGCGGTCCGCCCGTTCGATCAGGTTGTCGACGGTCGGGTCGGAGAAGCCGAGCAGGTTGAGCCCGCCTTCGGTGTGGAAGACCGGGCCGAGCCAGGTGGACGCGGCGGCGGCGTCGGGGTTGAGCGTCGTCAGCGCCGCCTCGGGGGCTTCCTTCGGTTCGGCCTCGTAGCCGAACTGCGCGTCGACCGAGTCGGCCCGCAGGTTCACGTGCCAGCCCTCGGCCTGGAGGTTCTGCTGCATCCGTTCGGCGTCGTGGCGCAGATCGTCCTCGATGTTGGTGTAGGTCAGCGTGATTTCCCGGGAGGTCGGAGCCTTGACCGGCGGGCCGGGATCGGGGAGCGGATCCGCGGCGGGCGACATCAAGGCCGGCGGGACCACGCCCTTGCCAGGGCTCGCGGAGTTGCCGTACACCAACCGGGCCACCTTTTCGAGTTCTGAGTCGGCGACGAAGGCCTTGCGGGCGGCGAGGCTTTCGAACGGGGGGCGGGTGACGTTCAGCATCAGGACCGGGCGGATGATCGCGTCGGGGAACTGCTTCACCTGCAGGCTCGGATCGGCCTCCAACTCGGGCAGTTCGTAGGGGTCGATCCCGTGGGCGATCAGGTTGAGCTGGCCGGAGCGCAGCTCCAGTAACTGGTCGCCGATGCTCGGGACGACGGTGATTTCGACCGCTTCCGGCTTCGCCTTCGGCCCCCAGTAGCCGGCGAAGCGGTGCATCACGATCGGCCCGCTCGGCTTGTAGGAGGTGAGTTCGAACGGGCCGGTGCCGTCGGCGTGTTCGGAGAGCCAGTGCTTGGCCTGATCGCCGCCGGCGTGTTCGCGCAGGGCTTTCGGGCTGACCACCTTCGGCCCGTACATCGAGGCGTTGTACTGAAGGAAGGAGGAGACCGGTTCCCGCAGCTGGATCACCACTTCGTAGGGACCAGGGGTTTCGATCTTGCTCACTTTTTCGAGCATGTAGGAGGGACCGCCCTTGAGCGCGATCGCCCGTTCGAAGGACTCTTTGACCGCAGCCGAATCGAATTTCGTCCCGTCCTGGAACTTGACCCCTGTGCGCAGCTTGAAGGAGTAGGTCCTGCCGTCCTTGCTCTCCGACCACGAGGTGGCGAGGCTCGGCGCCAGCTCGTTGGTTCCCGGCTTGTAGGTGAGCAGGGTCTGGTAGACGGAGAGGATCACCGAGTCGCCCTCGACCGAGTAGAAGACGGCCGGATCGATCCCACCGGCGATCTGATCCTGGTAGGCGACGCGGATCGTCCCCCCTTTGCCGGTGCCGGCGATGGTTTCGTCGGCGCAACCGGCCACCAGGCCCGCCAACGCGATCGACCCCACCGCTGCCGCCGCCAGCTTGACCACCCATGCCGGCCTCATCAGACGTCCTCCAGGAGGTCGCGGAGCCCGTCGCCGGCCATGTTCGCCGCGGCCGCGAGCACGAACACCGCGACCGCGGGAGCGAGCGGGATCCAGGGAAAGCTGAAGAGCGCGTTGAGCCCCTGGTAGGCCATCGCGCCGAGCTCCGGCGCCGGGGGCGGGGCGCCGAGGCCGAGGAAGGAGAGGCCCGCCAGGGTGAGGATCAGGTAGCCGAGGTCGACGCTGGCGGCGATCACCACGGCGGGCAGCGCTCCCGGCATGACGTGGCGGACGGCGAGGCGGAGGCCGCCCGCACCAGCCAGCCGCGCCGCGTCGAAGTGCGGGCGGACGACGATCGCCCGGGCCTCGGCGCGGACGATGCGGGCATACCACGGCCACCAGACCACGGTCACCGCGATCAGCGTGTGGACCAAGCTGGGTCCGAGCGCGACGGCCACCGCGATCGCGATGATCGGCCCCGGCAGGGCGAGGCCGGCGTCGGTGATCCGCATCAGGGCGGTATCGACCCAGCCGCCCCGGACCCCGGCCAGCAGGCCCACCGCAAACCCGATCAGGGCCCCGGCGGCAACCACCGCGAGAGCCGAGAACCACGAGGCGCGCATCCCGTAGAGCAAGCGTGAGAAGAGGTCGCGGCCGACTTCGTCGGTGCCGAGGAGGCCGTAATGGCCGGGTGGCTGGTAGGCCGGGCCGATCGTTTCGTATGGACCGTGGGGCGCGATCAGCGGCACCAGCAACGCGACCAGCGTGATCAGGAAGACGAGGGCGATGCCGACCCGCTCCATCGGCCCGATCGCGGCGAGGACGCGGAAGCGGCGGGCGCCGAGCGAGACCGGCTCCTGTCCGAGGGCGGCGGACTCCATCACGTCCAGGTCCTCTCCAGGCTCGGGACGGCCTCGAGCAGTCGTTTCGCCTCGTCGCTCCGCGGCCGCTCGAGCACCTCGTCGGCCGGACCGCGCTCGACGATCTCCCCGGCCGCCATCACCGCGATCTCGTCGGCGATCGCCCGTGCCACGGCTAGGTCGTGGGTGACGAAGAGGAGGGCGACGCCGAGTTCGCGACGCAGGCGCCGCAGAAGGTTGATCACCACCGCGGCGAGCGAGACGTCGAGAGCCGAGGTCGGCTCGTCGCAGGCCAGCAGCGCGGGCGGCACGATCACGGCGCGGGCCAGCGCCACCCGCTGGCGCTGGCCGCCCGACAGCCGGCCCGGCCGGGTCGTCGCGACTTCCGACGAGAGGCCGACCATGGTCAGGGTCTCCTCGATCCGACGCGAGCGCCCCTCCCCGTCGAGTCCCTGGCCTCGCAGGCGTTCCTCCAGCAGCGCACCGACCGTCAGCCACGGGGTCAGCGAGGACCCGGCGTCTTGGAAGACCATCTGCGGTCGCCCGCCGCTGCCGATCGCGACCTCGCCGCGGTCGGCGCGCTCGAGTCCGACGGCGATCCGCAGGATCGTCGTCTTGCCGCAGCCGCTCTCGCCGACCAGGGCCAGCGCGCCCCCCGCCGGGACCGCGAGGCTGACCGAGGCGACCGCGCGGTGGGTGTGACGACGCGAGCGAAAGGACTTGTCGAGGCCGGTGACGGTAAGTGCGGCCGAGGACTCATCCGTCTTCGGGGCGACATCGGCGGCGGCGGTCGACCGGCGCGCCGCACGGGCGCCTTCCTCCAACTGCGGCGCGATCTCAACCGACCGCAGGCAGGCGTCGGAGCCGCCGTGGCGGCTCGCGGGGACCAACGGCGGCAGCTCCCGCGCGCACTCCGCGCGGGCGAAGGAGCAGCGCGGCTCGAAGGGACAGCCGGGCGGGGGTTGACGCGGGTCCGGTGGCTCCCCGGCAAGCGTCTCCAGCTCTTCGTCGCGATCGCCCCCGGCCAGCGCGAGCCGCGAGCCGAGGAGGCCCGCCGTGTAGGGGTGGGACGGCGAGGTGAAGACATCCCGCGGGGTGCCCGTCTCGGCGATCCGCCCGCCGTAGAGGACCACCGCCCGGTCGGCGACCTCGCCGGCGACGGCGAGATCGTGGGTGATGAAGAGCATCGCCATCCCGAGCTCGTCGCGGAGTCGGCGCAGCAACCGCAGCGTCGTCCGCTGCAGGGTGACGTCGAGGGCCGTGGTCGGCTCGTCGAGGAGGATCAGCGAAGGTCGGCGGACGATCGCCATCGCGATCATCACCCGCTGGCGCAGACCACCGGAGAGCTCGTGCGGATATTGATTCAGCCGTCGCGCCGGTTCGGGGAAGCCGACCTGCTCGAGGGCCTCCACCACTGCCTCCCGGGAGGCGGCCGCCTCGCCGATCTGGGCGCCGATCTTCATCGTCGGGTTGAGCGAGGTCATCGGGTCCTGGAAGACGGCGCCGGCGTGGGCGCGGCGAGCGAGCCGGCGCTCGTCCTCGTCGGCGGCGCACATCTCGGTGTCGCCGAGCCAGGCCTCACCGCCGAAACGCGCCTCGGCCGGGGCGAGGCCCAGCAGCGAGAGGCCGAGCATCGTCTTCCCCGACCCCGACTCGCCGACCAGGCTGACGATCTCGCCCTTGCCGATCTCGAGGTCGACTCCGCGCAGGGCGTGGACCCCCCCGGGCAGTCGCAGGTCCAGGCCGCGGACCGAGGCCGCCGATGGATCAGACGCCGCGCTGGGGACCGAGGCGACGGGTGATTGCGGATCACTAGCGCTTGGGGAGGCCAATGCGAATACGACATTAGCGGGCCAGATAACCTGTTGCAAGTTTTTTCGTTGCAGTCTGCTCGTTTGTCAACTATAATCGCTTCATATATGGAGAACTCCACCGAAAAAAGTCGTTTTGGTTTCGTTCCCGACGAGATCGATTTCGCGATCATCGCCGAGCTGCAAGAGGACGGCCGGCGGGCCTACGGCAAGATCGGCAAGGCGGTCGGCCTCTCGGAGGCGGCGGTGCGCCAACGGGTCCAGCGGCTGACCGAGAGCGAGGCGATCAAGATCGTCGCCGTCGCCGATCCGGCCCTGAATGGCATCAAGGTGCGCGCGACCGTCGGCATCTTGGTCACCGGCGACGTCGTCAAGGCTGCAGACGCGGTCTCCGTAATCCCCGAGGTCGACTATGTCGTCATCACCGCCGGCTCGTTCGACATCCTCGCCGAGGTCCAGTGCCAGAGCGACGCCCACCTGCTCGAAGTTCTCAACGAGGGCATCCGCAGCATCGCCGGGGTCCGTACTTGCGAGACCTTCGTCTACCTGAGCCTGCACAAGCAGACCTACCCCTGGCCACCCAATTGAGCTCGCCTTCCACAGTCCCCTCGCTGCTCGCCGGCGACGACTGCCTCTCGATCCGCGACGGCAGGCTCTGGCTCGAGGACGTCGACCTGAACGAGATCGCCGAGCGCTTCGGCACGCCGACCTATGTGATCTCGGAGACCCAGCTGAGGACCAACGCCCGTCGCTTCGTCCGCGCCTTCAGCTCGGCCTGGCTGGAGGGGGAGGTGCTGATCATGCCATCGATCAAGGCCAACTTCTGCCTGGCGCTCCGTCGGATCCTCAGCCAGGAGGGCACCGGCTGCGACACCTTCGGCGCCGGCGAGCTCGAGGCGGCGCTGCACAGCGGTGTAGAGCCGGCCATGATCTCTCTCAACGGGTCGAGCAAGGACGCCGCGCTGATCGAGCGGGCGATCCGCAGCGGCGTGCGGCTCACGCTCGACTCGCTCGCGGAGCTGGAGATGACCCGGACGATCGCCCGCGCTCTCGGCATCCAGGCAAAGGCGCGGCTGCGCCTGCGTCCCTGGCTCGACATCTCGACTCCGACGGAGTTGTCCGACCGGGCGCTCTCGATCCAGTTGGCAACCCAGCACTACAAGCCGGGCATCCCGACCGAGGAGCTGCTCGCCCTGCCAGCCGCTGCGGTGATCGCCCCGGAGATCGACCTCCGCGGAGTCATGGCGCACATCGGCAGGCAGGGGCGCGCGCCGTCCATCTGGGCCGAGATGGCGAGCTGGGTCGGCAACCTGAGCGGTGAGCTGAGCCGCCGCTGGGACGGCTGGCGTCCGCGAGAGATCGACCTCGGCGGCGGCTTCCCGGTACCACGTGACCCTTTCGGCAGGGCAGGCATGGAGGGAGCCGACCAGCGCCCGCCGACGCCCTCCCTCGACGAATACGCGGCCGCGGTGGTCGACGGCCTGCGCCGCGGTCTCGCTGCCGGGGGCGTCGATCCGGCGGGGATCAGGCTCGAGATCGAGCCCGGCCGCAGCCTTTACGGCAACGCCGGTCTGCACCTCGCGCGGGTGCGCAACGTCAAGACGCAGGCCGCGCCGATTCCCTACACCTGGGTCGAGACCGACACCTCGGAGGTGTTTCTGGCCGACGTGGTCTTCGAGCGCAATCGCTGGAACGCGATCGTCGCCGACCGTGCCGACGCCGCCCCCGAGCTGGTGGCCGACCTGGTGGGGATCAGCTGCAACCCAGACGTGATCGTGCCTCACGCGGACCTGCCCGCGGTCGGGCCGGGCAACGTGATCGCCTTCCTCGACACGGGGGCCTACCAAGACGCAAACGCGAGCAACTTCAATGCCCTGCCGCGGCCGGGCACCGTGCTGGTCCACGGCGATCGATACGAGCTGATCAAACGCCCCGAACGGATCGGCGAGGCGCTCGAACGCGATCGAGTCCCGGTCCGTCTGGGAGGCGCGGAGATCGAGGTTCTCGGGCTCGACCACACCTCGGTCACGTGCTCCGATCTGGACCGCTCGCTCGAGTTCTACGGCGAGCTGCTCGGCATCCCGCTGCTCGGCCAGGGCGGTAGCGACGATCTCGAGCTCCGCACGATCACCGGGCTGCCGGAGGCGCGGATCCGCTGGGCCGACCTCGATCTCGGCGCCGGCAGGGTACTGGAGCTGATCCAGTACGAGTCGCCGCCCGCCGACTCCGGCTCCGCCGGCTTCCACCACGAGGGCCAGGGGCACTTCTCGTTGCAGGTGGCGGATGCTGACGGGGCCTACGCGGCACTGCGCCGAGCGGGAGTCACCACCTTCTCGCCACCGGTCGAGATCGGAGATGAGGGCCACTGGCAGGGATGCCGCTGCCTCTACGCGCTCGACCCCGACGGGATGACGGTCGAGCTGATCGAGCGCCCGCGCTGATGGCAGTCCGACCCCCCTTCCACCAGGTGCTGCGCGACCGGGTGGCGCTGGTCACCGGAGCCGATCGCGGCATCGGGCACGCCTTCGCAACCCGGCTGGCGGAGCTCGGCGCGAGTGTCGTGGCCGCCGATCTGCGGCTCGACGCGCTGGACGGCTCGGCCGAGCGCAGGGTCGAGCACATCCGCCTCGACGTCGGCGACCGTGGTGCGGTCGAGTCGGCGGTGGCCGAACTTGTCGATCGCCATGGGCGCCTCGACATCCTCGTCTGCAACGCCGGTGTCCTCGGCAGCCTCGCCGCCGGCCAGGCATCGAACCCCGACGCCCAAGAGCTCGAGACCGTCCTGCGGGTCAACCTCCTCGGCACGATCAACTGCTGCCGCGCCGCCGCGCCCCACCTTCGTCAGGGCGGATGGGGTCGGATCGTCACCGTCTCCAGCCTCGCCGCGCTCCGTCCTCCCGAGGGGGGCCTCGGCTCTCCCTACGTCGCCGCCAAGGCCGCGATCATCGGCTACACCAAGTCCCTTGCCTCCGAGCTCGGGCCCTCCAACGTCACGGTCAACGCGATCGCCCCCGGCTCGATCGACACCCCGATGACGCGCGAGGCATTCGACGACATGGACGAGGAGAAGGCAACGGCCCACCTCCCCCTCCGTCGCCACGGCCGACCGGAGGACTGCACCGGCGCCCTCGAGTTCCTCTGCACCCCTCTCTCCGACTACGTCACCGGCCAGGTTCTCCGCGTCGACGGTGGCATGAGCATCACCGATGCGCTTTCTGGCTCGGGAATCGACTGAGTCGAGCACGGCGTAGGAACCAGCTCACACGGCCTCCGCCTCACGACCGGCCCGGACATCGAGGACCACCTTGCCGCGACCATGGCCGGCGTCCACCCGGAGGTGTGCCGCGGCCGCGTCGGCAAGCGGATGGACGGCGTCGACACCGGCGCCAGAGCGCCGGCATCGACGAGCTCCGCGAGCCTCTGCGTGGCGGCGCGAGACGGTCGAGCCAGCACTCCGTGGAGGAGGAGGTTGCGATCGATCGCCTCCTCGAAGTTCCCTTCCAGGTCGACGATCGACGCTGCCCGACCGCCCTCGCGGATGAACGGCAGCGCCGTGACGAGGAAGGAGCCCCCGACCAGATCCGCGACGCAGTCAAGCGCACCCAGCGCGTCATGTGCGCGCTGCGCGACGTCCCCCTGCTGGTAGTCCACGAATGCCGCGGCGCCGAGCTCTTCGAGCAGCTGCCTTCTCGGCGCGCCGGCACTCGCCGCGACGATGGCGCCCCGCGCCCTGGCGAGCTGGACGGCGTAGAGCCCGACTCCCCCGGCAGCGCCGTTGATCAGAATGCGGTCGCCCGTGCCGACCTCGAGCCGATCCTCGATCACCGCGAGTGCGGTCGTCCCGGCCAAGGGCAGCGCGGCCGCGTGGATATGGTCGATCGAGCTGGGCTTGGCGGCGACGAGGTCGGCGTCGACCACCTGATACTCGGCGTAGGTGCCTGGCTTGCCTCCGCGAAACGGCGAGAAGTAGAAAACCTCGTCGCCAGGCGCGAAATCGGCGACGTCCGAGCTCGCCTCAACTACGACGCCGGAGGCGTCGGAGCGAGAATCGCCGGAAGCTCGAGCGGGTCGAGCATCGAGCCGCCGGCCTCGCGCCGGTAGCGTGGCGGCTCCTCGGCCTCGATCAGTCGCCTCACGGTCCGCCGGTTGATCCCGAGTCGGCGGGCGATCTCCCGCTGCGAGTGGCCGTCGGCGGCCAACGCCCTCACCTGCGCCCAATCCATCGCGCTCCGCACCTCCTCCGCCTCCTTCTGCTCACTGCCTTCTCGGGCAGCGAGGCTGGAGGCGATACCGGTCACCACCGCCGGGGCGGTGGTGCGCTTTTCAGTTACCGAAGGCGGTGCAGTATTGGGCGCCCGGCGTCACACACAGAGGTCCTCGAGCGGTCGGGCGGCGGGATACAAGGCGCCCTGCCGTCACGAAGACGCCGGGGACGTCACAGGGACGCCACGATCGCAGGGAAGGCGCATGCCTTCACGGGTAGTTCGGGACCCCCCGTCCCGCCCTGCATGCAGCGTCTTGTGACCGTGGAGAAAGCGTGGAACCCGTGACGTCTCCCTCACGTGACCTGCGCACTTCCCGGCATCTCCGTCACCAACCCCGCGGCACCCTCCTTCCGCTGTTCCTTATGCCCACCATCCCGGCATAAGGAACAGCGGAGCGTAGGACCCTCTGCCGTCCCCCCATGACCCGGCCTTCTCGGAGGCGGCCACAGCCTGCCAGGGTCGCCTCCGAGAAGGCCGGGTCCCTTTCG
>JAFDWF010000123.1 GCA_018268575.1 Actinomycetota bacterium
CGCAAATGCCCGTGCCGACAGCGAAGCCACCGCGGCAGGTTTCAATAGCGGGAGCGACGGGACTCGAACCCGCGACCTCCGGCGTGACAGGCCGGCGCTCTAACCAGCTGAGCTACGCCCCCGAGTGGACTCGGACGGGCCGGCGGGGCCCGGGAGGGAAAAGCTAGCGGATCGCGGGCGCAATAGGCTGCGGGCCGATGCGGTTGGTCACTTATGACGCGGGCGATGGCGGGCGGGCCGGGATGTTGGTCGACGGTCGGGTGGTCGATGCGTGGGCGGCGCTCGGCGAACCGCACCGGGGGAGCTTGCGGGAGTTGCTCGAGCGCGGGCGGGTCGAGGACCTGCGGGGGCGGATCGGCGACACCGGCGCGCCGTCGCATCCGCTCTCGGCGGTGAGGCTGCTGGCGCCGATCCCCGACCCCGAGAAGATCGTCTGCATCGGCCTCAACTACGCCAAGCACGCGGCCGAGGGGCGGCAGGAGGTGCCGAAGGCGCCGACGATCTTCGGCAAGTACCGCAACGCCTTGGCCGCCGACGGAGAGACGGTGAGGCTGCCGGCGACCTCGAGGAAAGTCGACTACGAGGGCGAGATCGCGTTCGTGGTCGGGCGGCGCGCCGCCGCCGTCGCCGAGGAGGACGCGCTCGACTTCGTCGCCGGCTACACGTTGCTCAACGACCTCTCCGCCCGCGACCTGCAGTTCGCCACCCCACAGTGGATGTCGGGCAAGGTGTTCGACGGCTCCGCCCCCTGTGGGCCGGCGCTGGTGACGCCGGACCAGGCGGGGCCGGCCGACGCGCTCGAGCTGGAGCTGAGCCTGAACGGCGAGCGGATGCAGGGCGACTCGACCGCCAACCTGATCTTCTCGATCCCGTTCCTGCTCTCCCACCTCTCCGGCCTGATGACGCTGGAGCCCGGCGACATCGTCTCCACCGGCACCCCGGACGGGGTCGGCGGCGCGCGCGAACCGCGGGTGTGGCTCGGCGACGGCGACGAGCTGGTGGTCAGCTCACCGACGCTCGGCCGGCTGACGACGCGGATCGCTCGCTAGCGCGGTTCGAAACTTCGGCCATGCCGAAGAAAGGAACCGCGGAAGGTCACCGGAGCGATCCGGCGAGCTCGTCGCGCCTCGCCGGCAGGGTCGCCGAGAGCGGCTTGCGGGCGCCGCCGGCCTGGGCGGCCGCGGCGAAGGGCACGCCGAAGCGGGTGCCCGGCGGGAAGGTCGCGCCGCCCCGGGTGAGGGCGCTGGCGACGCTCGTGCTCGCCGCCCAGTCGACCGCCGTCGGCGTGTAGTTCATCAGCTGCGACCAGGTTTCACTGCCGAGCTGGCCGTCCCCCGCCAGCCCGTGCGCTTCCTGGAAGGCGCGGACGGCGCGGCGCATCGTCCGGTCGAAGATCCCGTTCACTTCGATTTCCTGGCCGGCGGTGACCAACCGCTCCTGCGCCCAGACGACCAGGTCGCCTTTGGCGCCGATCTTCAGCAGCGGGTATTCGACTTCCGGCCTCACCGCGGGCAGCTTGCGGTTGCCGATCCGGGCGCCGAGCGCCTGCCACTCGGGCACCGTCGTCTCCTGCCAGTCCCACCAGCTCGGCACCGTCCCGTAGCTGGCCGAGTAACGGCGGAAGAGGCGCAACGGCAGGCGGCCGGGCGCTTCGTAGGTCTGGCCGATCGGGAAGATCGGCCGTCCCCACACCCGGTTGCAGAGGTAGGTGTGAGCGAAGACCCCGGCGACCGAGGTGCCGATCGCCTTCCAGTACATCTGCGGCTGGTTGACCGTCGCGCCACCCGGCCCGAGGAAGACCGAGTAGGGGAACGCCGGGTGGTAGTCCACATAAGGGAAGCCGGCGAGGGAGAGCGGGTAGTTGGCGCCGATCGCCGCCCGCAGCCTGCTCAGGTAGAGGTCGGCGGAGGCGTACCTGCCTTCGTAGGAGGCCTCGGCGTCGATCACCAGACAGTCGGCGCCGTCGGCGACCGATTCGGCCCCGATCCGCGCCTCGGCGACCGGCGCTTCGCCGTAGACGAACTGCCAGGCGCAGACCTTGAGCCCGCCGTGGTGGAGTTCGGCGACCAGGGTGCGGGTGAACTGGCTCCAGCGGGTGGTGCCGTCGCCCGACTTGATGTAGACGGTGCCGATGTGGTGGCGGTGGGCGGTGGCGATGATCGCCGGGACGCTGCCGCCCTGGGACTGGTCGACGTACCAGATCCACATTCCCTGGCGGGCGAACGGCGAGCGCCTGCCGACGGCGGGGTTTTCGAACTGCCCGGTGCCGCCGGTTTCGGCGGCGGCGAGCGGCGTGATCGCAAGCAGGGCGAGCAGCGCCCCGATCGTGGCGGTGAGGCGAAGGGGGATCACTGGTCATCCAAACACGTCGTGACGGCGGAAGACCTGGCGCGAACGTTGCCCGACACGGAACTACCTTCCCTACCCCGACGCCCGCCGGCCCAGACGGCGCCCGGTCCGCAAGATCGCGTGCGCCCGGGGCCCTCGACCCCACCGGTCGGCGGGTCGGGGCTGTCGTCGCCGCGGTCGAGAACGTACCCTGAGGAGAGCGACGCGCATAGGTACCGGAATGGGGAGATCGCGAAGGCACCGTGTTGGCCGACGAACTGGAGAGGACGCACCCCGAGGGGGCCGAGGTGGCCTCGTGAGGGACGCGGTGGCGCGCGCCACCGTCGGCGCGATCCTCTCGCGCACCCGCGGCGGCCAGATCGAGGTCGTCGAGAACGGCCGCAGCCGCACCTACGGCGAGACCGGCGCCGACCTCCACGCGACCGTCCGCGTCAACGACCCGGCCGCCTGGCGCGGGCCGCTGCACGGCTCGGTCGGGCTCGGCGAGGGCTACGTCGACGGCCTCTGGGAGACCGACGACCTGGTCGCCTTGATCCAGATCGGCGCCCGCAGCCTCACCAACCAGCACCGCGGCGTCAGCGCCGCCGTCTCCAAGACCCGCAGCGCCTTCCACCGCCTCCGCGGCCTCGTCCCCGAGAACACCCGCGGCGGCGCCCGCGCCAACATCAGCGCCCACTACGACCTCGGCAACGACCTCTTCGCCAGCTTCCTCGACCCGACGATGATGTACTCGTGCGCGTACTTCCCGCGCGAGGGCGCCGACCTCGAGGAGGCGCAGCTGGCGAAGCTCGACCGCATCTGCGAGCGCCTCGAGCTCGGTCCCGACACCCACCTGCTCGAGATCGGCAGCGGCTGGGGCGGGATGGCGATCCACGCGGCGCGCACGACCGGCTGCCGGGTGACGACGACGACGATCTCCCGCGCCCAGTTCGAGCTGGCGACCGAGCGGGTGCACGAGGCGGGCCTCGAGGACCGGGTCACGATCCTGCTCGAGGACTATCGCGACCTCGAAGGCACCTACGACCGGCTGGTCTCGGTGGAGATGATCGAGGCGGTCGGCTGGCAGTACTTCGACGACTACTTCCAGGCCTGCGACCGGCTGCTCGCCGAGGACGGACTCTTCCTGCTGCAGGCGATCACCGTCGACGACCGCCTCTACGAGATCGAGAAGGCGTCGCGGAGCTTCGCCAACACGCACGTCTTCCCCGGCGGCTGCCTGCCGTCGCTGAAGCGGATCGCCGACAGCGTCGGCACGGTGACCGAGCTGCGCCAGGTCTGGCTCGACGACATCACCGCGCACTATCCGCCGACCCTGGCCCAGTGGCGCGAGCGCTTCTTCGCCGCCTGGGACAAGCTGCGCCAGCACGGCTACGACGAGCGCTTCCAGCGGCTGTGGAACTTCTACCTGAGCTCCTCCGAGGCGGGCTTCCGCGAGCGGCGGATCGGCGACGTCCAGGTCCTCTTCGCGAAGTCGCACCGGCGGTGAGCGCGGCGGACGGGGGTGGGGCCCGCGAGCCGCTGCTCCTGATCCACGGGCTCGGCGCCTCGAAGGCCGTCTGGGACCCGGTCGTGCCGCTGCTCGCGCGCGAGCGCGAGGCGATCGCGCTCGACCTGCCCGGCTTCGGCGCCGCGCCGCCGCTGCCGCCGGGGGTCGAGCCGACCGCCGCCGCGCTCGCCGCGGCGCTTCGCGACCAGCTCGCCGCCCGCGGCATCGAGCGATTCCACGTCGCGGGCAACAGCCTCGGCGCCTGGGTCGGGCTCGAACTCGGTCGAGCCGGCGCCGCCCTCAGCGTCACCTGCATCTCCCCCGCCGGGCTCTGGCGCAAGCCGATCGGCCCGAGCGAGAGCGTGACCCGCGAGTGGGCGCGACGCCTGCGCCCGCTGGTCCCGCTCGCGCTTCGCGTCGCGCCGCTACGCCGCCGCGCCCTCCTCACCTTCGCCGCCCATCCCGACCGCATCCCACCCGCCGCGGGCCGCGACCTGGTCCTCGGCTGGATCGACGCCGACGGCTACGAGGGCGCCAACAAGGCGATGCGCGAGCACGTCTTCGAACCGGCGACCTACCCCGCCGAGGTGCCGGTGACGATCGCCTGGGGCGAGCACGATCGACTGGTCGGGCCGCCGCGCGAGGAGTGCCGCCCGGCGGGCGCCCGCTTCCTCGTCCTCCCCGGCGTCGGCCACACGCCGACGTGGGACAACCCGGAGCTGGTCGCGCGGACGCTGCATGAAGGCTGCATCCGCTCGGCGATGGCCAAGCAGTCTCCGCGGTAGTTTCCGAGAGGACCGACCCCAGCGAAGGAGGAGCACGTTGATCGTCGAGAGGACCGAGAACCCGCAGTGGCTTTCGAACGCCTACCTGGTCGCCGACCCGGAGCGCGGCACGGGCGTGCTGATCGACGGCAACGAAGACGTCGACCCGCTGGTCGACCGGGCCGAGCGCGACGGCATCCAGATCACCCACTACCTGGTCACCCACCCGCACGTCGACCACGTCGCCGGGATCAAGGAGGCGCGCGAGCGCCTCGGTGGGCCGCCGCTCGTCGCCCACGAGGCGACCGCGGCGGAGCTCGACGAGGAGGTCGCGGTGATCCTCGGCGACGGCGACAAGCTCGACGCGGGCGGGATCGAGATCGAGGCGCTCTATACCCCCGGCCACGCCGCCGGCCACCTCGCCTTCCTCGTCGACGGCAGCGACGTCTTCACCGCCGACGTCCTCTTCAAGGGCACCGTGGGGGGCACGATGGCACCCGGCGCGAGCGGCTTCGAGGACCTCAAGGCCTCGGTGATGCGGCTGATGGAGCTGCCCCCGGAGACCCGCGTCCACCCCGGCCACAAAGAGCCGACCACGGTCGCCGAGCAGTGGGCCGAGAACCCCTTCGTACGGATTTGGCGCGGAATCGACGCAACCGGTGAGGAGCAGGTGACGGTCTGGGACCGGCCCGCGACGATGAAGCTCTGGGCGCCCGACTACGACGGCGGCAACAAGGCCTGGATCGTCTTCGGCGACTCCGGCGAAGAGGCGATCGTCGGCGGGTCGCAGGTGGTGCGGGGGTAGAAGGGACGGGGGCGTCGCCGGCTGGCGCCCGGACGCCAGAGGGACGCGGCCTTCTCGGAGGCGACCCTGGCAGGCTGTGGCCGCCTCCGAGAAGGCCGGGATCCGAGGAGACGGCCAAGGGTCCGGGCGAGCACATC
>JAFDWF010000124.1 GCA_018268575.1 Actinomycetota bacterium
GCCGACGATCTTGTGGGTCGAGGAGGTGACCAGGTCGGCGCCGCAGGAGAGCGCGTCGGGCGGCAGGTCGGGGTGGAAGTGGAGGTGGGCGCCCCAGGCCTCGTCGACGATCAGCGGCAGCCCGCGGGAGTGGGCGACCTTGGCGAGCCCCGCCACGTCGGCGCAGGCGCCGAAGTAGGTGGGGGAGACGACCATCGCGGCGACCGCCTCGGGGGTCGCGTCGAGCGCCGCCGCGAGGCTCTCCGGCGTCAGCCCGTGGGCGATGCCGAGCTCGGGGTCGAGCTCCGGCTGCACGAAGGTCGGCCGCATCCCGTTCAGCACCAGCCCGTCGATCACCGAGGAGTGGACGTTCCGCTGCACCACCACCCGCTCGCCCATGTGGCCGAGCGCCATGCAGGTGGCGTGGTTGCCCTGCGAGGCGCCGTTGATCAGGAACCAGGTGCGGGCCGCCCCCCAGGCCTCGGCGGCGAGCAGCTGCGCCTGCTGGAAGGGGGTCGGTTCGGGGCCGATGTCGACGCCCTCGGTCACCGAGGGGATGTCGTTGACGAGGCCGGTCATCCCGACCAGGTCGACCATCGAGGGGTCGGCGGCGATCCCGCCCTTGTGGCCGGGGACCTGGAAGCGTCCGGGATCGAGGGCGGCGTAGGCGAGCAGGGCATCGACGTAGGGCGTATTGGCCTGGTTGGAGTCCGCCATTGGGCGAGTCTAAACACGGCGACATGCCGTCTTGGGCAGACTGCCCGAAGATGGAACACACTCGCCTCGGTTACTGGATCAAGGAGGCCGGAGACGTCACACCGCGTCCTCCGCTCGCCGCCGATCGCGACGCCGACGTGCTGATCGTCGGCGGCGGCTACACCGGCCTCTGGACCGCCTGGCACGCGCACGCGCTGGCCCCCGACGCCCGCATCGTCGTGCTCGAGTCCGAACCGGTCTGCGGGCGTGGGCCGAGCGGCCGCAACGGCGGCTTCTGCGAGGGGATGTGGACCTCGCTGGCCTCGATGCGGGGTCGCTGGGGCGACGCGCCGGCGCTCGCGGTCGGCCACGCCGCCGAGGCTGCCGTGGAGCGGATCGAGGCCTTCTGCGCCGCGGGCGACGACGACGCTTGGTTTCGCCGCGGCGGCTACCTGCAGATCTCGACCGCGCCCGCCACCGACGGCATCGGGCAGGCCGCGCTGGCCGCCTGCCAGGAGCTGGGCGTCGCCGACAAGCTGCGCCAGGTCCCCCCTGCCGAGGTCCAGGCCCACTGCGCCTCGCCCGAGTTCCGCGCCGGGATCATCGAACCGATCACCGCCACCCTGCAGCCCGCCCGCCTGGCGCTCGCCCTGCGCCGTCGGCTGCTCGAGGCCGGCGTCGACATCTACGAGTCCTCGCCGGTCCGCCGCTTCCGCGAGGGGGGCGACGGGGTCGAGGCGACGCTCGCCAGCGGCGCCCGCGTGCGCGCCCCGCGCGGCGTGCTGGCGATCGGCGCGGCCGCCAAGGCACCCGGCGCCCCGCTGCGCTCGCGCCTCACCGTCGCCTCCTCCCACATCGTGATCACCGAGCCGGTCCCCGACGTGATCGAGAAGATCGGCTGGACCGGCGGCGAGGCGCTCACCGACGGCCGCTCCCTCGTCCACTACTTCCGCACCACGCCCGACGGGCGGATCGCCTTCGGCTGGGGCGGCGGCCGGATCCAGATGGGCGCCCGCCTGCACGGCCGCGCCGAGGTCGACGCCGACGTGGTCGCCGCGCAGCGCCGCCACCTGCTCGAGTACTTCCCCGACCTGGTCGGCCGCCGCATCACCGATGCCTGGGGCGGGCCGATCGACGCCTCGCCGATCCACCTCCCCGCGGTCACCTCGTTGCCGCGCTCCCGCGCCTGGGTCGCCGCCGGCTACACCGGCAACGGCGTCGGCCCGACCAACATGGTCGGCCGTACCCTCGCCTCCCTGGCCCTCGACCGCGCAGACGACCCCACCCGCCTCGCCTTCATCGACCCGCCGATCCCCCGCGTCCCCCCCGAGCCGTTCCACTGGATCGGCGGCGAATCGATCCGCAAGGCGATCGACAGCAAAGAGGCGGCGGAGATGGAGAACCGCCGCCCCGGCCTCATCCCTTCAGCTATCTCAAAGGTCCCCGCCCTGCTCGGCTTCCACATCGGCCGTTAGGGCGGCGGGGAGTCCTCCCGGAAAGGCTTTGGGAGCACTCGACGAAGGGCGCCCTTTCACACAGTCACGCGGACGGTCTTTCCGGGAGGACTCCCCGCCGCCCCCATCGCCACCTCAAGCAATGCCAGGCAGCGCGATGTCCGACTCCTCCTGCTCAGGCCGGATCGCCGTCATCCGTTCGGCCCGCCGCTGCTGCAAGGTCGCGAACCCCATCGCCAGCACGGTGCCGAAGAAGAGGATCATCGCCACTACGTAGACTTCGACCGGGATCCCGCGCTGGGCGGCGCCGAAGATGTAGAGCGGGAAGGTCACCGTCGATCCCGCGTTGAAGTTGGAGATCACGAAGTCGTCGATCGAGAGCGCGAAGGCGAGCATCGCCCCGCCGAAGATCCCCGGCAGGATCAGCGGGAAGGTGACCAGGCGGAAGGTCGTGAACGCGTCGGCGCCGAGGTCCTTGGCCGCCTCCTCGAGGCTGCGATCGAAGCCGATCAGCCGTGACCTCACCACCACCACGACGAAGCTGATGCAGAACATGACGTGGGCGATCAAGAGCGTCTCGAAGCCGAGCGCCGGGGTCCCGAGGATAAGGAAGAAGGAGAGCAGCGAGGCCCCCATCACCACCTCGGGCGTCGCCATCGGGATCACGATCAGGAAGTTGGTCACCCGCCGGCCGAAGAAGCTGTGGCGGACGAGGGCGAGCGCCATCATCGTGCCGATGATGGTCGAGATCACCGTCGCGAGCAGCGCCAGCTTGAGGCTCATCAGCAGCGCATTGGTGAGTTCGGTGTTGCTGAACGGGTGCGACCAATGGCTGAGGGTGAAGCCGACCCAGGTGAAGTTGTAGCGCCCGGCCGGGTTGTTGAAGGAGAAGACGAAGATCACCACGATCGGGATCAGCAGGTAGACGACGACCAGGACCGCGACGATGTTCACCGCGTGTTCGCGCAGCCAGCGCCAGGCGCGGGCCACGCCGGTCTCGGCGCTGAGCGAGCCTCGCCCGGGAGTCGCGGTGGCGGGGGTGGCGCTCATACGGCCTCCTGTCCCATCAGTGCCTCCGAGCCGGCGAACCGGATGTAGACGAAGACGACGACCATGATCACCGCCATCAGGACGAACGAGAGCGCCGCGGCGGAGGAGTAGTTCGACTGGGTCAGGTAGAGCGACTGGATCACGTTGCCGATCATCCGGTTGTTGGCGCCGCCGAGGAATTCGGCGTTGATGTAGTCGCCGACGGCGGGGATGAAGGTGAGGAGCGTGCCCGCGACGACACCCGGAAGCGACAACGGCAGGGTCACTTTCCAGAAGGTCGAGGAGGCGCTCGCGTAGAGGTCTTTGGAGGCCTCGAGCACCCTGACGTCGATCCGCTCGAGGCTGGCGTAGAGCGGCAGCACCATGAAGGGGAGGAAGTTGTAGGTGATGCCGGCGATCACCGCGACGGCGGTGTAGAGGATGTGGCTGTTGGGGGCGAGCCCGATCGCGTGGAGGAATTCGGTGACCGGGCTTTCGTCGGCGAGGATCGTCTTCCAGGCCAAGGTGCGGACCAGATAGGTGGTGAAGAACGGCGCCACCACCGCGAACAGCATCAGGTTTCGCCAGCGGCCCGCCTTGAAGGCGATCACGTACGCCAACGGGTAGGCGATGACCAGGCAGAGGAACGTCGCGATCCCGGCGTAGATGAAGGACCGGACGAACTGCGTGTCGTACAGTTCCAGCGCTTCCTTGTAGTTGTCCCAGTGCCAGGTGAAGTGGTAATGGAGGGTGCCGGGGATTTCCGTGTCGAGTGAGAGCTTCGCCATGAAGTACAGCGGGATGACGAAGAAGACGATCAGCCAGAACGCCCCCGGGAAGAGCAGGAAGTAGGCAACCGACCGGCGACGGATAGCAGCGGCCATCGAGCTACCCGTTCAGCACTTCGTCGAAGGCTTTGATCACGTTTTTTTCCTCTTTGCCTTCGAGGGTCGGGGTCGGCGAGCAGTTCTTCGTGAACGAGGCGCTGGGGAAGATCAGGTGGTTCTTGCCGAGCGCCGGTTCCCGCTTGACGAGGATTTCCTGGACGCCTTCGACCGGCGATACGTAGTTCACGTATTCGGTGATGTTGGCCTGGACCTCCGGCTTGTAGACGTAGTTCATGAAGGCCTCGGCGGCGGTCGGGTTCGGCGCCCCGATCGGGATCACCATGTCTTCGGACCAGAGCATGCAGCCTTCGGTCGGCATCCGCCATTCGAGGTTCGGATTGTCGATCTGCAACTGCACTGCGTCACCCGACCAGCCCATCACGGCGATCGCATTGCCGTTGGTCAAGTCCTGGGCGTAGTCATTCCCGGTGAAGCGACTGATCTGCCCGCTGCTGGCCGCTTCGCCGATTTTTTCGATCGCTTTCAGCCAGTCGGCTTCGGTGGCCTTTTCGGTGTTCACCCCTTCGCACTTCATCACCAGCGGCACCGTTTCCCGGACTTCGTTCAGGAAGTCGACCTTGCCCTTGTACTTGGGGTTGAAGAGGTCGCAGATCGAGTGCACGTTGGGCGCTTTTTCCTTGTTCACGATCAGCCCGGTCATGCCGCTCTGCCACGGCACCGTGTAGCTGCGTTCGGGATCGAAGGGCGGGTGGCGGAGGCTCTTCGAGAGGTTTGCCTCCACTTCCGGCAGCGCCGACTTGTCGAGTTCCTGCACGTACCCGAGTTTCATCATCTTCGCGACCATGTAGTCGGCGAGGACGAAGATGCTGCGGCCGCCCGATTCACCCGACGACAGCAGCGGCTGCATCTTGTTGAAGAATTCTTCGTTGGAGTTGATGTCTTCGTGGTAGGCGACCGAGATGCCGGTCGCCTTTTCGAAGTTCGGCACCGTCTTTTTGTCGATGTAGAGCGGCCAGTTGGAGATCACGAGTTCGCCGCTCGCCTTCTTTTCCAGTTCGACCTTCGCCGCCGTCGCTTCCACCGGGCCTTCGATGCCGCTGCCGCAGGCGGCGAGGACGACCGTCGCCGCCAGCGCGGCCAGCGCCACCGCGAGCTTGAGCGCCGCGGAGCGGCCGGGTTTCCCCGTCGTCCTCATGCCGCTCCGTCAGTTGCCGCGGCGGGTGCCTCGCCATGGGGCGACCCGCTCACCACGTGCATGTGCCCCGGCGCCCAGCTCAGGGTCACCCGGGCGCCGCCGCCGGGCAGCCGCCGGCGTTCGGACTCGTCGGCGTTGGGGACCAGCACGGTCATCCGCACCCC
>JAFDWF010000125.1 GCA_018268575.1 Actinomycetota bacterium
CTTGCGCCGAGGGCGTTCTCCCGACGGCGGTCGGCTTCTCTCTTTGATCCCCGGGGATCTTCGACGGCCTCGCTTCGCTCGGCCTCTCAATCTCTGGAGAACAAGGGGGAGGTTGCCCTATGAGCTCCGCCGGTGCCGCCGAGCGCCGCGAGGAGTTGGTCGCGCTCTTCAAGGAGGTCTCCAAGTGCACGAGATGCCCGCTGCACGAGACGCGGACCAAGGCGGTGTTCGGGGCGGGGAATGCGGACGCGGATCTGATGTTCGTCGGCGAGGCTCCCGGGGCCGAAGAGGATCGGCAGGGGCTGCCGTTCGTCGGCCGGGCGGGACAGCTGCTCAACCAGTTGCTGGAAGAGATCGGGCTCTCGCGCGAGGACGTCTTCATCTGCAACGTGCTCAAGTCGCGGCCGCCCAACAACCGCGACCCGATGCCGGAAGAGATCGCCGCCTGCGAGCCGTATCTGTGGGAGCAGGTGCGGCTGATCCAGCCGCGCGTCGTCTGCACGCTGGGCAACTTCGCCACCAAGCTCTTGACCGGCAGCGCGACCGGGATCACCAGGGTGCGTGGGACCCCGCAGACGCACCAGCTCGGCGGGCGCACGGTGTTCCTCCTGCCGCTCTTCCACCCGGCGGCGGCGCTGCGCACCCCGGCGGTGAAGGAGCAGTTGCGCGGCGACTTCGCGACGATCCCGGCGCTGCTCCAGCAGCCGTTGCCGGAGCCGATGCCGAGCGCCGCGGAGATCGCCGAGGCCGAAGGCGCCGAGGCGCCGGGAGGGGAGCCGCCGCCCCCGATCGATCAGCTCGGCTTCTTCGGCGACTCGGCCGGCTGAGGCTCGGCACGGAGAGCCTGACCGTGGGAGTGCGAAGGATGGAGACCCGCTCGGCCGCGCAGACCGAAGCGGCCGGGGCGGCGCTCGCGGCGGAGATCTCACCCGGTGACCTGGTGATCGTCTCGGGCGAGGTCGGGGCGGGGAAGACGACGCTGATCCGCGGCGCCGCTCGCGCCCTCGGCGTGGTCGAGCCGGTCACCTCGCCGACCTTCACGATCGGCCGGCGCTACGCCGGCGGTCGACTGCCGATCTCCCACCTCGACCTCTACCGGCTGGAGGACATGGAGGGCGAGGACCCGGCGCTGCTCGACGATTACCTCGGCCCCGACGGGGTCGCCTTCGTCGAGTGGCCCGCCGCCGGCGCCGAGCGGCTCGGCCGGCCCGCCCTCGAGGTGCGACTCGCGCACGCGGGCGAGGAGCGCCGGACGATCGAGGTGGTCGATTAGCACGCCATCCGGGTAGGCGGAGATCAGGGATCGATCCTCTAGCATCGAACCGCAGCGGACGGCCCTGGCAGGGGTTACCGAAGCGACGCTGAATGGTTGACGAAATGCGGATCGAGACAGGAGGGGTTCACGGATGAAGAAGGGAACGCTGTCGGCATTGGCACTGGCCGCCTTGGTGACCGGGTTGCTGATCGGCGTCAGTTCCTCGAGCGCCGGGACCCCCGCCTACAAGCACTACGTCGCCTGCGGCCTCTCGCGCAAGGCCAAGCCCGCCCACGTCTGCCCGGTCGGCAGCAAGAAGGGCGCCTTCTTCAAGAGCCTCAAGGCCGACGTCAAATACACGGTCTGCGTGAAGTTCCCGAAACGCGAACACCTCTGCACCGAAACGCCGCAGGAAGCCGAACAGGGCACGCTTTACGTCAACAAGATCACCTCGACGACCGTCGGCCGCCACCAGGTCACCTGGTTCGTCAACGGCAAGAAAGTCGGCACCACCGTCTTTCGCGTGAAGTAGGTGCCCGTCCAGGGCGGTGAGGAGGGCCCCCCGGTCGTCGTCGGCTTCGACACCGCGACCCCCGACACCGCCGCCTGCGCCTGGCGGGGCGGCGAGGTGCTCGAAGAGGTCCAGCTGGGGCTGAACGAGCGCGGCCGGCCGCGGCACGCGGCCGGGCTCCTCGCCGCGGTCGAGCGCTGCGCCGACGCGGCGGGCGGCTGGGGGAGCGTCGACCTGGTCGCGGTCGGGCTCGGTCCCGGCTCCTTCACCGGCCTGCGGGTCGGGATCGCCACCGCCAAAGGGTTGACCGTAAGCGCCGGGATCGCGGCGCGCGGCGTCTCCACGCTCGACGCGCTCGGGGCCGGGATCGCCGCCATGGGTACCCCCGGGGAGCGGCTCGCCGTCCTCGACGGCTATCGCGGCGAGGTCTTCGTCGCCCTCTACGGCGCCGACGGCGCGACGCTTTGGGAGCCCGCCGTGATGCGCCCGGAGGCGCTCGCCGAGCGACTGGCCCAGGTGTCCGCACCCCCTTCGGTTGCCGGTTCGGGGGCGATACGATTTCGTCACGAGTTGGAAGGAGCCGGCGGGATCCGCATCCCGGACGACGCCGATCCCGTCCACCGCGTCGCCGCGCGCCACATCTGCGCGCCGGCGGCGGCGGGGAAGGGCTCCGGGTCGCTCGAACCGATCTACCTGAGGCCTCCAGATGCGGAGCGTTGGCGTGAGCGAGATTCTTTCCAAAGAGCAGACTGACCACCCGATCGGGGAGGTCGGGGTCCGCCGCCTCGCCTACAGCGATCTGCCCGCGGTGATCTCGATCGAGCGTCGCTCCTTCCCGACCCCGTGGTCGCTGGCGATGTTCGTGCTCGAGCTCTCCAAGCCCTCCGGCATCTGCCTTGCCGGGGTCCGCGGGGACGAACTCGGCGGCTACGTGGTCTGCTCGCGCTACGACCAGGTCTGGCACCTGATGAACGTCGCCGTCTCACCCGACCACCGCGCCCGGGGCGTCGCCGGGGCGCTGCTCCGCCGCCTCTTCGAGGAGGGCCGCGGCAAGCTCCCCTTCACGCTCGAGGTGCGCGTCTCCAACCACCGCGCGATCGGCATGTACGAATACTTCGGCTTCCGCTCGGCCGGCGTCCGTCCCCGCTACTACCACGACAACGGCGAGGACGCACTGATCATGTGGCTCGATTGATTCTGGCCATCGAGACCTCCTGCGACGACACCTGCGCCGCCGTGCTCGACGGCGGGCGGATCCTCGCCAACGTGATCTCCTCGCAGGCCGCCGCCCACGCGGGCTTCGGCGGGGTCGTCCCCGAGGTCGCCGCGCGCCACCACCTAGAGCTGGCGGCGCCGGTGGTCGAGGCGGCGTTGGGCGAGGCGGGGGTGACCCTGGACGAGGTCGAGGCCGTTGCCGTCACCGCCGGGCCGGGGCTGATCGGGGCGCTCCTGGTCGGCGTCTCGACCGCGAAGGCAATCGCCGCGGCGCGCCGCCTGCCGCTGATCCCCGTGGACCACCTGCAGGGCCACGTCGCCGCCAACTTCCTCGAGCCGGAGCCGCTCGAGCCGCCCTTCCTCTGCCTGGTCGCCTCCGGCGGCCATACCCTGCTCGCCGCGGTCCGCGACCACAGCGGCCACGAGATCCTCGGCCAGACCCTCGACGACGCCGCGGGTGAGGCCTTCGACAAGTCCGCCCGCCTGCTCGGCCTCGGCTACCCGGGCGGGCCGCTGATCCAGAAGGAGGCCGAGAAGGGGGACCCGGAGGCGTTCGAGATGCCGGTCGCGATGCAGCGCGACCCCGGCCTCGACTTCTCCTTCTCCGGGCTGAAGACGGCGCTCGTCTACCGCTGCCGCGAACTCGGCCCGGAGGGAGTCGAGGAGCGCCGCGCCGACCTTGCCGCCTCATTCCAGAAAGCGGTGGTCGACCAGCTCGTCGCGAAGCTCAAGCGGGGCCTGAAGCAGGGACGCTGGGAGGCGGTGGCGCTCGGCGGCGGCGTCGCCGCCAACGGGCCGTTGCGCGAGGCGGTCGCGCGGGTCTGCGAGCGAGAAGGGGTGCGGCTGAAGCTCGTCCCGATCTCCCTCTGCACCGACAACGCGGCGATGATCGGTTCCGCCGCCCGTTGGTCGGAAACCGTCGCCTACCCCGACTACCTCGGCTTCGACGCCTTCGCCACCGGCGAACGGATGGCCGCGTGACCGAGGTCCTCGTCTACTCGCGGCCCGGCTGCCATCTCTGCGAGGAGGCGATCGCGGCGCTGGTCACCCTCCACGCGGAGGGGTATCGCTTCGAGCTGCACGAGGTCGACATCGAGAGCGACGACCTGCTGCTGCGCCGCCATCTGGAGCGGATCCCGGTGGTCGAGGTCGATGGGCTCGTCGCCTCCGAACTGCTCTTCGACGAGGCGGCCGTGCGCGCCAAGCTGGATACTGTGGAGGCATGGCCGACGTGATCGACGAGATCGAGGCAGCCGGGCTGCCGGTCGAAGGTGAGCGCCTCTCGCTCGGGGTCGCGGCGCGCCTCTCGCGCTACCTGCAGGTGCTGACCCAGGCGCGCAAGATGGGGCGCGAGACGATCTCCTCGCAGGAGCTCTCCGAGTACACCCACATCAACCCGACCCAGATCCGCCGTGACCTCTCCGGCTTCGGCAAGTTCGGCAAGCGCGGCGTCGGCTACAACGTCGAGTCGCTGGTCTCGGAGATCCGCAAGATCCTCCGCACCGCGGGCCAGCACAACATCGCCCTCTTCGGCGCCGGCCACCTCGGCCAGGCGATCGCCTCCTCGGCGATCTTCGCCGACCATGGCTTCCGGGTGGTGGCGGTCTTCGACGTCGACGAGGAGAAGGTCGGCACAGAGATCGGCGACGCGACGGTGCGGGCGCTGGGCGACGACCTCGCCCAGGTGGTCGCCGACGAAGAGGTCGTGGTCGGGGTCCTGGCGGTCCCCGCCGACGCCGCGCAAGAGGTCGCCGACCGACTGGTCGAGGCGGGGGTGAAAATCATCTTCAACTACTCCGAGCAGCTCCTGCAGGTGCCGCCGGAGGTCACCGTCCACACCTCGAGCCCGGCAGTCGACCTGCTGTACGCGCTGTACTTCTACCTGGCCTGACCGGCCCCCGATCCCTTGACGCTCGATCTCGACGGCGCGCGCGAGCGGTTCGAGGCCTCGACCGATTTCACGGTCGGGCTGGAGGAGGAGTTCGCGATCCTCGACCCGGAGACGCTCGAGCTGGCCCACCGCTACGAGGACGTGAAGGCGGCCTGCGACGAGGACGAGGTGCTGGCCGAGGCGGCGGCGGGGGAGCTGATCGCCTCCGAGATCGAGATCCGCTCCGGCCGCGGGGAGACGTTCGGCGACGCGGTGGCCGCCCAGCAGGAGCGGCGCGACCGGCTCTTCGCCGTGGTCGAGCGGCTGGGCCTGGCACTGGGCGCGATGGGGACGCACCCGTGGGCCAACTACCTCGACCAGCGGATCATCGACACGCCCCACTACAACCGGCTGCGCGAAGAACTCGGCTACATCGCCCAGCGCAACAACACCTGGAGCCTCCACGTCCACGTCGGCGTGCGCGGGGCGGACCGGGCGATCGCCGTCTGCGACCGGGTGCGGGGACTGCTGCCGGCGCTGCTGGCCGCGTCGGCCAACTCGCCTTTCCTCGACCGCCGCGACTCCGGCCTGGCGACGGTGCGGACGGAGATCTTCACCCGGACCTTCCCCCGCTGCGGCGTGCCCTCGCCGTTCGTCGACTGGGACACATACGCGGGGTTCGTCGACCTGCTCGAACGGACGAACTCCGTGGTCGAGTCGACGCAGCTCTGGTGGAGCGTCCGTCCCCATCACAGCTTCGGCACGGTCGAGGTGCGGATCTGTGACGCGCAGACGCGGGGGGACGAGGCGACGGCGCTCGCCGGGCTGATCGTCGCCTGCGTCGCGCAGATCGCTCTGGACCTGGATGAGTGCGGGGCGGAGGGTTGTCCGGTGATGGCCGACCGCGAAGTCGAGGAGAACCTTTGGCGCGCGATCCGTTACGGCGCGGGCGGCAAGATGATCGACTTCCGTGCGGAGGAGGAGATCGAGACGCGAGCCCTCTTCGAGCGCCTGCTCGAGTGGACCGAGCCCGCCCGCAGCGGCATCGGGATCGACATAACTCTGCCCGAGCGCAACGGGACGGAGCGGGCGCGCGCCGCCTTCGAGGATGGCCTCCCGCTGGAGGACGTCTACCGTGGCGTCGTCGGCGAGACGGCCCGCACCTACGCCCGCGTGGGCGCCGCCGAGGCTCCCGCACGACGAAAATCGAGGCCGTCCGAGCGATAGCCGGAGCGCTCGGCTCCGACCACTCATATAGGCTGCCGCCCGGAAAATCCACCGGAGGAAAACGACTTGACCAGCTTTTTGAGGGAATACGGCGTGGTCGTCGCACTGGTTTGCGCCGGGGCCGCGGTCGCCTATGGACTTCTGATCACCCAGCGCCTGCTGTCCAAATCGCCGGGCAACGACCGGATGAAGGAAATCTCGGGCGCGGTCCAGGAGGGCGCACAGGCCTACCTGACCCGGCAGTACACGATCATCGCCGGGGTAGCGATCCCGATCGCGATCCTCTTGTTGCTGCTGCAGAACTACAAGACCGCGATCGGCTTCCTGATCGGCGCGACGCTCTCGGGCGCCACCGGCTTCATCGGGATGAACGTCTCGGTCCGCGCCAACTCGCGCGTCGCCGAGGCCGCCCGCGGTGGGGTGCCGCCGGCGCTCGACGTCGCCTTCAAAGGCGGCTCGGTCACCGGCCTCCTGGTCGTCGGCCTGGCGCTGCTCGGCGTCGCCGGCTACTACGGGATCCTGGTCATCACCGGCTCCAGCGACAA
>JAFDWF010000126.1 GCA_018268575.1 Actinomycetota bacterium
CAAATGCAGCACTTCTGAAAAGCGGTACACGGCCGCAGGTTCCTGAAAAGCCCGGCCCCGCTTCCTACTCCCGAATCTCAATCCCCGGGTTTCTTTGGCGGGTTCGAGTCCCGTCGCTCCCGTTGCGGTGCATTGGCTCTGCGAAGCGCTATCCGATATGGGAGGCGCTCAAGTGCTAAGGGTTTTCGTTGGGCCACAACTGTGGCCCAAACTTCCGGGGTCTGCCGAGGCGGGAGACTTGAGGTGCTCTGCCTGGAATGACCTGCGAGACGCGGCTGGTCAGGCGCCGATGGCGATGAATGGCGCCCAGAAGACCGGGTCGGAAAAAGGCCGACCGAGCGTCAGCCAGCTGCTGACCTTCGAGCCGCCCGCGCCGAGCCGCTCGCCGCCACGTGAGCGCCTGGTCAGCTCGGCGTGGAGCAGCGAATGGCGTTCGAGGTAGTCGAGCGTCTCAGGTTCGGTCAGGTCGCGGAGCCAGAGCTGCGCGCGACGCAACGCCTCCGGTGGCCGCAGTCCGCCTTCGAACATCTCCTCGTAGAACCGCGTCATCAGGATCGCCGTCGCCAGGTCGTCGACCTGCCAGAGGCTCGCGACGACGCTGGCCGAGCCGGCTGCGAGGAAGGCGGTACTGGTCGCGAATACCTCTCCAGAGGGGCCGCCGATCACCGGCACCGCCGACTGGCATGCCGAGACCGTGACCAGGCGGCTCTGGAGGGACCCGCTCAGCTCCATTGCACGGAGGTCACCATCGGCTAGGCAGACAACCATCGACTCCAAGTCGAAGACGCCGCCGCCGGCATGGCAGGCGAGGTGGAGGTGAGTCGCTTCTCCGGCGCTCGTCTTGAGGAACCGGGCGTCAGCCTCCTTGCCGACCGCGAAGTCTGCGTGGCTTCCGATCACCCTCGCGATTTCGCGCAGCTCGGGCTCGGCGCCGGGCAGCTGGCCGTCCGGAAAATCCCGATGAGGATCCGCCAGGCCAACCAGCCGGACATCTACATTCTCCAGCCGTCGGGAGCGTTCGAGGGCCGATCTCGTCAGCGCCGCCGAAGGCGCATGGCGGACCTCGAAGAGGTCGAGCAGGCAACTCGGCCCTTCACCGTCATCCCACGGAGCGGTGGCCAGCGGAACGGTGGCGAGCGGCCCGCACAAGACCAGGGTGACGCCGGCCGCTTCCTGCTCGCTCAGGAATTCGGCGATCGGCCGACCGAGTTGCGGGCCTGCCCAACCGAGGGTGCTGGTGACCGCCTCGTGTAGTTGGCCAGCGGTCGGATTGCCGGAGATCGCGAAGAGGTAGCTCGGCGAGGAGCTTTCGGCCGTCCCGTTCTCCTCGGAGTAGTCGGCGCCGGCGAGCAGGCGCATGTAGACGATGGTCGAGGTCGGATCCTGGAGGTAGCGAGCGGAGACGGCGAGTCTGCCTTCGGGGTGGCGGGTGGCGAGCAGGAGGAGCGTGCCGACCGGCGTCGGGTTGACGTAGAGGAGCGGCCAGCCCGGCTCGACTGCGCCGAGTACGTCCGCAGGGCCCCCGCCGATGCCGAATGCGGCCAACCCGGGGACCTTGCGGATCGCTGCGAGTGCGTCCTGCAGCCTCTGGCCGGCGCCCAGGGTGTTGCCGAGCGGGCTCGCGGCCAGGTCGGAAAGGGCGCATTGGTAATCCTCCCGAGCTCATGCGAGGCCTCCGGGAGGCGGGCCGCGTCGCCCGTCCCCAGCTCGAGGCGGCGACGGAGCTCTCGGGTGCGCGTGTTCTCGAGCACGGCGAGCGCCTCCCCGTCCTCTCTGACCGGTGAGAAGGCGAGCGCGGCCCAGCGACCGACCTCGCCGCGACTCTGCGTCTCCGCGGTACGGCGGGCGTCGTCGCGAAGTCCTTGAAGACCAGCTCCGAGGCGGCGATCGCCGCCCGGTAGGCAGACGCGGCGTCCTCCCAATCGCCGCGGCCGGCGTAGATGGCGGCGACGGCGAAGCCGACTTCGTGACACAGACGGGGAAGGCGGGTCGGTGAGAGTGTCTGGAGGGCTCGACGGCCGGCATCGATCGCCTTCTCGTCCTCGCCGAGCCGGAGATCGCCGCCGCCCACCATGAACGGGCCCGGGTCGTCGCCGAACGCTATGCCGGTCGCCTGTTGGCCGACCCGGAGCCACGGAGTCGTCTCTCGAAGTGGCGTTCGTGGTATGAGCAACGGCTGGTTGCCGGCCAGGATCCGCCGCATGGCCCGACGCTCGGGATGTTGTTCGCACACGCCTTGGAGGTCGACCCTGGACGGGGGACCGAGATAATCGACTTCCTGCTACAGGACGACTCACCCCTTCTGCGATACGCCGCCGTGGCGATCGCGGCGGCTTTGAACCACGATGGAGACAGGGCATCCACCTGGTTGACGGGCGCGCCCGAGGCTGGCCGCGTGGCGCTCGCCTGGGGAGCGAGCGAACTACGCGACGAGGAGCTTCAGCGAGGACTGATGGAGACCCTCGCCCGTGACGGACAGGAGCCGGTCCGCGAGGCGACGGCCCGCGTGCTGCGCTACCGCACGGCTCTCGACGGCTGGCAGCTGGACCTGGCACTCGAGATGTCCTCGGAGGGGGATCGCATCTGGTTGCTGGCGGACCTGATCCAGGAAATGGCCGACGGCGAATCCGGACCCTCCCTCGATCCCGAGCAAAAAGATGCGATCGAGGCCGCCGTGCTGGCGACGGCCGACCATCCAGGGGACGCCAGGAGCGACGAGGTGGCGGCCGATCTGCTGGAGAACACGGAGAAGCTCGGCTTCGGACTCGTCTGGCCGTGGATCTGGCGGCGCCTCGACCAAATCGCCGCCGCGGACGTTCAGCGCGGACTCGCGGATGCGCTGCCCGAGCAGGTCATCGCGCTGGCCGGACAGACGACGGACGGCTCCGAGGTAGCCGAGGTCGTGCGCAGACTGGAGAAGACGACCCTTGCGGACTGGCAGTTGGAGAAGGCCCTGATCCGCCTGGCGGTGATCGGCGACGACGGCACCCTGGCGGACCGTCTCGCGGATTGGGCCGCCGCCGCGGATCCGAGTCGTCGACGCATCTACCGGTTGCTGGAGGCGCCGATGGATTGGGAGCGCCTCGAGACATACGCCACCGCCGTCCTTGCCGTCGACCCCACGAGGGAGATGATGGAGACCCTGGTGGCCGCAAGGGAACCGGGCAGCTACATTGGGTCGCGTGTGCCGCTCTACGAAAACCTCGGGAACCGCTTCGCCGAATGGTCGTCAAGCGACGACCCGAACCTTGTCCGCCTGAGCGAGTTCGCCCGGCGCCGCCTCGATGAGCGGATCGCAGAGGCGAAGCTCGAGGAGGAACAGATGCGGGAGAGTTTCGGCTCCTAGTCGTTCTCAGTGGACAGGACGAGGGACCGCCAACACACCCGATGTTGTCGGTGCGCCGTCAAGGTCCGTTCCACCGCCCGTCCGCTGACTCGACATGCATCTGTTCTCGGGCGTGGCTTAAGAGGCGTTCTCGGGCGTCTACATGAGGCTCTTTCTCAAGCAATCCCTGGGATGGCGAGGCCCCGAGTTAGCGGGGCCAGCGGTTGGTGGTGCCTTGGTCAAGAAGGGCAGCGTTGGAGGCAGCCTCGGTGCTACCTTCAGACCATGACCAAGACCGAGCTTCATCGTCTTGTTGACGCGCTCCCCGATGAATCGCTGCCTGCGGCGGCGATTCTACTTCGGCGTGCCCAGGATCCGGTCGTGGCCAAGCTCGACGCCGCGCCCGTCGATGACGAGGAGCTGACCGACGAGGATCGTCGGGCGATACAGGACGCGCGCAAGGAGCCGGGGGTCCCCTGGCCAGAGGTCGAGGGGGAGCCGAGCTCCGGCTGATCCCGGTGGTCGGTGGACGGAGGCAGGCCTGCTCCGGTGGGCCTCGACGACTTCGAGGCCTCGCCGGCCTTTTCAGCCTCCTGGGATCGGGGGAACGATGGCCATCGTCAGACACTCGACGTCTCCTGGCACATCGCCGCGTTCCTGCGGCCCGTCGGCGTGCAAGTGAGCGCGGGCGATGGCTCGCATCGGTCACGCACGCCGCCCGGCGGGGAGCGGATCGCCTGGGCTTCGTCGTCACTCCGGCGGAGCTCTTGCCGGCCGGGGACGATCAGTGGAGATCGAACGCCGCGACGATCGCCTCGTGCAGCGCCGGCTCCTGGCTGTCGAGCAGGAGCCCGATCCGCTCTCCGACGGCAGCCACGGGGATGGTGGTGATGTTGTCGCAGCTCACTACCGAAGGTCCGTCGAGGCCGTTCTCGGGACCGACGGCGACCTCGCTGGAGAGCCCCCGGATCGTGCTGGTGAGAGGGGCGATCGTCACCGTCGCGAGATGCGGCCGGACCAGCTCACGGGTGAGGATCAGCACCGGCCGCGCCTTGTCGAGCCGGGCGATGTGGATCGGCCGCATCAGGCGGGGTCACGAGGCAGGCCCACCGCGTACTCGGCGAGCCCGGCGAGCTCGGGATCCGGGCCGGTCTGGGCAAGGATCCGGGCGTCGCGTTCGGCGAGCGCGCGCCGGCGCTCGCGCTCGAGCGCGTGGGTCACGAATACCGCCCGACTGCGCACCTTGCCGGAGCGGACGACCTCGTCGACGAACTCGACCAGGTCATCTGGGAGTCGGACGGCGATCTGGGTGCTCATCCCATTACGGTAGCAGAATGGGATCACCCACCCGAGTGCCGCTGCATCCTCTCAGCCGGCCCGCGCCGACGGTTCCCGCCATCGGGCGATGACCTGCTCGACTTCGGGCCGAACCCGGGCACGCGCTTCCAGTCGGCCCACACCGTTCATCATCAGCTCGTCGTAGGGCGTGTCGACGTGTCGAACCGCGGCTGTCACGGCGAGGTCCAGTGCGGTCGGGTCGAGATCGCGCCCGGCGGCGCTTCGTCCGATGCGCCCGCTGCCACGGGCGAAGGCGTGTCGGGCGATCTCCTCGGCTCGATCCTGCGGGCAACTCGGGTAGTGGCGGAGGATCTCGGTTGTCGCACGTACCCGGAGCCTTGTATCCCCCTCGGCCCGACGCTCTCGCTCCCGCAATCTGCGTCGCTCTCGCGAGGCCTCGTCGGCCAAGCACGCGCGCTCGGCCTGGTCGAGGGCATCCGCCTCGACCAGGATGCCCTGCCGCTCGTATCGGCGTCGGGCGCGGCTGAAGCGCACGACCACGGCAGTGAGGCCACTTGCCTTCTTCGCGCGCCGCGTGAGGGCCGCGTCGCCGGCCGGCAGATACACGAGATGATCGAGGTCGGCGCAACTCAGGCAGAGCGGACCCGCGTCGTCCATCGTCAAAAGGCTGCCGGTGCCGGAGCACTCGGCGCAAGCCCAGCTCTTCAGCGCGGCGACCACCACCAGGTCCGGTGCCTTGTCACCTCGCCCCGTGCCTTTCTCGGTCTTCGTGGTCATGTCCTTCGATCCTGTCTAGCGGATCGCCACGCCACGCACAACGGGGCTCGCCGGTGGCAGCCGCGCGGTGGAGCAGAATCGTCGCTTGTGACTTCCCTCTCCACCTTGCTCGACGAGCGGAACCTGCATCGCCTAGCCGGGGGGCGCTCCTATGAGCGCGGGCTCGACTACGCGGCGGCAGGCCAGGTCTCCCGTTTGACTCGCGGCGAGGCGAGCGTCGAGGCCGGCGTGCAGGGCACCCACAGCTACCGGGTCGAGTTATGGGTGGAGGACGGCGAGCTGCGCGGCCGCTGCGACTGCCCGATGGGCGCCGGCGGCGCCTTCTGCAAGCACTGCGTCGCCACCGGACTCGCCGCGCTCGAGGCGGGCAAGGGCGCGCCGAGGTCGATCTCGCTCGACGAGGTCAGGGACCATCTCGGCTCGCTGAAGAAAAAGGATCTGATCGAGCTGCTGATCGCAGAGGCGGGCGAGGACGACCGCCTGCTCGACCGCCTGCGCCTTCGCGTCGCCACGAGCGGGGACGGCGTCGACCTGGCCTCGTTCCGCGACGCGATCGACCGGGCCGTCGACCCCGGCGGTTTCATCGGCTACGCCGAGGCCTACGACTACGCCCGCACCGTCGAGGCGACGATCGCCTCCCTGCGCGACGTTGTTCTCGCGGGCCATGCGGTCGAGGGCGTGGAGTTGATCGAGTACTGCTGCGCGGCGATCGAACGCGCCGGCGATCGGATCGACGACTCCGACGGCCATCTCGGCGTCGCCTTCGACAGCCTTCAGCGCCTCCATCGCGAGGCCTGCGAGCAGGCCGATTTCGTGCCCGCGCAGCTCGCCGAGCGGCTCTTCGAGCAGATGATGGCGACCGACTATGAGCTCTTCTACGACGCCGCCGACGTCTATGCGCCGTTGCTGGGGGCGTCCGGGCGCCGCCGTTACGCGGAGCTGGTGCAAGCCGAGTGGGAACGCCTGCCGGCGTTGCGGCCGCAGGACGATCGGCTCGCAAGGTCACCGTTCTCGATCCTGGGCGGCGATGACGATGAGCATTCGGAATCCAGCAGGCGCTTTCGGATCACCTACGTGATGGAGCTCCTGGCGAGCCAGTCCGACGATCCGGACGAGCTGGTCGCCGTGCTCTCCTGCGATCTCTCCTCGCCCTACTCTTTTCTCCGCATCGCCGAGGTATACGACGGAGCCGGCCGCGACGACGACGCCATCGAGTGGGCCGAGCGAGGGATCGAGGCATTCCCCGGCGGCGACTCCCGCCTCGTCGAATTTCTCGCCGCGGCGAGGCGCGGGCGCGGAGAGCACGCGCGGGCGGCGGAGCTGATCTGGAGCCTGTACGAGGCGCATCCCGGACTCGGCTACCTCGAGATGCTCAAGCCCTATGCGGAGGAGGCGGGGACGTGGGCTGATGTCCGCCGCCGTGCCCTCGACCTGCTGCGCGAGCGGATCGCCGCCGCCCAGGACGAGCGGCGGGTGCGCGGATACGGCTGGTCTCACCGCGACGCGACCGAGCTCGTTCGCGTCCGCCTCTGGGAGGGCGACCTGGACGCCGCGCTCGCCGATGCTCGGGAGGGAGGCTGCCAACAGGATGTCTGGCTGGCGCTGGCCGAGGCTCTCGAGGAGGGCGAACCATGGGAGGCGATGATCATCTACCGCGAGCAGGTCGAGCCGACGATCGAACGCAAGAGGAAGGCCGACTACCGCGCGGCCACCGACATGCTCGCCAAGGTCCGCAACCTGATGGAGCGCACCGGGCATGGCGATGAGTTCCCCGTCTACCTGGAGGGGGTTCGGGAGCGGCACAGGCGCAAGCGCAATCTGATGAAGCTCCTGCCGGAGCTGGAAGCCGCTTCGCGGTAGTGCCCTACCCCATCAAGGCTCCGCTCTCGATTCGGCCGCTCGAGCCAGGCAGCGGCGGCGCCAGTCGCGCGCCCACTCGTTGCTCGGCTCGCTGAGCAGGTCGAGGATCCTCTTGGGGCAGCGGTCGTCGTATGGACCCATGTCCTCGCTGATCCGCTTGACGTGAAGGCGCTTTCCTTCGCGCTTGATGACGAGGACGAGTCCCCATGCCTCCTGTAGGTCCTCGCTCCTCAGGGCGGCGTAGACGATCTCTCCGTCCCTCGCCAGATCGAGCAGATGCCGCTCCGTGTACTCCTCTCCGAAGACAAAGGCGACCGCTGCCCTCGCGGTCAGCCGTCCATCGAAGTCACCGCTGGTCCAGGCCATTGCTCTCCCCTCTCGGTCGTTCCCTGTCAAGGCTCGCGCGGCCCGCGATTCACCCCCTTCGACGGGCCTGAAGTCAGCTAAATGCGCCGGATTTGATCTCTGGGCGGCATAGCCCTTGGCTCCGTCACCTGGGAGTCCCATCTGCCGGGCACGTCGAGGTGTGGGTGGTCAGGCGGGTCGAGGCGCTCCAGACTGTGGAGCCGACCTCGACTGAGCGCTCTGCGATCATCCCGTATGTGGGGCAGCCTCACGTCAAGCTGAGCGGCGACATCGAGGGTTCCTACGTCGTCGAGGAGAGTCGCTCCGACGGCCGCCTTCTCGTGGCCCCCGACACCTCCGCCGGGGCGATCATGGAGCGCCTCGGGCATGAGCCGGCGACGCTCGCCGAGTTCGAGGCCGCCCACGGGGCCGTGAGGCCTCCCGACGGCGAGGGCTGAGGCGGTGCCGCCCAAGAGGGCTTCGCGCCGGTCGCCTTCGACCCGCCGGGTCCACCCGGCCGACGGTCTATGAGATCGCCCACCGCAGGCTGAGCGGATAGCGCCGGATCGGGTCGCTCTTCACAATCTGATCTCTATCAGCGAGGTGACAAACGCGGGTTCGACCCCCGTCGCTCCCGCTCTCGTTCGCTTGCGGATCGGGTTGGTCTATCTGGTCGCGTCCGTGATGCGCGTGGTGGCGAGGGCAAGGAGGGTGGCGATCTGCATCGCGGCCTCGATGCCGGCGGTGGAGGCGAACTGCTCGGCGCCCTCGTCGGTGTGGAAGGACCAGCCATCGGGGCGGCCGATGCCGATCAGGGCCGCGGGCACGCGTTGGGTGATGTTGCCGAAATCGGTGGCGAACGGGAGCATGCCGGGTTCGGGCTCGAAGTCTCGGCCCATGGCGGCGAAGGCGTCGGCGACGGCGGCGGCGACTTGATCGTCGGGACGGACTCCGGCGACGAAGGGGCCGGGATGCCAGGTGAGCTCCGGGACGGCGGCGGCGATGCGGTCGAAGTTGGCGGTGATCGCGGGCTCGTCGTCGCCGAAGAAGAGGAGCGAGCCGCGCAGGGCCAGCCCGGTGTCCTCCTCGACGTCGCCGTCGAGCTCGATGCTCTCCACCATCAGATCGTTGCGGGTGATCGCGCCGCACGCATCGAGGAGGCCGCCGATCGCTTCGATCGGCGGCTGGTCGACGTCATCGCGCAGGCTGCGGGTGCCGAAGAGGGAGAAGAAATGGCGGCGCATGCAGCGCGAGCGGCGCCAGACCGTGTCCTTGAACTCCGGGTGGGCGTAGAGCGCCGCGTCGAACTCGTCCCAGAGGCCGGCCTCGGCGCTGAGGAGCTTGCCGCCGCCGCGCTCGACCGTCTGGGGGGCGTGGATCTCGTCGGCAGGGCAGCCGACCACGACGACCTCTCCGGCGAAGCCACCGTCGAGCCCCGCCAGCGCCAGCGCCGCCCCGGTCACGGCGCCGGCGATCGGCCCATGCCCACAGGAGTGGACCGCGCGGACGCCGCCGTCCTCGGCGACGGCGGGGACGGCGTCGTAGAGCGCCGCGAGCCCGACCCGGGCGCCGGGCCGGCCGCCCGCGAGCCGGGCGGTGAAGGCGGTCTCCATCCCGGCCACGCCGATCTCCACCGCGAAGCCCCGGGAGCCGAGCAGGTCGGCCAGGTGAGCGGCGCACCGTCGCTCTTCGTGGGCCAGCTCCGGGTGGTCGTGAACGAACTCGATGGTCGCTTCGATCTGCGGCCGCTGCGCGGCCACGGCGGCGATGATCTGGTCGTCACGCTCGGTTCGGTCAGGCATCGGATTCACCTCGCTTCCGTCTCGTCTTGGTCGTCTGCAAGCAGCAGGGCGATGAGCGCGCTCCGCTCGACCAGCGAGCCCAGCTCGACCCACTCGTCGCGGGCATGGGCGCCGCCGCCGACCGGGCCGATCCCGTCGAGGATCGGCACTCCGGCGAGGGCGGCGAGGTTGGCGTCGCTCACCCCTCCGGCCGCGCCCTCGCCGATCGCCGCGATGCCGAGGTCGCGGGCCAGCCGGCGTACCCGCGCCGCGGCGGCAGCGCTCGCCTCGGTCCGCATCAGCGGCGGGCGGGAGTGCAGCTCCGTGACCTCGAGCCGGGCCCTGGGATCGCGCGCGGCGAGGGCGGCGAGCGCGCCGCGTGCCGCCCGCTCCCCGGCCGCCTCGGTGAACCGCAGGTCGATCGTCGCCGTGGCCAGCTCGGCCACCACGTTCGCGGGGTTGGCGGAGTCGAGCAGCCCGACGTTGACCGTGGTGTCGCCCTCCTCGTCGCGAAGCCCTTGCAGCGTCGTCAGCGCCGCCACCAGCTCGTCGACCGCGCTCGCGCCCCGCTCTGGCTCGAGCCCCGCGTGGGCGGCGACGCCGTGGGCGCGGAGGCGCAGGAGGAGCCATCCCTTGCGCGCCGTCTTCAGCGAGCCGTCCGCCAGCGCCGGCTCCGGCACCAGGACCAACGCAGCGGCTCGGGCCGCCGCCACGATCTCCTCCCGCGAAGCCTCGCTGCCGGTCTCCTCGTCCGGCGTGATCAAGAGGCGGACCGGTCGCGGTCGGAGGTCGAGCTCGCCGAGCGTCGCCAGGGCGCCGAGGCAGGCGACGATGCCGCCGCGCATGTCCAGCACGCCGGGTCCGCGGGCGACCTCACCCTCGACCCGGAAGGGCCGCTCGGCGGCGGTGCCGAGCGGCCAGACCGTGTCGAGGTGGCAGAGCACGAGGACCGGGGCGTCGTCCCCCTCGCGGTAGGTCGCGTCGATCAGCGGACCGGCCGGGGTGGACCGGGTCCTCGTCCGGGCCCCGAGCTCCTCCAGCCACGAGGACAACAGCGCGGCCGGCGCGGCCAAGGCCTCGCGGTCGCCGCTCGGGGCATCGATGGCGGTGATCTCCGCCAGCATCTCGACCAGCTTCGGGCGCCGCCGCCGGGCGGCATCGATGATCGCCGCGCCGAGCTCGCCCACGACCTCCCCCTGCAGCCTCAGGCGGTCACCGCGGCGCCGCTCTCCGACAGCGACCCGAGCGTCGCCGCGGTCGCCGCGCCGACGTCGACCTCGACCCCGAGGTCGGCCAGCCCGCGGGCGAGGGCGGCGACCGAGACGAGCGGGAAGAGCGAGCGCGAGCCGGTGCCCATGTGGCCGATCCGGAAGACCTTCTCGGTCAGCTCGCCGTAGCCGCCCGAGAGCATCACCCCGTAGCGGTCGCGGATGTGGGCCAGGGTCTCGCTCACGCCGACGCCGTCGGGGCAGCGGATCGCGGTCACGCAGTTGGCGGCGTAGTCGTGGCTCCGCGGCCAGAGCTCCAGGCCCATCGCCTCGGCTCCGAGACGGCAGGCGCGGGCGGCGGCCGCGTGGCGTGCGATCACCTCCTCGAGGCCATGGTCGAGGCACTCCGCGATCGCCGCGTGGACGCCGCGGACATCGCTGACCGACGGCGTGTAGGGGAACTTCCTCCCTTCGCTGGCGAGCCAGGTTTCGCGCCAGTCGAGCAACGAGACGAACGTCCCCCGGGGGGCCGCCGGGTTCGCCTCGATCGCCGTCCAGGCGTCGTCGCTGACCACGCAGAGGGAGATCCCGGGAGGCCCGCCGAGGCACTTCTGGCAACCGGCGACGGCGATGTCGACTCCCCACTCGTCGATCTCGACCGCGGTCCCACCGAGCGCGGAGACCACGTCGGCGTACATCAACGCCCCGGCCTCCTTGGCGATCGGGGCGATCTCCGAGAGCGGGTTCTCGATCCCGCTCGGGGTCTCGGAGTGGACCAGGGCCACCAGCTCGACCTCGCCCATCCCTTCGATCGCCGCCCTCACCTCGGCCGGATCGATCGCCTCGTCGTAGGGCACCGTGACCTCGGTCACCTCGGCCCCGTAGGAGCGCAGCCAATCGCCGAACCAGGCGGCGTAGACGCCGGAGACGAGGTTCAGGCACTTCATCCCGGGATGGACGACGGCCCGCGCCGTCGCCTCGAGGCCCAGGACCGCCTCGCCCTGCATCATCACCACGTCCTTGGCGGTGCGGAAGAGGTCCGCGGCGAGCCGCTCGGTAGTTTTGAACTCGACCAGGAAGGAGGGGTCGTAGTCGAACGGGATCGGCCGTCCCAGCGCCTCCCGGACCCGGCTCGACGCGATCGTCGGGCCGGCGCTCAGGGTGAAGTCGGCTTCGTGCATTTGCTCCTCCTCTTGCCCTGGGGGCGTGGTGTCGGGTATCGGACGGCCTATCCGTAGGTCTTGACCGAGGGGTGCCATCCCCGCCGGTCGGGACCGCAGGGGATGGCCGCTTCGTCGTGGTTGGTCACCAGCGCGCCCCCGCGCAGCACCCCGCAGATCGCTTCGATGTGCGGGTCGCCGTAGTTGACGTTGCAGCGGACCACGGCGGCGCCCTCGAACTCTCGCCCGTTATGGACGCAGACGACCCAGTGGGGGTAGAGCGCGTGCTCGTGCAGGCGTTCGACCAGTTGGCGCTTGATCTGCGGTTCGTTCGAGGTGACGGCCTCGGCGGAGCCCGAGCTCGAGAGCACCAGGACCAGCGCGGCGCCCAGCAGCACGGCGAGGGCCATACCCGCGAGCAGCGGCCTGGTGCGCGGGCGGCGCCTGCCGCCGGCGCCCTTGGCGATCGAACCGTCGGGACTCATCGGATGTCGCGACCGTAGCGCAAATGTTGTTAGCGGTCTACTGTTGACAACTAGCAGTTCACACAATATGAATGCGGTCGTCAGCCGTACTGGAAGGGAAAACGACCTGACGCACCGCGCCTTTTTTGGGCGCGATCGCGCGTTGAACGGGGAACGGAGGAGATCGGTCCAGATGCAAGGCCCCAAAGAGAAGAAGCTCTCGATGCCACTGGCGACGGTGCTGGTGCTCGCGCTGCTCGCGCTCGCCGGGCTTGTCGCCGGGTGTGGCGGTGGCGGCAGCTCAAGCTCCGGCAGCACCGAAGCCACGGAATCGACCGAAGGCGAAGCGGAAGCGGCAGCCTCGGGCGAAGAAAAGGAAGAAGAAGGCGGCGGATCAGGCAGCAGCGTCGAAAAGATCGCCATCGCCACGCCGGCCAAGGCCAACGACTACGGCTGGAACGAACAAGGCGTCACGGCGGCGGAAAAAGTCGCTGAAGAAATCGGGGCCGAACTCGAACAGACCACCGACATCGGCTACGAACAGACGGAAACCGTCCTCCGCCAGATGGCGGAAAAGGAACCGGGTCTGCTGATCGCCCAGGCGAGCGGCTACGACACGGCCGCCAAACGGGTCGCCGAAGAATTCGAAGTCCCGACGGTGACCTACGACATCGCCAACGAGGTCAAGCCGGGCATCCTCACCAGCATCATCACCTCGAGCCAGGAAGGTGCCTACCTGGCCGGGATCCTGGCCGCGAAAACGACCAAAAGCGGCAAGGTCGGCGTCGTCATCTCAGCCTCCGACACCAACTGGTTCGAGATGACCGGTGGCTACGCGGCGGGAGTTCACTCCGTCGACCCGAGCATGCCGATCTCCTTCGCCGAGATCAGCGCCGAAGGCTATGACGACGCTGCGGGCGGCAAGCGCGTGGTGACCAGCATGATCGCCGAAGGCGCCGACGTGATCTTCGGCATGGGCGACGGTGCCTCGTTCGGCTACCTGCAGGCGATCGAAACCGCCAACTCGCCGAACAAGGTCTGGTACATCGGCGACATCGGCGACATGACGCCGATCGACAAGAAGGGCGTCCTTTTGTCCTCGGTCCTGTGGACCTTCGACACCGCCTTCAAAACGTTCGTCGAACAGATCGAAGAAGGCACGTTCGGCAAAGAAGCCTATGACCTGAACCTCGAAAACGGCGGCATCTCGCTGCTGAAGACGAAGCACATCCCGAGCTCCGTCTGGAGCGAAATCGAAAAGGCCAAGAAAGAAATCCTGGCCGGGAAGATCGAAGTGCCGGAAGCGACCACGATCGGCGCCGCGAAAGCCGCGCTGAACGAATGATCCGATCGCCCCGAGGACGGCACCGGGTGACGGCGGGATGAGTCCTGCCGTCACCTCCGCCGTGGTCGAGGTGAAGGGGATCACCAAGGCGTTCCCCGGCGTCCTCGCCAACGACGACATCAGCTTCGACGTCCGCCCCGGGGAGGTCCACTCGCTGCTCGGCGAGAACGGGGCGGGCAAGTCGACGCTGATGGGGATCCTCTCGGGCATCCAGACCCCCGACTCCGGTGGGATCCTGGTCGACGGTGAGCCGGTGCGGATCGACTCGCCCCGCAAGGCGCTCGACATCGGCATCGGCACCGTCTACCAGCACTCGACGCTGATCCCGGCGCTCACCGTGCTGCAGAACCTGATGCTCGGCGACTCCGGCAAGCTGCTGCTCGACGCCGCCTCCGCCCGGGCGCGGCTGGAGGAGTTCGGGGCGCTGCTCGGGGTCGACGTCGACCCCGAGGCCCGCGCCGCCGACCTGGCGCTCGGCCGCCAGCAGCAGGTCGAGATCATCAAGGCGCTGTGGCGGGGCTCGCGGCTGCTGATCCTCGACGAGCCGACCTCGATGCTGACGCCGCAGGCGGTCGACGAGCTCTACACCGTGCTGGCGCGGCTGAAAGCCGACGGCCTGGCGACGATCTTCATCACCCACAAGCTCCACGAGGCGGTCTCGCTCGGCGACCGCATCTCGGTCCTGCGGCGCGGCCGCATGGTCGGGACCCTCGACGCCGCCGCGGTCTCCTCGACGCCGCCCGACAAGCTCGAGGAGATCGTCATCGAGATGATGTTCGGCAGCGCCGCCGCCGATCTCGCCGACGTCGGCGAGCTCCGGGTCGGGCTCGGCGAGGCCGAGGCGGTCGAGGCCCACGCCCGCGCGACGAAGGCCGCCGTGGGCGAGCCGCTGCTCGAGCTGGCCGGGGTGGCGGCGCCGGGCGAGGGCACCGACCCGGGCGTCGCCGACATCGACCTCGTCGTGCACGAGGGCGAGGTGGTCGGGGTCGCCGGGGTCGACGGCAACGGCCAGCGGGCTCTGGCCGAGGCGATCAGCGGGCAGCGGCGCCTGACCGCGGGCGAGATCCGCCTCTTCGGCGCCCCGGTCGATCGGCTGAACGTGCTGAAGCGCGAGAAGCTCGGGCTGCGCTACCTGACCGACGACCGGATCGGCGAAGGGATCGTCGGCAGCCTCAGCATCTCCTTGAACCTGTTCTTGAAGCGGATCGGCCAAGCGCCCTACTGGCGCTACGGCAGCATCCGCAGGGGGACGATCGACGCGCGGGCGGAAGAGCTCTGCGAGCAGTTCGACGTCCGCGCCCCCGGGGTCGAGACCCGCGCCGGGACCCTCTCCGGCGGCAACATGCAGAAAGTCCTGCTCGCCCGCGAGCTCTCCTTCGGAGCCAAAGTCGTGGTCTTCCATAAGCCGACCTACGGCCTCGACCTGAAAACGACCCTCGGGGTGCGGGAGATGATCCGCCAGATGCGCGACGGCAAGGCCGCGCTGGTGATCTCGACCGACCTCGACGAGCTGCTCGAGGTATCCGACCGGATCGTCGTCCTCTCCCGCGGTCGCCTCGTGGGCGAGGCCGAGCCGGGCCCGGGCGCGGCCGAGCGGATCGGCGGGATGATGATCGGCGACGTCTCCCTGAGCCTCGCCGGAGCCGGCGCGGAGGGCACCGAGTGAGCACCGTCCCCGGCAACGAACTGCTGACCGAGGTCGAGGTCCCGAACCGCGCGGGCGATCGCTCCGGCGCGGTCGGCAAAGCGATCGACACGGTGATCCGCTCGCTGGTGCCGGTGCTCTTGGCGCTGGTCGCAGGCGGCGTCCTGCTGCTGATCCTCGGCCACAACCCGTTCGCCTTCTACTCGTCGGTCTGGGAACACGGGGCGCAGAACAAAGCCTGGCAGGAAAGCGCCAAACGGATGGCGCCGCTGCTCTTGATCGCGGTCGGCCTGATCATCGCCTTCCGCGCCAACATCTGGAACCTCGGCTACAACGGCCAGTTCCTGCTCTCGGCGGCGATCATCTCGGGGCTGGCGCCCTCGCTGGTCAACGACCTGCCGCTCGGGCTCGCCTTCCTGATCCTCTTCGTCGTCGCCGGGCTGGTCGGCGCGATCTGGACGATCGTGCCGGCGCTGCTGAAGGCCTTCTACGACACCAACGAGATCATCACCACGCTGATGATGTCCTTCATCGGGGTCGGCCTGGCGCAGATCCTGATCAAAGGGCCCTTCCAGGACCCGAGCGTGAACATCGCCCAGACCAAGGTCCTCGAACTCGACAAGATGCTGCCCCACATCCCGGGCACGAAAGTCCACATCGGCGTGCTGGTCGCGCTGGCCGCCGCGGTGGTCGTCTACTTCGCCATCTCGCGCACCTCCTTCGGCCTCAAGGTCGACGTGCTCGGCGCCAACCCGCGCGCCGCCCGCCACGTCGGCATCCAGGTGAAGCAGCTGATCATCACCAGCTTCTTCTTCAGCGGCCTGCTGATCGGGCTCGCCGCGGCGGCCGACATCCTCGGCGTCTGGGGCTATATCCGCGCCAACTGGAACCCGGCCTACGGCGACACGGTGATCCCGTTCGTCTTCCTCGCCCGGCTGAACCCGCTGGTCGTGATCCCGTTCATCGCCTTCTTCGCCGTGCTCTCGACCGGCGGCACCCTGGCGACCCAGGAAGTCGGGTTGCCGACCGACTTCCTCCTCGTCCTCGTCGCCTTGATCCTGCTCTTCATGACGGTGATCGAGTTCCTCGGCCGCCGTCGCTCGCTCGGCCAGAGCTATCTCACCAACGGGCTGCGGGAGGCGCTGCGGCTGCCCGGCAGGAAGAAGGACGGGGCGGCGGCGGAGGCAGGCGAGACGCCGAAGAAGGTGGCGCGGTGAGCAACCTCTTCCACCAGGACGTCCTCACGGCGCTGATCTCCGGCGGCGTCATCGCCGGCATCCCGCTCCTCCTCGCCGCCTGCGGCGAGGCGATCTCCGAGCGCTCGGGCGTGCTCAACCTGGGGATCGAAGGGATGATGATCCTCGGCGCCTACACCGGCTTCGTCGTCGCCTACTACCTGCACTCGACCTGGCTCGGCTTTCTCGGCGGCGCCGGTGGCGGCATTCTCGCCTGCCTCGTGATGATCGTCCTCTGCGTCTGGCTCGGCCTCGACCAGATCGTCGTCGGGATCGCGATAACCCTGGCGGGGGAGGGGATAACCAGCGTGCTGCAGGGTGCCCAGTTCGGCACCACCTACCCGCGCCTCGGGGCGACGCCGACGACCTCGATCCCCCTCCTCCACAAGATCCCGGTGATCGGCCCGGGGCTGTTCGAGCAGAACCTGCTCGTCTACCTCGGCATCCTCTTCGCGCTCTTCCTCACCTGGTTCTTCCGGGCCACCAACGTCGGCCTCAACCTGCGCGCCGCGGGGGAGAAGCCGGAGGCGCTCGACGCTGCCGGGGTCAGCGTGGTCGCCACCCGCAGCTGGGCCGTGCTCTCGACCGGCGCCCTCGCCGGCCTCGGCGGCGGCTTCCTGGCGATCGTCGGAGCAGGCGTCTTCACCCCCTTCATGACCCAGGGGCAGGGATACATGGCGATCGTCATCTGCATGCTCGGACGAGGCAAGCCGATCTGGGTGGCGCTCGCCTCGCTCCTCTTCGGCATCTCGCTCTCGATCACCACGGCATTGCAGCTGGCGGGCATCGAAATCTCCACCGACCTGATCAACATGTTGCCGTTCATCGCGGTGATGGTGGCGCTGGTCATCTTCGGCCGGCGCTCGTATCTACCTCCCGCACTTGCACTTCCCTACGTAAGAGGAGCGCGCTGAAATGGCAGCCAACGAGACCGACGGGCGCGGTACGAAATCGCCCGGCGTCCGCAACAAGACCCTGCGCGAGCAGGTTTTCGACCACCTTCGCGAGGAGATCCTCTCCAGCCGCCTGAGCCCCGGCCAGGAGCTGAACGAGCTGGCCCTGTCGGCCGAGCTCGAGGTAAGCCGCGGGCCGATCCGCGAGGCGCTCAGCAAGCTCGCGAGCGAAGGCCTGGTCAAGGTCACGCCGCGCCGCGGCGCGATCGTCGCCGAGTTGACCGACGAGGAATTCATCGAGGCCTACCAGGTGCGGGAGGCGCTCGAGACGCTCGCGATCCGGCTGGCTGTGCCGCGCATCGAAGCAGAGGAGGTCGATCGCCTGCGCGAGCTGCACGAGGAAATGAGCGAGTTCGTCGCCAACGACGAAACCACCGAGTTCTTCGATGCCAACGCGGCCTTCCACCAGCAGATCGTCGATGCGTCCAAGAACGCCAAACTGGGTGAGCACTACCGGCTGCTGATGGCGCAGATGGGCCGCTACCTGCCCCGCTCGCTGACCCTGCGCGGAACTACCGACTCCTCGCCCGACGAACACGCCGCGATTCTCGCCGCGATCGAAGCCGGCGATCCCGACGAGGCGGCGCGACTGCTTGCCAACCACATCGAGATTCCCCAGCGGATCGAGGCCGGCGAGGGGGAGCTGCCCCAGCCCGCCCTGACGGCCGCGGAAGAAAGCGAGGAGCAGTGAACGCAGAGCGCAAGCGCAAGGTCGAGTTCGGCGTCAACCTGAACAACCGGGAGCCCTTGATCGCGCCCGACTACGACCTGCCCGCCCTGCTCGACCTCTCCGCCCGGGTCGAGCGGCTCGGCTTCGACTCGGTCTGGGTCGGTGACAGCCTCTTCTCCAAGCCCCGCTACGAGTCGATCTCGCTGCTCTCGGCGATCTCCCAGCGGACCGAGCGGGTGCGCCTCGGCACCGCCTGTCTGATCAGCACCCAGCGCAACCCGCTGGTCCTCTCGATGGAGTGGTCGACGCTCGATCAGATCTCCGGTGGCCGGACGATCTTCGGCCCCTGCATGGGCAGCGCCGAAGTGCGGGTCCGCCAGGAGTACAAGGCGCTCGGCCTGCCGTTCAAGGAGCGGGCGACGATCTTCGAGGAGGGGCTCGAGATCCTCCGCACGCTGTGGACCGAGGGCAAGGTCGACTTCCACGGCGAGTTCTTCGACTACGACGAAATCGCCTTCCACTCGGGCACCGAGATGGTGCCCTTGATGCCGATCCAGCAGCCGCCGCCGACCTGGATCGTCTCCAACCCGCGCCTGATCGACGAGTCCCGCGACGAGCGGATGGTGCGGATCATGAAGCGCGCCTGCCGGCGCATCATCGAGTACGGCGACGGCTGGATGACCTGCTGCCGCGCCCAGCACCCGGAGGAGCTGACCGAGCAGATCGGCTACCTGACCGAGGCCGCCGCCGAGCTGGGCAAGGACTTCGCCGACTACGAGGTCGCCTACCAGGTGACGATGAACGTCGGCGACTCGGAGGCCAGCGCGAACGTCGCCTTCGACGAATACATCTCCAAGTACTACCCGGAGCTCTCGCAGAACATGGACCTCTCCAACTGGGGTCCGGTGGGCGAGCCGGAGCAGATCGCCGCCTGGCTGCGCGAGTTCGCGGACCGCGGCGTGACGCACTTCATCTGTCGCTTCGGCGACCTCGATCAGGTCGGCCAGGTGGAGCGATTTGCAAGCGAAGTCCTACCCGCGTTCGAACGCGAGATGGCGAGGTGAGTGGAGAAATGCCAACCGCTGAGGAGATCCGCAACGACGCCGAGCTGGTGATCGACGTCTGCATGTCGGTCGAGCCCGACGACGTGGTGACGATCATCTGCGACAACGAGCACCGGGTCGAAGCCGACGCCCTGGCCGAGGTGGCGCTCGATCGCGGCGCCTGGCCGGTCGTGATGGACAACGAAGCCCAGGTCAAGCGCGGCCGCGCCGACACCAGCTTTCCGATGGCGCCGCCGAAGAACCTGCACCAGGCGATGGTCGCCTCGGACGAGATCATCGTCGTCACCAACCTCGAGTGGGCGAACCGTTTCTGCCACGTGCCGGCGATCGGCGAGTCGCTGAAGAACCGGGCGAAGATCTGCTCGGTCGAGCCCGGGATGGGCGAATGGGGGCTGACGAAAGAGAAGATCCTCAACTCGACCCGTCGCGCCGAAGCTGCGATCGCCGCGCTCGAGGGCAAGAAGCAGTGCCGCGTCACCTCGCCCAACGGCACCGATGTGACGGTCACGATCGAGGGACGGCCGGCGCTCGAGGTGACCTCGATCAAGGAGCGGGGACAGATGATGGGGCCGCTGCCGCTGTGGGCCGAGGTCGCCTTCGCCGCGGTCGAGGACGGCACCGACGGGACGATCGTCGTCGACGGCGTGATGCTCGGGATCGGCCTGCCGGGCCAGGTCAACGAGCCGATCACCTGGACGATGGAGAAGGGCCACGCGGTGAAGATCGAGGGCGGTGAGGACGCCCGTCGCCTGCGCGAGGTGATCGAGGGCGTCGAGAACGCCGACATCACCGGCGAGTTCGCCTTCGGCGTGTCCGAGGTGGCGCCGTTCGGCACGCCCTCCGAGAAGGGCCGGGTCGGCACCGTCCATTTTGCCCTCGGCGACAACCACCTCTCCTACCCCGGCGGGCAGAACGTCTCCTCGCTCCACCTCGACGGCGTGATCCTGAACGCGACCCTGCAGATCGTCGACGACGGGACCTACATCGTCAAAGACGGGGAGTGGGCGCTGTGAGCGCGGAGCGACCAAGCGTGCATCTCTGGTTCTTCGCGCCGGGAGCGAAGCGGGAGGATTTGTGATGAGTCAAGCCGGGATCAGCGTGGTGCCGCTGGAGGGGGTCGAGACGATCGACCTGCCGGGCGGCAGCTGGAGCCGGATGCTGATCACCGGCGCCGCGGTCGGCGGCAACGTCAGCTCGCTCGGCTACTCGGTGTTCAAGCCGGGGACGGTCCTGGCCTCGGTCTCGCACGAGACCGAGGAGGTCGCCTACGTGGTGAGCGGCAGCGGCCGCCTCGACACCGACGCGGGCGAGGTCCGCTTCAGCGCCGGCGACGCGATCCACATCCCGCCGTCGACCTGGCACGCGGTCGTCAACGACTCCGAGGCGGACGTCGCGATGGTGTTCGGCTTCCCCCACCCGGACTACCCGCCGACCGAGCGCCGCGAGGGAGCGGGCTGATGGCGACGGCGCTGACGGAGCGTGAGGTCGAAGAGCTGCGCAGCGAAGTCGCCTGGGCCTGTCGGATCCTCGCCGAGCACGGCTACCGCGACCTCACGCTCGGCCACGTCAGCGCCCGCGACCCGGGCAACCCGAGGCGGATCTGGATCAAGCGCCGCGGCCTGACTCTGGCCGAGATCGAGCCCGAGGACGTGATCGCGGTCGACCTCGACAACCATCCCGAGGGCGCGACGCCGGACATGCACCTGGAGACCGTCCTCCACACCGAGGTCTACCGGCGGCGCGAGGACGTCACCGCCGTCGCGCACGGTCACCCGCCCTACTCGACCGCGCTCGGCGCCACCGACGCGCCGCTCCTGCACCTGACCCACGACGCGGTGCTCTTCGACCGCGGGGTCGCGACCTTCGAGGACGCCGACCTGGTCACCGAGGTCAGCCAGGCCGAGGAAGTCGCCGAGGCGCTCGGCGACAACCGCGCCGTGCTGATGCGCAACCACGGCGTGCTGGTTGCGGGTGCCGACGTCCGCTGGCTGGTGCTGAGCGCCGTGACCCTGGAGCGGGCGGTGATGTTGCAGTCGATCGCGGCCACCCTCGGCAATCCCCGCCCGATCGAGGCGGGGATGCTCGGCGACCTCAATCGACGCAAGTACGACGACTTTCTGGTGAACGAATACTGGGACGCCTGGGTGCGCGAATTGTGCCGTCGGGGCCTCGGGATCAAGACAAGCAAGAAGGAGGCTTGAGGATGAATGGGATCGAGCGAGCGGCGGTGATCGGGACCGGGACGATGGGACCGGGGATGGGAGCCGTACTGGAGCGCGCCGGGATCGAGGTGCGGCTTTTCGACGTCTCCAAGGAGGCGCTGGAGAAAGCCGAAGGGATGGTCCCGATCGCCCGCGGCGTGCTCGACAAACTCGGCACCGAGAAGACCGATGGCGGCTCGATCTCCTTCCACGACGACCTCGCGGCGGCACTCGCCGACGTCGACGTGGTGCTCGAGGCGGCGCCGGAGAAACTCGAGCTGAAGCAGCAGATCTTCGCCGAATTCGAGCAGCACGCTCCCGAGACCGCGATCCTCAGCTCCAACACCTCGGGGATCCCGATCACGAAGATCGCCGCCGACCTCGGTCACCCCGAGCGGGTGATCGGCATGCACTGGTCGAACCCGCCGCAGCTGATCCCGATGATCGAGGTGGTGCCGGGGGAGCGCACCGACCAGGCCACGATCGACGCGGCCGAGGGCCTGATCGCGAAGATCGGGTACCACCCGAGCCGCCTGCAGAAGGAGGTCCCCGGCTTCGTCGAGAACCGCGTGCTCTACGCGATCATGCGCGAGTGCCTGGCTCTCGTCGACGAGGGCGTGATCGACGCCGAGGGGCTCGACCTGAACGTCAAGTGGGGCATCGGCTACAAGCTCGCGGTGATCCCGCCGATGCAACTGCTCGACGTCGCCGGGCTCGACATCTACGAGAACGTCGCCAGCTACCTGAACGCGGACATCTCGACCGAGTCGGGGGTCTCGGAGACGGTCACCAAGCTGACCGGCGAAGGCAAGCTCGGCCTGAAGACCGGCGGCGGGCTCTTCTCCTATTCGGAGGAGGAACTTGCCGAACTGCCGAAAAAGCGCGCCGCGGCGCTGGTCGCGGTCCGCAAGACGCTGAACGAACAGGCTGTCTGAGAGGGGGCGAGGATGGGGGTCGAACGAGTCTGGTTGCTGGACAGCGGCACGCTGGTCATCGACCAGTCCCACATCACCTGGAACGTCGGCTGCGGCACGCCGGTCCGCTTCCCGGTCTACAGCGTGCTGATCGAGCACGACGAGGGTCTCTTCCTCTTCGACTCCGGCTTCGACAAGGGCACGGTCGAGGAGCTCCTGCCCTTCGAGCTGCCCGAGCAGACCGAGGAGCAGACGCTGCTCGGCCAGCTCGACAAGTGCGGCTACGGCCCGGGCGACGTCACCGCCGTGCTCAACTCGCACTTGCATTTCGACCATTGCGGCGGCCAGCGCCACCTGCCCGACGCGGTCACCTGGGTCGACAAGGAGGAGCTTCGCCACGCCCTGGTGCCGGAGAGCTTCGAGCGGCTCGGCTACGCCGACAAGGTGTTCCACCGGCCCGACTCCGAGTACCGCTGGCTGGAGGGTGACGTGGTCGAGCCGGCGCCGGGGATCAAACTCATCCACACCCCCGGGCACACGGTCGGGCACCGCTCGCTGATCCTCGACAAAGAGGGCGTGGCGCCGCTCTTCTTCTGTGCCGACGTCACCTACACCCAGGAAAGCTGGGACAAGGAGATGATCGCCGGCTTCCACAACGACCCGACCGCGAACGTCGAGTCGCTGCGCCGGGTCAAAGCCCTGGCCGCCCGGACCCGGGCCGACGTCTTCCTGACCCACGACATGGACGCGTGGAGCTCCTACAAGCACGCGCCCGACCACTACTGAGACGAGAGGGAGGAGAGAGATGAAGCTTCAGGACCGCGTCGTCATCGTCACCGGCGGTGCCCGTGGGATCGGCAGGGCGATAGCCCGCAAGCTCGCCGCCGAAGGGGCGAGCGTCGCAGTCGCCGACATCGACGGGGCGGGGGCGGAGGCGGCCGCCGCCGAGCTCGAGCGGGGGATGGCGATCGAGGCCGACGTCTCCGATCCCGGCTCGGTGACCGCGATGGTGAAGGCGGTGCTCGACCAGCACGGCCGCGTCGACGCGCTCGTCAACGATGCCGCGATCGTGCCCTTCATCCCCTGGGCCGACGTCGACCTCGAGCACTGGCGCAAGCTGATCGACACCAACCTCACCGGCGTCTACCTCTGCACCCGCGCGGTCTGGGAGCCGATGAAGGAGGCGGGCTACGGGCGGATCGTCAACATCGCCTCCAACACGGTCCTGGCGGGGACGCCGAACATGGCCGCCTACGTCGCCGCCAAGGGAGGAGTGCTCGGCTTCACCCGGGCACTGGCGACCGAGGTCGGTCCCGACGGCATCACCGTGAACGCGGTGGCCCCGGGCCTGACCGCGAGCGAGGGCGTGCTCGAGAGCCCGCACAAAGAAGCGTTCGAGTTCGTCCAGAGCCTGCAGGCGATCCCGCGCCGCGGCGAGCCCGACGACATCGCCCCGACCGTCGCCTTCCTCTGCTCGGAGGAGTCGGGCTGGGTCACCGGCCAGCTGATCGCCGTCGACGGCGGTCACACGCGCAACTGATGGCGACCATCGGGGCGACGCGGTTGGGGGCGATCCTGGCGGTCGCCGACGTGTCGGCGGCGAGCGCCTGGTACCGCGACCAGCTCGGCTTCGAGGTCGAGGCGACCTTCGCCGATCCCGACTACGCGATCCTCACCCTGGCGGGGGCGAGGCTGTCGCTGGCCGAGCAGGGCCATCCGGCCGAGGACCGTCCCGGCGTCGAACTGGAGGCGCCCGTCGATCCGGCGCGGCTGCAGGCGAACCTGGTGATCGAGGTCGCCGATTGCCGCGGCGCCTACGCCGATCTGGCGGCGCAGGGCGTCCGCTTCCTCACCGAGCCGTTCTCGCCGCCCTGGGGCGGGGCCCGGGTGTTCGCGGTCGATCTCGACGGCTACCTGGTCGAGCTCGAGGAGCTCCCCGGATGAGTCCGACCGAGGAGCTCTGCTGGACGCCGGCCACCGAGCTGGCGCGGATGGTGCGCGAGCGGGAGGTGTCGCCGAGCGAGATCGCCGCGGCGCAGATCGCCCGCATCGAACGGGTGAACCCGGCGCTGAACGCGATCATCGAGTGGGGTCCGGAGGCGATCCGGGAGCGCGCCCGCCGGCTCGACGAGCAGGTCGAGGCCGGGGGAGAGCTGGGGCCGCTGCACGGCGTCCCCTTCACGCTGAAGGAGGCCTGTCGGGTCGAGGGGACGATCGAGACGCTCGGCCTGGTGCCGCTGAAGGAGTCCAGGTCGACCGAGACCGAGACCTTCGCCCGCCGCATGTTCGAGGCCGGTGGCCTCTTCCTCGGCAAGACCAACATGTCGGAGGCCGGCTACTGCGGGTCCTCGACCAACCACGTCTACGGCCCCACCCACAACGCCTGGAAGCAGGGGGTGAGCGCCGGAGGGTCGAGCGCCGGTGCCGCCGCCGGAGTCGCCGCCGGGCTCGGCCAGCTCGCCGAGGGGTCGGACGGCGCCGGGTCGGTGCGGATCCCGGCCGCGCTGAACGGCGTGGTCGGGCTCAAACCCGGCCTCGGGCGGATCCCGCACACGATCGTCCCCTCGCGCTTCGAGACCTTCCTCGGCTACGGCACGATCGCCCGCACCGTCGCCGACGCGGCGCTGATGCTGGACGTGCTCGCCCACCCCGATCCCTCCGACCCGCTCTCGCAGCGCGAGGACGGCAGCGAGTTTCTCGCCGCCGCGCAGGAGGACCTGGGGAAGCTGCGGATCGCCTGGTCGCCGAACCTTGGCTTCGAGCCCGAAGTCGACCCGGAGATCGTCGCGATCTGCGAACGGGCGGTGAGCGCGTTCGAGGAGCTGGGCTGCGAGGTGGTCGAGGCCGCGCCCGCTTGGGAGAACCCCGAAGAGGCGATGTGGGAGGGGATCTGGAAGCCGGCCTACGCGACGATGGTCGACCTCTTCGACTGGGACGCGCTGGCCGGGCAGGTCGACGAGCAGCTCGTCCAGGTGATCCGCGAGGGCGCTGCCGCCTCCGCCCTCGACGTCGGCCTGGCGCTGGAAGCGCGCGGTCGGATGTGGGACCGGTTCGCCGCCTTCATGGGTGAGTACGACCTGCTGCTCAGCCCGACCCTCTCGCGCGGCGCCTTCCCGGTCGACGCCTACTGCCCGACCGAGCTGGCCGCCGAGCCGCTGCGCCGACAGGCGCTCGGGTGGCTCCTCACCTACCCGACCAACATGCTCGGGACGCCGGCGATCTCGGTGCCGGCGGGCTTCGAATCGGAGGGCGTGCCGGTGGGACTGCAGATCGCCGGCGGCCTGCACGCCGAGGCGCTGGTGATCAGGGCCGCGGCCGCGTTCGAAGCGGCGCGGCCGTGGGCCGACCGCCGGCCGCCCGAGCTCGAGACGACCACGGCGACCGTGGAGGTGGATGGATGAAGGCGTTGAGGATCAACGGGCCGGAGCAGATCGCGGTCGACGAGGCGGCGGCGGAGCCGCGGATCGAGCACGGCGGCGACGCGATCGTCGAGGTCTCGCGGACCGCGATCTGCGGCGCCGATCTCTTTCCCTACCACGGCCTGACCCCCGGCTTCGAGGCGGGGACGATTCCCGGCCACGAGTGGGTGGGGGTCGTGCGCGAGGTCGGCCCTGACGTGCTGGGGGTCGCGGTCGGGCAGCGGGTCGTGAACACCAGCATGATCTCGGACGGCACCTGCGAGCACTGTCGCGCGGGCCGTCCGATGCAGTGTGAGAGCCGCGCTCTCTTCGGCTACAGCGGCGTCTACGAGCGCCTCGAGGGCGGCCAGGCGCAGTTGGTGCGGGCGCCGCTCGCCGACCGCTCGCTCTGGCCGATCCCCGATGGCGTCGACGACGACGATGCCGTCTTCGTCGCCGACATGCTGCCGACCGGCCTCTCCGCCGTGCGCCGCGCCGGGGTCGGGATCGGCGACACCGTGGTGATCCTCGGCTGCGGCACCGTCGGCCTGATGGCGACGATGGTCGCGGTGCCGATCGCCCGGCGGGTGATCGCCGTCGACGGCATCGAGGCGCGCCGCGACGCGGCGGCCGCCCTGGGCGCCGAACCGGTCACTCCGGAGGAGGCCGCCGAGGCGGTGGCCGCGGCCACCGGCGGGCTCGGCGCCGACGCGGTGATCGAGGCGGCCGGCGCAAAGCCCGCCCTCGATGCGGCCTTCTCGCTGGTGCGCGGCCGCGGGACGATCTGCGTGGTCGGGGCCCACTTCGAGCCGGACTATCCGCTCGAAGCGGGGCGGATGTTCGAGGCCGAGCTGACCCTGCGCTTCGCGATGGGCGATCCCCTGAACGACCGCGAGACCTTGCTCGGGATGATCGCCGACGAACGATTGCGACCGTCGCAGCTGATCAGCCACCGGTTGCCGCTCGAGCGCGGGCCGGAGGCCTACGACCTGTTCGACCGTCGCGAGGCGACGAAGGTGGTGTTGACCAATGGCGTCTCCTGAAGCAACCGGATCGGCGCGGCTGCGCGTCGTCGTCGTCGGCGCCGGGCTCGGTGGGCTGGCCGCCGCGATCGCCCTGCGGCGAGCCGGGCACGAGGTCGTGGTGGTCGAGCAGGCAGACGCCCTCGGCACCGTCGGCGCCGGGATCCAGATGGCCCCCAACGCGTCCCGCCTGCTCGATTCCTGGGGCGTCGTCGAGCGCTTCGCGGGAGTCGGCGTGCCGGCCCAGGCGGCGGTCCGTCGCAGTTGGAGCGACGGCGAGATCCTCGGCGAAGTCGAGATGGGAGACGCCCTGCTGGAGAGCGTGGGGGCGTCCTACTGGTGCCTCCACCGGGCCGACCTGCACAGCGCTCTCGTCGGTGCGGCCACCGACCCCGACGATCCTGGGCCGCCGGCCGAGATCCGCCTCGATGCGCCGGCCACCGCGGTCGTCTCGACCGGGCCGGACGAGGCGATCGTCGAGGCCGGTGGCGAGGAGGTCCGCGGCGATCTGGTGATCGGTGCCGACGGCATCCGCTCGGTGGTGCGCACCGACCTCTTCGGCCCCGAGTCCCCCTGGTTCAGCGGTCGCGTCACCAATCGCCACGTGCTCGATGCCGCGCTGATCCGTGCGGACGAGGAGCTCGCCGAGCTGATCGCCCGGCCCGCGCAGAACATCTGGCTCGGCCCCAACGGACACGTGATCACGCATCCGATCAAAGGCGGGAACGGCCTCTATATGGGCGTGACCCGCGCCGGGCTCGAACCGGACGAGGCCTTCTGGTCGCTGCCGGTCGACCCGGTCGAGCTGAAAGCGCAGATCGCCGGCTGGGACGACCGGATCCATCGCCTCATCGACCTTGCCCCGACGATCACCGCCTACGGGCTCCACGACAGCGAGCCGATGGACGCCTGGAGCGTCGGCCGCGTCGGCCTGCTCGGTGACGCCTGCCACGCGATGCTGCCCTTCCAGGCGCAGGGGGCGGCGCAGGCGATCGAGGATGGCGCCGGCCTGGCGGTGGCCCTGCGCGAGCACGGCGACGACGTCGCGGCGGCGTTGCGTCGCTACGAGGAGATGCGCAAGCCGCGGGTGACGCGGGTCCAGGAGGCGTCGCGGGCGAACGCCGCCCTCTGGCACCTGCAGGAGGGCCCCGAGCAGGCGCGTCGCGACGAGGAACTGAAGTCCGGCTCCGGCGACTTCAAGTCCTATCAGTGGCTTTGGGCGCCGACGGGAGATCTGGCCGGGACCTGACAACCTGGCCGATTGGATCCACTGGGAATTCGGCGACGATCCGGACCTCCCGCGGCGCCAGATCGAGTGGGAGCGGTCCCGGCAGACCATGTGGATGCTCGACGAGGAGGGGGTCGACGACACCTATCGGATGAGGCACTCGAGGTCGCGATGGAGAGTGGACGAGCTGCACGCCACGCAAAGCTCTCTGCGCCTCCCAGCTGTCACGCCGGAGTCGCGGGTTCGAGTCCCGTCGCCCCCGCGTTTGTCATCTCATAGCTCCGATCGCCTTTTGGCCTTTGAGTCGGCCCTCCCTCTGGGCATCCCGGATGGCAGTGAAGTAGGGCGCCGGCGAGGGCTGCGGTTTGACGGCGGCGATCTGCCTGTCCTTCTGCCAGTTCACCTGGAACAGCCTGCCGAGCAGCTTGCAGCGCTCGGCAGGCTTGGGCTCGGTGGTCCAGTCCTTGCCACCGGTGCCGATCCACTCGCCAGATGTGGCACACGATTAACGACTCAGGGCACTAGTGGTGCTCCGTTAGGTCTTGCAGGAACTTCGCCCAGAGAGGGCGAACCCCTCCGCGATGGCATCTACGGGGGAGGCGACGATGGGGACGGTGTCGGGACTCAGTGCGGCGAAGCTACGCAGGGTCCGCGGGCGGCTGGTCGAGTTCGCGGAGGAGATGTTCGAGCCGATGCAGCGCAAGGACCAACGCCGTTGGGGTGAGGTCTACCTGCGGGGCCTGATGCTCGACGGCAGGCGCAAGTCGATCGAGCCGATGGCGGCGCGCCTGGAGGACGGCGACGAGCAGTGCCTGCAGCAGTTCGTCAGCCAGTCGCCCTGGGAGGAGGCGGCGGTGCGCAGGCGCCTCGCCGCGCGGATGAGCGCGGAGATCGCGCCCGAGGCATGGATCGTCGACGACACCGGCTTCCCCAAGTTCGGCGACCGCTCGGTCGGCGTCGCCCACCAATACTGCGGCGCGCTCGGCAAGATCGCCAACTGCCAGGTCGGTGTCTCGGTGAACGCCGCCGACGAGGAGGCCTCCTGCCCGCTCGACTGGCGCCTGTTCATGCCGAGGGAGTGGGACGAGGATCAGGAGCGTCGGGCCGCATCACACGTCCCCGAGGGGGTCCGTCACGTCCCCAAGTGGCGCCTTGCGCTGGAGATGATCGACGAGCTGCGCGGGTGGGGCCTGGAGGCCCCGGCGGTGCTGGCCGACGCCGGCTACGGCGACATCACCGGGTTCCGCGGCGGTCTGGAGGAGCGCGAGCTCGACTACGTGGTCCAGGTGAAGGGCGCCACCTCCGCCTTCGCCGAGGACATCCGCCCCGAGTCGCCCGCCTACGCCGGGGCCGGGCGCCCATCGAAGGCGCGCTACCGCGCGAGGCGAAGCTCGCTGCGCGAGCTGGCGCTCGAGGCCGGCGCCTCGGCCGCGGTCGAGGTCGCCTGGCGGGAGGGCACGCGTGGTGAGCTACGCTCGCGCTTCCTCCCCCTGCGGGTCCGCCCCGCCAACGTCGGCCTGCGCGACCGGGCCTCTCGCGAGGGCGCCGAGCTGTCGATCGCCTGGCTGCTCTGCGAGTGGCCCGAGGACGCAGAGGAGCCGGTGAAGTACTGGCTCTCCAACCTTCCCGAGGACACCCCGCTCGAACGGCTCATCGGCCTCGCCAAGCTGCGTTGGCGGATCGAGCACGACTACCGCGAGCTGAAGGACGCACTCGGCCTCGACCACTTCGAGGGTCGCACCCACCGCGGCTGGAACCACCACGTGACCCTGGTCTCGGTGGCCCATGGCTTCCTCACCCTGGAGCGCCGACGCCGTCCTCGAGCCAGGGCGGCGGCCTGACCCTGTTCGCGCTGCTGCGCGAGCTGCAGACGCTGATCGCCTGCTGGTCGGGGACCTGCCCCACCTGCAGGCGAAGGCTGCCGCCCGAGACCCCCTATCTGCATCCGCCGGGATCGACCTAACGGAGCACTACTAGATGAGTAGTTCCACGACCACGCACACCCGGATGACACGCCCGGCACACTGCGCGGCTCGGCGTCCTCGGGCTTGCCTTTGCCCACCGGCAAAGGCTGCGCCCTGCGTCCTTGACCCGCTTGGCCGGACGTGTCCCCGGTCACACCTGGTCGTGGAACTACTCATCTAGCCTTCGATCAGCGCGGCCATGCGCCCACAATATGTCGAACTGCGTCGCCAGCCTCGTGCTGCGCGCCGTCTTCTTTGTCGTGGGCTGCCGGAACGGCGGGAGTGTGAGCGATACCTCGGAGTGATCGTTGGCGCATAACGCTCTGAGGTGTCGCTGCGAACCTATTATATGACATCTCTCCAGGTATGTGGTATTCCTATTGTCTGCAATCCACGGATTTACTTGGGACGGAGTTCGAATGCTGAAGGTTGCGCAGTGAGGGTCGGGAAGACCGCAGTTCTCAGAGGAGGCCTGATGGGGTCGGGGATCGTCGAGGCGGTCTCTCGCACCGGCCTCCCGGCGACCGTCCGCGAACTCGACGAGGCCGCTCTCGGGGGTGCCGAGGAGAGGCCTGGGAAGTCGCTCGAGTGGGCTGTCGCCCGCGCCAAGATCGACGCCGACCTGGAGATCAAGGCGGCACGCGAGAACGCCGACCTCGATTGCGGGCATGTCCTCGCTTGAGTCAGCCGCTCGGCCGCCGCGGGACTGCGAGCCCCGCTTGCTCGACTACGAGGCCGAGCTCAGCTCCTACCGGGTCGAGGTCCCGGACCGCTTTAACGTCACGACCGCGATCGTCGAGTCCTGGGCCGAGGAGGATCCACAGGCGCCGGCCGCCCTCTACATCGACGAGGCCGGAGAGGTGGTGAAGGAGAGCAGCGCCGCCGATCTCGCGGACGCCGGCCGTCGCGCCGCCCGCGTCCTGCTCGACCTCGGGATCGCCAAGGGGGACCACGTCTTCGTCATGGTGCCGCCCTCGCCGGCCTGGCACGCGGCGCTGCTCGGTTGCATGCGGATCGGGGCGGTCCCGGTCCCTGGGCCGAACCTCCTGACCCCCAAGGACATCGAGCACCGACTGCGCCGCACCCGGGCCATCGCCGCGATCACCGACGAGGCGGGGTCGCGCAAGGTGGACCAGACCGGGGCGGACCTGCGGGTCAAGCTCGGGGTCGGGTCGGGTCTCGGAGCCGCCTGGGAGGACTTCGAGGCGCTCTGCGTGGCGGCCGACGGTACCGGCCTGCCGGACGACCCGACCGGTCGCGACGACCCGCTGATCCTCTACTTCACCAGCGGCACGGTCTCGGAGCCGAAGATGGTCCAGCACGCCCACTCCTACGCGCTCGGCCACGTCGGCACGGCCCGGTTCTGGCACGACCTCCGCTCCGGCGATCTGCACTGGACCGTCGCCGACACCGGTTGGGCGAAGGCAGCTTGGGGCTCGCTCTTCGGCCAGTGGCACGAGCGCGCCTGCGTCGTCCTCTCGGCGATGAAGCCGGACCCCGAGCGTGTCCTCGACCTCATCGCCAGGTACCGGATCAGCTCCTTCTGCGCCCCCCCGACCCTTTACCGCTCGCTCGTCCAGGTCGACTTCGGTGGCCGCGACCTCTCCGCGCTGCGCCACTGCACCAGCGCCGGAGAGCCGCTCAACCCCGAGGTGATCCACATCTGGCGGAAGTCCACCGGAGGCCTCACCGTCTATGAGGGCTACGGCCAGACCGAGACGACCTGCGTGGTCGCGAACTACCGCACGGCCGAGGTTCGGGCCGGCTCGATGGGCCGCCCGGTCCCGGGCTGGGAAATGGACGTCGTCGACGACGACGGCAACGCGGTCGAGGTCGGGGCGGTGGGCAACGTCGTCGTCCGCAGCCTGGGCCCGCAGGTCGGACTCTTCCCCGGCTACCACGAGGACGCCGAGGCGACCGCGGAGTGCATGCGCGGCGACCTCTACTTCACCGGCGACAGGGCCGCCCTCGACAAGGACGGTTACTTCTGGTTCGAGGGGCGCAACGACGACGTCATCACCTCCAGCGCCTACCGCATCGGCCCCTTCGAGGTGGAGAGCGCGCTGGTCGCTCACCCCGCCGTCGTCGAGGCCGCTGTGATCGGCCGCGACGATCCCAAACGCACCCAGGTGGTGGTCGGTGTGTGTGTGCTCACCGGCGATGCCGAACCCTCCCCCGAGCTGGCGCGCGAGCTACAGGACTTCGTCAAGACCACCACCGCGCCGTACAAGTATCCGCGCGAGATCCACTTCGTCGCCGACCTACCGAAGACGGTGAGTGGCAAGATCCGCCGCGGCGAGTTGCGCGGCTGGCTGCTCGACGGCAGGTTGCCGAAGCCATCGAAGCCATGACCGTGCGTCCTCCTGGCGGCAAGTACTTCGACGACTTCGAGGTAGGGGAGGAGTACCGGCCCCCGGGACGGACCGTGACCGAGTCCGACGTCGTTGACTTCGCCGCCCTCTCCGACGACAGCAACCCGATCCACACCGACGCCGCCTTCGCCGCCCAGACCCCGTTCGGCGAGCGGATCGCACATGGTCTGCTCGGCCTGGCGATGTCGGGCGGCATGTTGAGCCGCGCCGGCGTGATCGAGGGCACGGCCCTGTTCCTCGGTGTGGAGTGGCGCTTCAAGGCCCCGATCCAGATCGGGGACACGATCTACTCAGTCATCCGTGTCGATTCCACCCGCCTGCTCGACGACGGTGAGCGCGGGATCGTCGAGTTCGGTTTCGAGGTGACAACCTCTGACGGAACGGTGGTGCAGGAGGGTCGGCAAACCTTCATGGTGTTCAGAAGCGCGGCCACCATGGTGCCCGTCGAATAGGAGGTTCTAGAAATATGCGTATAGGAACGGCAATCGTCGATGGTGACGCGATGCTGGTCGAGGAGCGCGGCTCCGAGTTAGTGCCGATTGAAGGACCGCCCGGTGGCCTGCGCGAGGCGATCGCCGCCGGCGCGCCGCTCAGGGCCGCGGCCGGGGCGGCGCCGCTCTTCGGCGCGAAACTGACCGTGCCCCTGTGGCCGGGGAAGATCGTCGCGATCGGGCTCAACTACCTCGACCACGTGCGCGAGAGCGGGGTGGAGGTGCCCAAGCAGCCGATCGTCTTCACCAAGTTCACCACCAGTCTGATCGGCGACGGCGAGACGGTTGAGGTCGACCGCTCTGTCACCGAGCGGGTGGACTGGGAGGTTGAGCTCGCGGTTGTCGTCGGGCGCTCCATGCGCCGGGTCCCCGTGGAGAAGGCGCTCGACCACGTGTTCGGTTACACCGTCGCCAACGACCTCTCCGCCCGCGACGTGCAGTTCGGTGACGGGCAATGGGTGCGGGGCAAGAGCCTCGACGGGTTCTGCCCGCTCGGTCCGGTGGTCGTGACCGCCGAGGAGGTGCCCGACCCCCAGGCGCTGCACCTGTGTACCCGTGTCAACGGGGAGGTGGTACAGGACGCCCCGACGGGTGAGATGGTCTTCGGCGTCGCCGAGCTGCTCTCGTTCTGCTCCCACTCATTCACCCTCGAGCCCGGCGACGTGCTGCTGTCCGGAACGCCCTGGGGGTGCGGTGAGTTCATGGACCCCCAGCGCTCGCTCCAGGACGGCGACGAGGTGGAAGTCGAGGTCGAGGGGATCGGTTCGCTAACCAACCCCGTGCGCGACCGGAAGTAACCCTTCCCGAGGGTGGTTGGTTCCACCACCCTCACCCGCACAGAAGGGTTCACTTCGCCCCTTTCCCGCTATCGTCCCACTTCTTAAGGTGGGTCCAGATGACAGCGACGCGCCCACCTCTCCAGGTCCCTGCCGACCGTGTGTGGACCCTCGCTGAGGAGATCCTCACCGGGGTCGGCGCCAGCCCCGAGGACGCCGCGCGCGTGGTGGACTCGCTGATCTACTCCGACCGCCGCGGCGTCGGCACGCACGGGCTGATCCGGCTCAAGTTCTATGTCGACCGCGTGCGTTCGGGCGGCATCGTCCCCGACGCGACCGTCGAACTGGTGCGCGAGACCGAAGCCACCGCTCTGCTCGACAGCGGCAACGGGTTCGGCGCGGTCGCCACGACCAAGGTTCTAGAGCTGGCGATCGAGAAGGCATTGAAGGCTGGCGCCGGGATTGTCGCCGCGCGCAACATGAACCACTTCGGCGCCGCCGCGTACTACGCGACGATGGCCGCCGAGCGGCAGATGGTGGGCATGGTGATGACCAACGTCACCGCCTCGATGGCGCCGACCGGCGGCAAGGAGGTGATGGTGGGCAACAACCCGATCGCCTTTGCCTTCCCCTCCTCGGACCCCTCGCCCCTGATCTTCGACGCCGCCACCAGCCGCTCGTCCTGGGGAGCGCTGCTGCGCGCCGCCCAGCGGGGCGAAGCGCTGGTCCCCGATGCCTTCCTCGACGCCGAGGGCGCACCCTCGCAGGAACCCGACGCCGTCCTCGAGGGAGGCTCCCTGCTCCCGATCGAGGGCTATAAGGGCTACGGCCTCGCCCTCTGCATCGCGCTGCTGACCGGGATCCTGGCTGGCGGTGAGTTCGACTCGGAAATTGCGCACCCCTACCGCGATCTCTCGGCGCGAGGTGGCAACAGCGTCCTCGCCATCGTCTTCCCGACCGACGGCTTCGCCGGAGCCGAGGCCTTCGCGGGCCGGGTCGGCGAGCTCAGCGCCACGATCCGCTCCGGCCCGACCGCTCCCGGCGTCGGGCGGATCATGGTCCCCGGCGACCGGGAGGACGCAACCGCCCGCGCGGCCGGCGACACGATCTCTCTCGAGGCCGAAACGGTCGAACAGATCGAGGCGCTCGGCGCCGAGCTCGGTCTCGAGTCCGACCTCCTGGAGGTGGCGCGATGAGGCTGGCCGTCGACATGGGGGGCACTTTCACGGACGTCGTGTTGGAGCGCGGCGACCGCCGCGTCAGCCTCTACAAGGCCCCCACCACGCCGAGCAATCCCGCCGACGGGATCCTCGCCGGGATCGGCCTGGCCGCGGCTGACGTCGGGCTGACCACCGCGGAGCTGCTGAACCGCACCAAGGTGCTGATCCACGGCACCACCCGGGCGACCAACGCGATCCTCACCGGCACCCAGGCGAAGACCGCGTTCCTCACCACCGAGGGCCACCCCGACATCCTCGTCTTCCGCATGGGTGGGCGCGAGAACCCCTTCGACCACTCGCGCGAGTACCCCGACCCCTACGTCCCGCGCTCGCTGACCTTCGAGATCGCCGAGCGCCTCGACTACCGGGGCCGGGTCGTGCGCCCGCTCGAGAGGTCCTCGGTCGAAGCGGCGATCGCACGGATGGCCGAGGCGGAAGTGGAAGCGGCCGGCGTCTGCCTGCTCTGGTCGATCGCCAACGGCGCGCATGAGCTCGCGGTCGGCGAGATGCTGGAAGCGGAGCTTCCCCAGGTTGCCGTCACCCTCTCTCATCAGCTGAACCCGATCGTGCGCGAGTACCACCGGGCCTCGGCAGCCTGCATCGACGCTTCACTGAAGCCGCTGATGACCGAGTACCTGGCTGGACTGGAGCAGCGGCTGGTCGACGAGGGCTTCGGCGGCCGGCTGATGGTCGCCAGCGTCAGCGGCGGCCTGCTCGCTTCCTCCTGGTTGGCCCAGGCGCCGATCCAGGCGATCAACTCAGGCCCCGCCCTGGCCCCGATCGCCGGCCGGCACTACGCCTCGCGCGAGAGCAGCGCCGAGACCGCCGTGGTGATCGACACCGGCGGCACCAGCCTGGACGTCAGCGTCGTTCGTCGCGGCGATATTCCCCGCACCCGCGACACCTGGCTCGGTGGCCGCTTCGTCAGCCACCTGACCGGGTTCCCGTCGATCGACGTGCGGACCACCGGCTCGGGCGGTGGCAGCATCGCCACCGTCGATGCCGGTGGTCTGCTCGGGGTCGGGCCGGAGAGCGCCGGGGCCGAGCCTGGCCCCGCCTGCTACGGCCGTGGCGGCGAGTGGGCGACGGTCACCGACGCCTGCATGGTCCTCGGCTACCTCGACCCCGAGCGGCTCGGTCGGCTCAACGTCGCTGTCGACCGGCTGGCGGCCGAGCGCGTGATCGAGGAGCAGATCGGCGCCCCTCTCGGCCTCGACCGCGAGGCGGCCGCGGCCGCCGTCGTCCGCGTCGCCACCGAGCAGATGGTCCACGCGATCGAGGAGGTGACCACCGAGCAGGGCGTCGACCCGCGCTCGGCGGTGCTCGTCTCCGGCGGTGGTGCGGCCGGCTTCAACGTCGTCGCGATGGCGAAGCGCCTCGGCTGCAACACCCTGGTGATCCCGCGGACCAGCTCGGCCCTGAGCGCGACCGGGGGCCTGCTCTCGCCGGTCTTCAGCGAGCACGCGCTGGCCCTCCACGCGACCTCGGACCGCTTCCCGGTCGAGGAGGTGAACGCCAGCCTCGACCGCCTCGCCGCCGAGTGCTGGGCCGGCCTCTCCGGCGCTGAGCTCCAGCCGAGCGGGACCCGGGTCGACTTCATCGCCGAAGCCCGCTACCCCGGCCAGGTCTGGGAGCTGGAGTTGCCCCTGAAGGTATCCAAGTTCTCCTCCGAGGTCGACATCGTCGCGATGGTCGAGGACTTCCATCGCGTGCACGAAGAAGTCTTCGCCGTCCGCGACGCCAACTCGCCGATCGAGATCATCGGCCTGCGCGCGCGCATCCTCGTCCCCGCGCCCGGCGACGCCCGGACTGAGACGGTCGAGGGCTTCGACGTCGGCGGCGAGAGCGAGCGCGACGCCTATTTCGACGGGCTCGGCTGGACCCGGGTCCAGGTGGTCGGCTCGGGCCAGGTGAGCTTGGTCGAGGGCCCGGCGATCCTCGAGCTGCCGGGAACCTCGGTCGTCCTCGACCCCGGCGCCGTCGCCACCAGGGGGCTCGGGGGATCGCTCCTGGTCTCGCCGCGCCCAGATTCAAACCTTCGATTCGGAAAGGCGGAGTCGGATGACTCAATTCGATCCCATTGACATGGCGGTGTTGTCGAGTCGCGTCACCGCGATCGTCCGCAGCATGGCGAACACGCTGATCCGAACCGGCCGCTCGGTGATCCTCAACACCGGGCGCGACTTCTCCTGCTGCGTGATCACCGGCCGGGACGAGCTGCTCTGCGTCGCCGACAGCCTCCCCACCCACGTGCTCAGCGGCCCCGACATCATGGCCGCGAGCATGCGGGAACTGCACCCGGATCTGCGCCCTGGCGACGCCTTTCTGCACAACTCCCCCTACCACGGCAACTCGCACCCCGCCGACGTCTCGATGCTGATCCCGGTCTTCGACGACGACGGCAGGCACCGCTTCACCGTCCTCAGCAAGGCCCACCTGGCCGACATCGGCAACGCCGAGCCGACCCCCTACTCGGCCTCCGCCCAGGACGTGTACGAGGAGGGCGCGCTGATCTTCCCCTGCGTGAAGGTGCAGGAGGACTACAGGGACCTCGAGGACATCATCCGCATGTGCCAGGTGCGGATCCGCGTACCCGACAAGTGGTGGGGCGACTACCTCGCGCTACTCGGTTCGGCCCGGGTCGGTGAGCGCCAGGTCAAGGCGCTGGCGGCCGAGGTTGGCTGGGACCACCTGGACGAGTTCGTCGGTGCCTGGCTCGACTACAGCGAGGGCCGCATGGCCGACGTGATCGGCGAGCTACCGGAAGGTGAGCTGGAGGTCAAGACCCAGCACGACGGCTTCAGGCACATGACCGACGACATCCCGATCAACGTCAAGCTGAGGATCGCCGATGGTGAGGTCGACGTCGACCTGACCGACAACCTTGACTGCCTGCCGTGCGGGCTGAACCTGACCGAGGCAACCGCCACCTCGGCCGCGATGCTCGGGATCTTCAACGCCACCAGCGGCTACGCGCCGCCGAACGCCGGCAGCTTCAGGCGGATCAAGGTCCACCTGCGGGAGAATTGCATAGTCGGGATCCCGCGGCACCCGGCCAGCTGCTCGGTCTCGACCTGTAACTTCGTCGACCGCGTCGGCAACGCCGTCCAGCGCGGCATCGCCGAGCTGGCGGACGGCTTCGGGATGGCCGAGTGCGGGTTCTCGACCCCGGTTTCGGTCGGGGTCCTCTCTGGCAAGGACCCGCGCCACGACGACACTCCCTACATCGACCAGCTCGTCCTCGGCTGGACCGGCGGCCCCGCCTGCGCGCTCGCCGACGGCTGGCTGACGATGGGCGGCATCGGCGACGCCGGGGTCCTTCAGCGCGACTCGGTCGAGGTCGACGAGCTGCGCTTCCCGCTGCGCATCGACTCGCAGCGGATCCTTCCCGACTCCGAGGGCGCGGGCTGGCGTCGCGGGGCGCCGGGCGCTGCGGTGGAGATCACCCCGACCGACACCGAGATCCTCTTCATGTACCTGAGCGACGGAACCGTCAACCCTCCGCTCGGGGCCCGCGGCGGCGGCGCCGGCGGGACCGCCCGGCAGACCCTGCGCAAGCTCGACGGCGAGACCGAAGAGCTGGGCGTGTGGGGCCGGGTGACGGTGGACGCCGGAGAGACGATCCGCAGCCACTGCAACGGCGGCGGCGGTTACGGCGACCCCCAATCCCGCGAGCCCGAGCGCGTCCTCAAGGACGTGCGCGAAGGCCTCGTCACGCGCGAGCGCGCCGCCGAGGTCTACCGGGTCGCGATCGACGAGCGGCTCGAGCTCGACGAGGAGGCGACGGTGGCCCTTCGAGCCGGCCGTACGGGGGAGGGGGGTGCGCTGTGAGACACGCCACCTTCCTGCCGTCGATGCTGGCGCCCGACGAGCGCACTCAGACCTACATCAAGCAGGGCCGGGGCGTCGAGCTGACCCTCGGCGACGGCCGCACGGTCATCGACGGTGGCTCGCTCAGCTCCTGCATCGTCGGGCACGCCCACCCCAAGGTCGTCGCCGCCGTCCAGGAGGCGGCCGAAAAGGGCTCGATCGGCGACGGGACCGGCTGGGACCCGCGCGAGCAGGCGGCCGAAAACCTGCTGCGGATCGCCTTCAAGGATGAGGACTGGGCCAAGGGCGTCGCTTTGTTCATTTCCGCCAGCGAAGCGGCAGATCTCGGACTGCTCCTGGCTCAGACCCTTACCGGACGCGAGCCCTTCGTCAGCCGCGAGCGCGGCTACCACGGCGCCGTCGGCCTCGGCCGCTCGGTCAGCTTCAACAAGCTCTGGAAGCCCAAGCTAGTCGCTGGCGAGAACGGGTCCGAGGTGCTCCCTCCGGAGCCGGCCACGATTCGCCGGCTGCCGGTGCCTGAGTGCGGGCACGGAACCCCGGCTACGTACGACCCCGACCACCGCTGCATCGAGTCCTGCCTACGCGACGCGCCGAAGCTGCTCGAGGGCGCGGCGGCGGTGATCATGGACTCCACACAAGGCTCAGTCTCCCCGTCACCGGCCTACCACGACGCCCTGGCCGAAGCCGCGCGCGAGGCTGGCGCGCTCTGGATCGCCGACGAAACCGTCACCGCCTTCGGCCGCTTCGGCCATTGGTTCTCGTTCCAGCGCGGTGAGCAGCGGCCCGATCTCGTCCAGCTCGGCAAGGGGATCACCGGCGGCGCGGCGCCCGGCGGCGCCCTCGTCCTCAGCGAGCAGGTGCTGGAGCAGATCGGCGACCGTCGCTGGACGACCTCGAGCACCTTTCGTGGCCACCCGGTCACGGTCGCGGCGATCTCGGCGACGCTGCGCGTCGTCGAGGAAGAGGGACTGGTCGAGCGCTCCGCCGAGCTGGGTCTCGAGCTGGCGCGCGAAGCTGATGCGATCGCCTCCCGGCACCCCTGCGTCCTCCGCGTCGTCGGGGGCAGCGGTCTGCTGCGCCAGTTCCAGCTCGACGTCCCCGAGTGGCGGACCGAAGCGAAGTGGGAGGGTGGCCTCAAGGTCGACTCCCTGCCTGAGCTCGTCCATCGCGAGGGGGTCGAGCGCGGCGCCTACATCGGGATCTTCAGCGGTCAGACCGTGTGGGTGATCCCGCCCCTGATCATCTCCCGCGACCAGCTCGCCCACGTCCTGGAAGCGCTCGACGAGTCCCTCGCCGTCGCCGACCGGGCGCTGGAAGGCGGCCGGCTGTGAGCGGCGTCAAGCGTCACCCGCATCCCAGCGGGCTCTCGATCAGCGAATCGGTTTCCGTTTCCGGGCCCGGGACCTGGATCCACGTCTCCGGCCAGATTCCGATCGGTCCCGACGGCGAGGTGCTCGTCGGGCCGATGGGCGACCAGGCGCGCAACTGCCTTGAGTCGCTCGACCGCGCCCTCGTCAACGCCGGGTCGTCGCTCGCCGACATCGTCAAGATCACCCTCTTCATCACCGACTTCACGCGCCTGGCCGAGGTCAACGCAGTTCGTGCCGAGTTCTTTGACGGGTTCCCGGCCAGTTCGGCGGTGGAGGTCTCGAGACTGTTCGGCGGCGCCGAGTTGGAGATCGAGGCCGTCGCCTTCAAACCGGATCGGGCGGCGGGCTGACCCATGACGGCGCTACCGGTTTCCGTCTTCGTCGCTTCGAGCCGGGACTTCCAGGGCGCTCTCGATGCGCCCGAGCCGGCCGCCGACCTGCCGCAGGCGCAACGCCAGCTGGAGTTGGAGCCGGGCGTCGTCGGGCTCGCGCCAGTCCTCGCCAAGCAGCTCGGAGATCCGGGCCATCCGCTTGTAGAGGGTGTTGGTGTGGACGAAGGCGGCTTTGGCGGTGTTGGTCATGTTGCCGTCGTTCGCGAACCACACTTCCAGCGTGGTCAGGAGTTCGGCGCCGCGCTCCTGGTCGTAGCGGAGGACCGGGCCGAGGACCCGCTCGATGAAGCGCTCGAGCTGGTGGGGCTGGGCGGAACCGAAGACGATGCCGAAGGTGTCGGCTTCCTCCGCGAGGACGATCTGCCCGGTCCGACCAAGGGCGAGGGCAAGCTGCAGCGCCTGCCTGCTTTCCTCGTAGGTGTCCGCGACCGACTCGATGCCGCTCGTCGCCCGGGAGATCGCGATCGTCGCCGGCTGCTCATCGCCCGGCGCCGCCAGCGCCCGCTCGACCTCGGCCCCGATCGAGTCCGCTTCTGTGCTCGGCAGGACCAGGACGAGGAGGCCGTCGCGTTCACTCATCAGCCCGCCCCGCGCGGCCGCGGTCTGGCTCAGCCGCAGGCGGGTCCAGCGCCGCTGCCGGTCGCCGAGATCGACCAGCCCGACCACGAACTCGCGGTTCGGATCCCAGCCGAGTTTGTCGGCGCGCCGCAACAGCGTGGCTTCGTCATTGCCGACGCCGCCGATCAGGTCGTCGAGCAGCTCACCTCGGACGACGCTCTCGGCCTGCGCCCGGGCGAGCCCGTTGGCGATCGAGAGGGCAACCGGCAGGGCGGCCGATTCGAGCAGCTGAAGGTCGCCGTCCTGCGGCGAGTGCTTGGAGAGCAGCAGCGTCCCGAGCGACTCCGAGCGGGCCTGCATCGGCACGACCAGTCGCGCGGGCTCGCCGCCGGCCGCGGACATCTGGAAGCTCTTGCCTCCCTCGGGCGTGGCGGCGACCGTGCTGACCAGCGCGACCGGAAGCGTCTCCTCCTCAGGCGCTCCGGCCGCCGCCACGACGTGGCTTTCGTAGTCGAGCACGACCGCGCGTCCGTCGAGGGACTCGGCGATGGCCGAGATCATCTCGTTCAGCTTGGCGCCGTCGAGGGCGAGCTTACTCAGATGCCCCTGCAGGTCGATCGCCTGTTCGGCGAGCTCGGCGTTGACCTGGCTCAGCCAGCTGGCCTCGCGCAGGGCTTCGGAGGCGGTCATCACGCCGCTGAGAAGCTGCACGTTGGAGAGGGCGAGGGCGGCGTGGTCGGCGAGCGTCTGCAGCAGCCGCACGTCGTTGGGCGTGAAGGAGCGCTTCCCCCGGTTGGCCGCGATCACGATCCCGAGCAGCTCGTCGCCACGCTTCAGCGGCGCGCCCAGCATCGCCTCGAAGCCTTCGGCCTTGGCGTTGCCGTCGATCGTGTGGGTGTGCGTGAACCGCTGGTCGGCGAGGTAGTCGTCGGTCCACTCGGCGGTGCCGGTCTGGAGCACGAGGCCGCCGAGGCCGACTCCCTCGGAGAGACGAATCCGTCGCACCGGCTCGTCGGCGACGATGCCGTCGGTGGCGCGGTGGTAGGTGTCGCCGCTTTCGGGGTCGACCAGGGTGATCCAGGCGGCGTCCGCGCTCAGCAGCGAGCGGGCGCGCCGGCAGATCTCCCAGAGCACGGCATCGGGCTCGCGCAACGCGGCGAGGCTCGCGACCGTCTCGATCAGGGCGCGCAGCTCCTGCTCGCGCCGGCTACGCTCGAAGTGCAGCTCTCGCATTCGAAGCGCCCGGTCGAAGGCGTCGTCGATCCGTTCCTGCTCGGCCGCCGTCGGGTTCGTGCGCCGCAGCGCTTCGCGTACTTCCGCGAGTTCCGCCATGGACCCGTCCTCCTCGATGAAACGGAGAACCTCCTCCATGAACTCCAGCGCTGAGACCCGGGTGGACTCCCGGCCAGCCTGCCCGGCGTCGCTGGCAGATCGCATCCCTGCCGCTGACTGTAGCGGGCATTTCCCGGAGGACCAAGCGGTTCGGGGGTCTGGTTCCCCGCTGTCGGGGGGGTGCGGAAATTGAGCTCCGGTTCGCTTGTGATCGGCGACGAGGGCATCACGCCCGCGCTCCCGGACGGCCCGAGCCCGCGGGAGGCGGGGCGGGCGGGGAGGATCGCGAAGGCGATCCGCTCTGACCGCCAACTCCTGATCCCGGTGGCGGTTCTGGTTCTCATCCTCCTCTTCGCCTTCCTCGTCCCGACCTTCTGGCCCGAAAGCCCGAGCAAGCAGGACCTGATCAGTGCCCTGCAACCGCCCTCGGGGTCGCATCCGATGGGCACCGATCAGCTGGGGCGCGACGTCCTCGCGCGGGTCTCAGAGGGCGCGCGGATCTCCTTGGTCGTCGCGCTGCTGGTCACCCTCGGCGGCGCCGTCGTCGGCGGCGTGATCGGGCTCTTCGCGGGCACCCTGGGCGGCGCCCCCGACGGGATCGCGATGCGGGTGATGGACGCGATCCTGGCCTTCCCGCCGCTGATCCTGGCGATGGCGGTGACGGTCGGGCTCGGCGTTGGTCTCTCGACCGCGGCCCTCGGCATCGCCCTGGTCTCCGTCCCCTGGTACGCCCGCCTCTTGCGCTCCGAGGCACTGCGCATCCGCTCCCTGCCCTTCGTCGAAGCAGCCCACGCGATGGGCGCGACCAAAAGCCGGATCATCGCCCGCCACGTCGTCCCCCACTGCATGCCGGTCCTCGCCATCCAGATGGCCGCCGCCTTCGGCTACGCGATCCTCGCGTTGGCCGGACTCAGCTTCATCGGCCTCGGCGCCCAGGTCCCCACTCCCGAGTGGGGGGCGATGATCACCGAAGGCCAGCAGTTCACCCTTACCGGCCAGTGGTGGATCGCGATCTTCCCCGGCTTTTTTCTGCTGATCACGGTCACCGCCACCAGCATGGTCGCCGACTGCATCCGCGACATCCTCGACCCGCGCGGCAGCTACGCGAGGATCTGAGATGGCACGGGTAATCGTCTACCGGATCCTCGGGTCGATCGCCGCTGTCTTCGGTGCCTCCCTGCTCGCCTTCCTGATCATGCGGGCGCTGCCGGGCGACCCCGCCCGCGTGATCCTCGGCCCCCTCGCCTCCCCCAAAGCCCTGGTCGAAGTCCGCCACGAGCTCGGCCTCGACAAGAGCCTTTTCGTCCAGTACTGGGACTACATCACCAGCTTCCTCTCCGGCAACTGGGGCTACTCCTACACTCTGAACGCCCCGGTCAAGTCGCTGTTTGTCGAACGCTTCCCGGCGACGATCGAACTCGCCCTCTTCTCCTTCATCTTCACCATGGCGACCGCGATCGCTCTCGCCCTGCTCTCCACCTACCGCCGCCGCCCGGTGACCGATGGAGTGGTGCGCGGAGCTTCCTACCTCGGCTTCGGCACCCCGCCCTTCTTCCTCGGCGTGCTCCTCTTGATCATCTTCTTCAAGTCCCTGCACTGGCTGCCGGGACCGGAAGGAAGGCTCGGGATCGGAGCCGAAGCGCCTCCTTCGGCCACCGGCCTCTACCCGATCGACGCGCTCTTGGCCGGCGACCTCTCGACCTTCTGGGAATCGATTCGGCACCTGATCCTGCCCTCGATCGCATTGGGGGTGGCCTCCTTCTCCTTCATCGTCCGTCTCCTGCGAGCCAACCTGCTCGAGGTCTCCCGCGAGCCCTTCCTGATCGTCGCCCGCGGCAAGGGCCTTGCTCGCTGGACCGCCTTCCGCCGCCACGCCCTGCCCAATGCCTTCCTCCCGACCCTGACCACGGCGGGGTTGGTGCTGGGCGAATTCTTGGCGGGCTCGGTCTTGGTCGAACGCGTCTTCGACTGGCCCGGGATCGGCTCCCTCGTCTACGAAGCGATCGTCAAGCAGGACTTCGCGATCGTCCAGGCCTTCGTCCTCTTCAGCGCCCTGATGTTCGTCGCGGTCAACCTGATCGTCGACCTCCTCTACGCGGCGATCGACCCGCGGGTCCGGATCCCGGCGGTGACCGCTACCTGATGGACGCCCTGAACGACAACGGCTCGGTCCTCTCGGTCCGAAACCTCTCCACCGTCTTCGAGACCGGCAACGCCGCCACCTGCGCGGTGCGGGATGTCTCCTTCGACCTGCGCCCCGACGAACGCCTCGGGATCGTAGGGGAGTCGGGTTCTGGGAAGTCGGCGATGGCTCTCTCGATCCTCGGCCTGATCGAGCCCCCCGGCCGCGTCTCCGGCGGCGAGATCCTGCTCGGCGGCCGCGATATCTCGAAGCTCTCCGATCGCCAGATGGGCGCGGTTCGCGGCAAGGAGATCGCCCTCGTCCTTCAAGACCCCTCGACCGCCCTGGATCCGGTGAAGACGATCGGTCGCCAGATCATCGAGGTCCTGGCGGCTCATGAACCTGACCTGAAGCGAAAGGCCGCCCGCAAGCGAGCGGTCGAGTTGCTCGAAGACGTCGACATCTCCCACGCCGAGCGCCGCCTCGACGACTACCCCCACCAATACTCGGGCGGGATGCGCCAGCGGGTCGCGATCGCGATGGCGATCGCCCTGAACCCCAAGGTTCTGATCGCCGACGAGCCGACCACCGCGCTCGACGTCACCACCCAGGCCCAGATCCTCTCCCTGATGGACCGCCTGGTCGAGGACCATAACACCGCCGTCATCTTTATCACCCACAATCTCGGCGTCGTCTCGGAGTTCTGCGACTCGGTGGCGGTGATGTATACGGGCCGGTTCGTGGAGACCTCGGGGGTCGAACACATCTTCAGTGCTCCGACCCATCCCTACTCGGAGGCCCTCCTCAACTGCGTCCCGAACCCCGAGAAGCTCGCCCAGGGTCCCCTGCCGGCGATCACCGGCTTCCCGCCGGATCTCTCCCAGCTTCCTTCTGGCTGCTCGTTTGCACCCCGCTGTCCGGTCGGCAAGGACCTGGCGCAGTGCTATGAGAAAGCGCCCGTCACCCACCGCATCTCATGCCCCGACGGCGAGGTTGGGGTGGAGTGCCACTTCGCCGAGGCCCGTGCCCGGGGGGCGAGCACGTGAGCAAGCAGGCGGGTCCTGCTCCCGGGAGCGCCCTGACCAACGGCTCCGACCTTCCGATCCTCCAGGCCGGGGGGATCGAGAAATCCTTCAAGGTGCGCGGCGGCGACCGGCTGAGGGGAAATCCCGAGGTCAAGGTGCTCGATGACATCTCACTCAGCGTGAAACGCGGCGAGAGCCTCGGTCTGGTCGGGGAGTCTGGTTGCGGCAAGTCCACGCTCGCCCGCTGCCTCCTGCGCCTCCTCGACCTCTCCGATGGAAGCGTCAAGTTCGACGGCACCGACCTGCAGTCCCTTGGCGCCAAGCAGTTGCGGGCCCTGCGCCGCCGCATGCAGTTCGTCTTCCAGGACCCCTACGCCTCCCTCGACCCCCGTATGAGCGCGCTGCAGATCGTCGAAGAGCCACTCCAGATCCACGAGGTCGGAGACGCTGAGGAGCGGAGGCAGAAGGCGCTCGAGATGCTGGTCGAGGTCGGCCTCACCAAGGCCCAGGCGAAAAGGCGGCCCCATGCCTTTTCCGGCGGCCAGCGCCAGCGGATCGGGATCGCCCGGGCCTTCGTGCTGCATCCCGAGCTCGTGATCCTGGACGAGCCGGTCTCCGCCCTCGACGTCTCGGTCCAGGCGCAGGTGCTCAACCTTCTCCGGAGATTGCAGAAGGAGCTCGGCCTCACCTACGTCTTCATCACCCACGACCTCGCCGTCGCCGAGTATTTCTGCGATCGGGTCGCGGTGCTCTACGTCGGTCAAGTGATGGAGATCGCCGACCGCAGGGCCCTCTTTCACCAGCCCCTGCACCCCTACTCGGTCTCGCTGCTCTCGGTGGTGCCGGTGCCGGCGGCGGGAGGGCGCAAGCGGCGCGCTTCCCGGCCTCCCCTGATCGGGGAAGTCGGATCGGTGGTGGAGCGGCCCGCCGGCTGCCCGTTCGAGCCTCGCTGCCCGGTCGGGCGTGGCAAAGACATCTGCAAGGGCCAGCGCCCGGCGCTCACCAAGCCGGCCGAGGGGCACTGGGTGGCGTGTCACTTCCCGGGTGAGGCGACGGCGGCGAGGGGCGTTGCGGAGACCCCTGCCTCCAATCCCAAGACCTCCCCGCAGATCGACCAATCGCCCCGGCAGCTACACGAAGGTGGAGAGCAATGAACCAAGTAAGACGCAAGGCAAAGTCAAGAGTCGCGTGGACCATTTTAGGAATCGGCGTTCTCGCTGCACTGGTCCTCTCGGCTTGCGGTGGCAGCTCGGGCGGCAGCAGCTCGGGCGGTGCACCGACCGCCTCCTCCGGTGCGCTTAGCACCTCGAAGAGCAACCCCAACGCGACGATGATCGTCAACGTCGCCACCCCGATCGCCACCCTGGACCCGACCTTCACCCTGGCCACCCAGGAAGTAGGGCTCGACGGGGCACTCTACTCAACGCTGACCAAATCCAAATACACGGACGGTCCGGTCCAGGGCACCACGGAAGCAATCCTCGACGTCAACGGCATCGAACCGTACCTCGCCGAATCCTGGAAATACAGCAACGGCAACAAGACTCTGACCTTTAGGCTCCACCCGAACCTGAAATTCCCGAGCGGCGATCCGCTCAATGCCGAAGCGGTGAAATGGTCGCTGGAACGGACCGTGAAGGCTAAATCAGGCGGTTACTCGGTGCTCGAAGAAAACGACTTCAAACCGCCGTTGATCAAGTCCATTGAAGCCCCGAACCCGACGACGGTCGTTCTCAACTATAAGCGGCCGGCGCCGAACCAGCTTCAGGTCCTTTCGACCCCGACGGCTGGCGCGATCTACGACCCGAAAGTGGTCGAAGAAAACGGCGGCCAGAAGGAAGGCACGCCCAACGAGTACCTCGGCACCCACTCCGCCGGGTACGGCCCCTACCTGCTGAAGAGCTACAAGCCAAACCACGAAATGGTGCTCGAAGCGAACCCCGACTTCTTCGAACCCGCGAAAACGAAGAACGTGATCATCAGGTTCGTTCCCGATAACGAAACGCTACTTCTGGATGCGCAGTCGGGCCAGGCCGATGTCACCCTGGGCCTCTCGTTCCAGGCAGCCAAGAGCCTCGAAGGGAACGGCTGTTGTACCGTCGCCGCGTTCAAGTCGCGACAGGCACAGACGCTCAACTTTCCAATCAACGAACTGGAACCGTTCAAGAGCAACGCCCTGCCGGAGTTCAAGAACCAGAAGTTCCGCCAGGCGCTCGCGACCGCGTTCCCCTACGAAGCCATCCTAGAAAAAGTCGCCTACGGCTACGGCCAAACTTACAACGGCGAGTGGATGCCGGCGTTCTCCTGGTACGACCCGAAAATCGGCGCGCCGCTCGAAACCAACATCGAAAAAGCCAAGGAACTCATGGCCGAATCCGGTGTGAAGACCCCGGTCAGCTTCCCTATCTATGTCTCCCAGGGCGCGATCGTCGAAAAAGAAATCGCCACCGCGGCCGCTGGAGCATGGGAAGAACTGGGTGTGAATGCGACGGTTCAGACGACCTCGCCTGCCAAATTCTTGGAAGTCGTCTACGAAACTCATGACGGCGTCACCGTGTTCATCGACGGCCCCCAGGTCATCGCCCCGGACTACTACTGGTCCTACGATCTCCAGTGCCCGCCGAACAACGCGTTCAACGACACGGATGTGTGCGTGAGGAAATCCGACGCAGCGATGAAGAAGATCCCGTACACGACGAAGGAACCACAGCGTCAGGAACTCCTCAACGAAGCCAACCTGGGATGGATCGATGCGACCCCGCGCATCTGGGTCTACAACCAGGACGCGGTCGCCGTACTCGGCAAAGACATGACCGAATACGCCTCCAGCGACCTGCCGGAAGTGAGGCTCTGGGCGAAGGGCTGACGATCAGGAAACGAGCCTGTCGAGGAGTTCGCTCCTGGCGTGCAAACGGCGTCCGGACCAACTGGGTTCCGGGCGCCGTTTTGCCTAGGGCGTGAGGACGATCTTGCCGAAGATTTCGCCGGCGATCATCGCTTTGATCGCCTCGGCGGCATCGGCGAGGGAGAGGATGTGGGCGATCCGTGGCCGCAGACCGGTGTTCTCGAGCAGCTGCACGAGGCCCGTGAGTTCCTCGCGTGTCCCCATCGTCGAACCGACGACCTCGATCTGTTTGAAGAATACGCGCGAGAGGTCGGCGGGCGGGTTGGAGCCGCTGGTGGCGCCTGAGACGACGACGCGCCCGCCCGGTTTGACGCTGCGCAAGGAGTGGCCCCAGGTCGCCTCGCCGACGGTCTCGATCACGACGTCGACGCGGTCGGGGAGGCGGGCGCCGGTCTCGAATACCCCATGAGCGCCCAGCTCGCGTGCGTACTCGCGCTTGCGCTCCTCCCGGCTGGTCACCCAGACGCGGGCGCCGGTGGCGCGCGAGAGCGCGATCGCGGCTGAGGCGACGCCCCCGGCGGCACCCTGGATCAGGACCGTCTGCCCGGGCTTCAGCCGACCGCGGTTGAAGAGCATCCGGTAAGCAGTGAGGTATGCGGTCGGCAGGCAGGCGGCCTGCTCGAAGCTGAGCGAGGCGGGCTTGGGCACCAGGTTGCGGCGCGGGACCGCGACGCGCTCGGCGAAGGTGCCGGGGTGGAGCTCGGAGAGCATCGTCCGCTTCGGGTCGAGCGATTCGTCCCCGTGCCAGTCGGGGTTGCCGACCAGCGCGTGGACGATCACCTCGTTGCCGTCGGGGTCGACGCCGGCGGCGTCGCAGCCGAGGATCATCGGCATCCGCTCTGCGGGCAGGCCGACGCCTTTCAGCGACCAAACGTCGTGGTGGTTCAGTGAGGCGGCACGGACCTCGACCACCACCCAGCCCTTCCGGACGTTCGGTTCCTCGACCTCGCCGATCTCGAGCGCTGAGAGCGGATCCTCGGGCGAGACCCGAACAGCGCAGGCGGCGAGCATGGGTGGCATGATAACCCGCCGCCGATCGGGACATGGGTCCAGCTCCGATCGAGGAGGTGCTCCGAGCCAGAAGTTCCGTTGCCGATCTCGAAGGACTGCCGCCGCAGGTTGACGAACGTTATGGCGTGTCGCTCCCAGCCCCGACGATCGACCTCGACGAGGGTCGCGGGGAAGGCGAGGTGCTTGACCCTGGAGACTTCGTGATCTGCGCCGACGAGAAGCCCTCGATCCAAGCGCGGGCGCGGATTGCGCCTGCCAGCCGCCAGTCGCCAGCGTCCTCGCGGCCAGCGAGTCGAGCACACCTACGGGCGCCGAGGAGCCCTCACCTACTACGTGGCCCGAGTCGTGGAACTACTCGACTAGAGAAACGGTTGGTCGACAGGCTGCACGCATCCCAGCCCAACCCCGACCTTGCCGACGGATTGATCTAACCCAGTCCTGATGGAGTCCGGTTTCTGGAGTCCTTCGGCCACAAGGAGGATTCCGCCCGTAAGGAAATTCCGCCCGTAAGGACCAGCGGCACCAGGCGGGAGGGAGGTTCCGTGACGGAGGGACAGGGCGGACGTGAGAAAGACGTCGCGTCCGTGACGAAGACGTCGCGTCCTCGAACGGTCAGGAATCTGCACTGTTCCTTATGCCGATATAGGGCAGGTTTCGAACAGTGGAGATTCCTGACCGTTCGGGTTCCCGGCTTTTCTGTAACGCCCACATCCCAGACGCGCTCTGCCACGGTCCCGCCCCTCGCCCGGACCCTCTGCCGTTCCTCCCGAACCCAGGCCGCGTCCCTTCCCCGGGCGCCAGCGGCAACGGCCCCGTCCCTCCCCGGAGCACCGTCGTGCTAGTCGAGGATCCTGAACGCGACGATTGTCCCCAGGCAGGTGATGCCGCCGAGAGGGGTGGCTACCTTCCCGGATCTGCACCCGGCGCCTCAGCCGTCGACCTCCACGACCGGGTTGCGCAGCGTGCCGATCCCTTCCACTTCCACCTCGACCAGGTCGCCGTCCCGCAGCGAGCGCACCGGCTGCATGAACTCTCCACAGCCCCAAGGCGTGCCGGTGAGGACGACGTCGCCGGGCTCGAGGGTGAACGACCTCGAGCAGAAGGCGAGCAGCTCGGCGACGCTGAAGATCATCAGCTCGGTCGTCGAGTCCTGCACAGTCTCGCCGTTGACGCGCGTCCGCAGGGCCAGCTTCTTGGGGTCGGCGACCTCGTCGGCGGTGACGATCAGCGGCCCCAGCGGACAGAAGGTATCGAGGCTCTTCCCGCGCACCCACTGACCGTCGGCGAACTGGAGGTCGCGCGCCGAGACGTCGTTGGCCACGGTGTAGCCGAAGACTCGATCGAGCGCCTCGGCGGCGGGCACGTCGCGCATCTCGGCGCCCACCACCACCGCCAGCTCGACCTCCCAGTCGACCCTCTGGGTCAGGGAGCGGTCGATCGTGATCGGTTCGCCGTCGCCGACGATGCTGGTCGTGAACTTGGTGAAGACGAGCGGCGCGGTGGGTGCGTCCATCCCGGTCTCGCGGACGTGGTCGGCGTAGTTGAGGCCGATGGCGACGATCTTGCCGGGACGCAGGGGCGCGATCAGGCGGGCGTCCGGCAGCGGACCCGCCGCGGCGGCGTCCGGGAGCGTGCCCGCCGCGATCAGGTCCCGAACCGTCTCCTCCCCACCGACGTCGAGCGGTACGAGCCCTCCGTCGCCGAGCCGGACCGGGACCGGGATGCCGTCCACGAGGGCGGTGCCGAGGCGCATGATCCTCCCGTCGATCAGCTCGGGGCGCTGATCTGGTCGGCGGCGTAGAGCCGGCGGAAGTGGGCGACGGTGTCGGCGACGCCGACGCTCAACGGGGTGGGGGAGACGGCGGCGCCGAACGGCGAGCCCGGGTCGGGGGCGACCTCGGCGGGGAAGGGGAGTGGCGGCCCGACGAAGGAGACCTCGGCCGCGGGCGCCGCGTCCTCGATCGCGGCGACGATCGTCGCCACCTCGACGGTGTCCCCGGGCAGTTCGAAGACGCCGGCGCCGTCGTACTCGCGGGCGCGGGTGGCGGCGATGAAGGCGGCGGCGACGTCGGGCGCGTATTGCATCGTCAGGCGCCCGGAGAAGGCGATCTCATAGGCCGTGCCGGTGGCGGCGGCGAGCATCGCGACCGTGGGATCCGAGGTGATGCCCTGGTCGCGGCCGGGACCGTAGACGGTGTGGGGTCGCAGGCCGATGCTGGCCAGGCCCCGCTCCTGCCGGTAGACCGCGGCGACCCCCTCGCAGGCGAGCTTGTAGGCGCCGTAGACGGTCGAGGGGTGGGGCTCGCCCGGTTGGGAGGCGGCGGCGATCGAGGAGGCGTAGACGAACGGGCCGATCTCGGCGCCGCGATCGGCGATCGCCTCCAGCAGGTTGACCGTCCCGACCACGTTGACCGCGGCGCCCAGCGGTGGGTTGGCGCGGCAGAACGGCGCCTGCAGCGCGGCGAGATGGATCACGGCGCCGACCTCGCCCTCCTCGAGGGTGCGGCGCAGGGCCGCGAGGTCGGTGACGTCGGCCTCGATCCAGGTGACCCGCCCGAGCTCCTCGGGATCGACGAGGAGCCTGAGGCGGCGGTCGTCGCGGTGCAGGTCGAGGGCCAGGACGGGCACTTCTTCGGCGAGCAGCTGCCGGATCGTCCAGGCGCCGATGCAGCCGCCGGCGCCGGTAACCAGGGTTGGGGTCTTCGTCTCCATGTCTCGTTTCCTAGGTGCTGGCGGTTGGCAGGGGTTGGTTTGAGCTTCTGAGCAGGACGATCACCAGGCGTCGCGGGCCGTGGACGCCCTCGACCCGCTCGAGCTCGATGTCGGAGGTCGCCGACGGGCCCGAGATCAGGGTCAGCGGCCGGCCCTGCGCCGCCGCCGGACCGAGGGCCGCGATCAGCTCGGGGATGTCGGCGACGACCGCCTCGGCCTCGAGCAGGCAGAGGTGCAGGTCGGGGATCAGGGAGAGGGCCCGCCGGCCCTGGCCCGGCCCGTGGTCGAGCGCCACGGTCCCGGTCTCCGCCGCCGCCCAGGCGGCCCCGGTGAGGGCGCCGTCGACGGCGTCGAGCTGCGCCGGCGACAGCGGCGGCTCGTCGCTCAGCAGCTCGACTCCCGGCGGGCGCCGGCCCTCCGGGAGCTCGGCGGGGCAGGCGAGGCGCCTTGCCCCCAGCTCGGCGCAGAGCGCGGCAAGCTCCGCTGCCACCGCGTCGGGCGTGCAGGTGCGCACCGTCGCCCCGTGCTCGGTGACCCGGGCGACGAAGCGGGCGAGGAGCGGCGGCGAGCCCGGCGCGGGGGAGCGCGATGCCGATCGGCCGGCGGGCTCGGGGCCACCGGTCGGGCGCGGGGCCTCGCCGAGCGCGGCGCGCACCCGCTCGAGCACCGCCTCACGCCCGGTGCTCATGCCACCACCCCCTGAAGCTCTGCGCCGGCGCCTGCGGCAGCTCGCGGCTCACGGTCCAGGCGGCAAGCGGGCCGAGGAGCCGCTGGCCGGGGCCGAGCTCGCCGTGGCGGGCGGCTCGCTGGGCGGCTTCGTAGCCGCGCCGGGAGAGCAATATCCGCGCCAGCGCCCGCATCGCCGCGCCCTCTCCCCGCGGTGCCTGCCCGCCCGCCACGACCCGAGCGCGCAGGTGGACGAGCACGGCGGGGATGTCGATCTTCACCGGGCAGACCTCGTAGCAGGCGCCGCACAGGGTGGAGGCCGCCGGCAGGCTCGCGTGCTCGCGCATGCCGCTCAGCTGCGGCGAGAGGATCGCGCCGATCGGGCCCGGGTAGGTCGACTCGTAGGCATGGCCGCCGGTCCGCTCGTAGACGGGACAGACGTTGAGGCAGGCGGAGCAGCGGATGCAGCGCAGGGACTGGCGCCCGACCGCGTCGGCGAGGACGTCGGTGCGACCGTTGTCGAGCAGGACCAGGTGGAAGTCGCGCGGGCCGTCGCCGTCCTCGCGGGCGCCGGTCCACAGCGAGGTGTAGGGGTTCATCCGCTCGCCGGTCGCCGAGCGGGCCAGCAACGGCAGCATCGTCGCCAGGTCGGCGAACCGCGGCACCACCTTCTCGATCCCCATCAGGGTGATCAGGGTGTGGGGGAGGGTCGTGCACATCCGCCCGTTTCCCTCCGACTCGACCAGGCAGACGGCGCCCGTCTCGGCGACCGCGAAGTTGGCGCCGGAGATGCCGACGCCGACGCTGAGGAAGCGCTCGCGCAGGTGCCGCCGCGCCGCCGCCGCGAGCTCGCGCGGCTCGGGCGAGAGCCCGCGCTCGCCGAGCTTGGCTTCGAAGAGGTCGCGGATCTCGACCCGGTTGCGGTGGATCGCGGGGACGAGGATGTGGGAGGGGCGGTCGTCGCCGAGCTGCACGATCAGCTCGGCGAGGTCGGTCTCGTGAGCGGTGATCCCGGCCGCGGCGAGCGCCTCGTCGAGGCCGATCTCCTCGCTCGCCATCGACTTCACCTTGATCGCCTCGGTGCTCCCGGCGGCGCGCACGAGGCGGGCGATGATCGCCGTCGCGGCGGCGGCGTCGGGCGCCCAGTGGACGCTCCCTCCGGCGGCTTGGACCGCGGCCTCGAGCCGTTCCAGCTGGCGATCGAGGTCGAGCAGGGCGGCGTCCTTGATCGCGGCGCCGGCCTCGCGCTGCCGCTCCCAGTCGGCCACCTCGGAGACCACCGCCGCCCGCCGCGCCCGGATCGTCCGCGTCGCTCGGGCCAGGTTGTGGCGCAGCTGGGGGTTCGCGAGCGCGCTCTTCGCCGCGGTCGGGAAGCTCATCCCTGGGCCGCCAGGATCTCGGCCAGGTGGACCGTCCGCACGCCGGCGCGGAGCCGGCGCAGGCCGCCGCCGATATGCATCAGGCAGGAGTTGTCGACCGCCGTGCAGACTTCGGCGCCGGAGTTGAGCAGGTGCCCGATCTTGTCGGTCAGCATCGCGGTGGAGACGTCGGCGTTCTTGACCGCGAAGGTGCCGCCGAAGCCGCAGCAGGAATCGGCCTCCGCGAGCTCGAGCAGGTCGATCTCGCGGACCTTGCCCAGCAGCCTCGAAGGGGCGTCGCCGAGCTGCAGCGACCGCAGCGAGTGGCAGGTCGGGTGGTAGGCGACGCTGTGCGGGAAGCGCGCCCCGACGTCCTCGACCCCGAGCTCGGAGACCAGGAAGCTGCAGAGATCATGCACCGGCGGGGCCTCGCCGACCAGCTCCGGGTAGTGCTCGCGCATCGTCGCCGCGCAGGAGGCCGAGGGGGTGACGATCGCCTCGGCGCCCGCCAGCGCACGCAGTTGGCGCCGGGCCAGCCGCGCCGCCTCCGCGGGGTAGCCGGTGTTGAGGTGCATCTGCCCGCAGCAGGTCTGCTCGCGCGGGAAGCTGACCGTGCAGCCGACCCGCTCGAGGACTTCGACCGTGGCCCGCCCGGTGGCGGGGAAGAAGGTGTCGTTGAGGCAGGTGATGAAGAGCGCTACGCGCACGATCTCGTCGTGTCCGGGTCAGGCCGGCCCGGCACCGTTGGACCGAGCCTCGGCGAGTTCGTCGCCGAGCGCGCGCGCGTAGAGGTTGATGTCGGTGCCGACCGCAATCATCCGGAAGCCGCGCTCGCGCCGGCTCTGCGCGGCGGCGACCGAGCCGCAGAGGATCCCGGCCGTGATCCCGGCCGCCTCGCAGGCGGCGACCACCCGCTCCTCGGCCTCGCGCAGGCGGGGGTCGTCGATCGCCCCCGGGATGCCCATCGAGATCGAGAGGTCGTACTCGCCGACCCAGAGCACGTCGACGCCGGGGGTGGCCGCGATCGCCTCGACGTTCTCGAGGCCCTCGGCCGTCTCGATGAAGAGGATCACCATCGTCTCCGCGTCCGCCGCCGCCGTCGCCGTGGGGACGCCGACGGCGATCTGGTCGGGATAGATCAGCCCGAAGCCGCGGCCACCCTCCGGTCCGCCGAAGCGCGCCGCTTCGACCACCCGCGCGGCCTCCTCGGCATCGCCGACCATCGGGACCATGACGCCGGCGGCGCCGGCGTCGAGCACGGTCGAGACCTGGTGGCGGGCGGAGCCCTGGACGCGAACGATCGGCGCCACCGGCTCCGCCCGCGCGGTCGCCAGCAGCGGCAGCACCTCGGGCACGCCCCAGCCGGTGTGCTCGAGGTCGATGACGACGAAGTCGGCGCCGGCTTCGGCGAGGATGCGCGGCAGGCCGTAGGTGTTGAACTCGAACAGCATCGTCCCGAGGACCACCTCGCCGGCCTGCAGTCGGGCGCGGAGCCCGCTTCCGGCGGCGCCCGAGCTGGTTGCGGCCGGCGCCGCCGACGCTCCCTGCATCGGCGCGGAGGCCGGGCGCGCGGCCGGGTACTGCTGGACGGAGACCCCCCGGGCCGAGCCGCCGACCGCCTGGTAATGGTGGGGGCGGTCGGCGCTGAAGGTGAGCATGTCGCCGGCCTCGAGCCGGATCGAGTCGTGCCCGGCGAGGACTTCGATCTCCCCTTCCATCGCCAGGAAGTGCTCGATCACGCCCGGGCCGTGCGGCTCGGAGTCGCGCCGGGCGCCGTCGGTCATCGTCATCAGGTAGATCTCGATCTGGCCGTTCATCTGCCAGCCCGCCATCAGCCGCGCCTCGTAGTTGGGCTGCTCGAAGACCAAGGCGGCGCGCTCGTCGTGGCGCACGACGTGGAAGGACTCCTCCACCCCGTCGGAGTCGAAGAGGAAGCCGAGCGGGATATTGAGCGCGCTCGCCAACGCCCAGAGGGTGTCGAGCGAGGGGTTGCCGTTGTGGCGCTCGAGCTGGGAGACCGTCGACTTGGAGACGTTCGCCGCCCGCGCGACCGCGGAGACCGACATGCCGCGACGCTGGCGCCACTCGCGCAGCTTCGAGCCCGCCAGCTTCGATGGATGAGGGCCCGACCCTCCCCGACTGTTCATTCAGCTCCCATGCCCTTTCTCCGGTGCATCGTTCGATATTTAGATCAACGATCGCTCTGTCATTTAACCAGACCGCCCAACGGCACGTCAATTACGGCATGTGTTCACTGAATAACCCCTAGCGGGTCGCCAATCTTGACACAACGGCGCAATCTGGCTACGGTTCGTTCGATCTAGAAAACGCTTTTGGGTTGAAGTGCTTTCGAATCATTAGGAGGAGAATGTGAAGTCTGATACCAACGGGACGGGGGCCGGGGTGCCCGACGGTCCGTTCTCTCGTCTCACCAGGCGCGACGTCCTGCGCGCGGGCGCGGCGGGCGCGACGGCGATCTCGGTCGGCGGCCTGCTCGCCGCCTGCGGATCGTCCTCCACCACCACTTCCTCGGGCTCGGGTGCGGGTGCGGCGAACGCGGGCAAGCCGCGGCGCGGCGGCAGCCTCACCGCGGCGATGGTCGGCGGCACCCCGAACGACACGCTCGAGGCCGACGCCGCCTACAACTTCCCCGAGCCGATGCGCAACTTCGCGCTCTACAACGGACTCGTCGCCCTCGATCCCGACGGCAAGTCGATCTCCAACGTGCTTGCCGAAGAGATCAGCGCGAGCAAGGACTCGATGACCTGGACGATCCGCCTCAAACCGGAAATCGAGTTCCACGACGGCAAGCCGCTGACCGCCAAGGACGTCCTCTTCACGCTCAACCGGATCGCCGACCCGAAGCTGCTGCTGACCGGAATCACCGCGGTCGCGCCGATCGACCTCAAGGCCGCCAAGGTGGTCGACCCGTTGACCCTGCGACTGCCGATGAAGACGCCGTACGCGACCTTCGTCGAACAGCTCTGCAACAACTACTACTTCGGGATCGTGCCGGAAGGCTATGACCCGAACAAGCCGATCGGCACCGGACCGTTCAAGTTCGAGTCGTTCACGGCCGGCGAACAGAGCGTCTTCGCCCGCAACCCGAACTACTTCAAAAGCGGGCTGCCCTACCTCGACAAGCTGACGATCATCGATTCCTTCCAGGAACCGACGGCGGCGTTGAACGCGCTCAAATCGGGCACCGTCGACGTCTTCGTCAACGCGCCGCCCGACCTCAACAGCCAGGTGGCGGGGGACAGCACGCTGCGCACCCTGATCTCCGCACCGGGCCTCTGGGTGCCGTTCACGATGCGTGCCGACGTGAAGCCGTTCGACGACGAACGCGTGCGACAGGCGTTCCGCCTGATGGTCAACCGCCAGCAGATGCTGGCCTCCTCGGTCGGCGGGATGGGCGTCGTCGCCAACGACGTCTACGGCCTCCACGACCCCTGCTACGACAGCTCGCTGACGCGCGAACAGGACATCGAACAGGCGAAGGCGCTGCTCAAGCAGGCGGGGCAGGAAAACCTCACGGTCGAACTCGTCACCGCGCCGATCGCGGCCGGGGCTACCGAGTCCGCCCAGGTCCTCGTCCAGCAGGCAAAGGAAGCCGGGGTGACGGTGAACCTGCGCAACACCAACGTCACCACGTTCTTCACCAACTACCTCAAATGGACGTTCGGCCAGGACTTCCTCGCCTACGACCCGATCCTCAACATGGCCGCCCAGACCTCGATCCCGGGTGCGCCCTTCGGCACCACCCATTTCGACGACGGGGAATTCAACAAGCTCTACGAACAGGCGAACCGGACCGCCAGCACCTCCGGGCGTTGCAACCTGAAGAAAGAGATGCAGAAAATCCTCTTCGACCGCGGCGCCTACATCATCCCTTCGTTCAACCGGACCCTCGACATCATGTCGACCCAGGTCAACGGGTTCTACGAAAACGCCGGTACCGGGATGCCGCTCGGCAACGGTGACTGGGAGAACGCGTGGATCGCCTGAGATGAGCGGCCCGCCCCTCTTCCCGCTGGTCGGCGTGCCCACCTTCCTGCGGGCGCCCTACCAGCCGGACCTCGACCAGCTCGACGCGACGATCGCCGTCGTCGGCGTGCCCAGCGACGAGGGCTCGCCCTTCCTGCCGGGCACGCGGCTGGCGCCGCGCAGCCTCCGCGAACACTCGATGCGCCTCTGCGCGGGCGGGGCCGGGTACTACGACGCGGGTCTGCGGCGGACCTTCCTCGAGCGCGAGATGAGGGCGGGCCGGATCGTCGACGTGGGCGACGCGGCGATTCTCCCCACCAACGCCCCGGCGAGCTTCGACAACGTCACCGCGAAGGTGCGCGGCATCCTCGAGCGGGGGGCGCTGCCGGTCGCGCTCGGTGGCGACCATGCGACCACCTGGCCGGTCGTCCGCGCCTTCGCGGGCGAGCCGATGCACGTGGTCCAGTTCGATGCCCACCTCGACTTCGAGCCCTTCGAACACGGCCTGGAATGCACCAACGGGCACGGCTTCCGTCACATCGCCGCCAGCCCCGACGTCGCCGGCCTGACCCAGGTCGGCATCCGCGGCATCCGCAACGGCCGCCGGCAGCTGGACGAAGCGCTCGAGGCCGGCAACCGGGTGGTGCTGATCGACGAGTTCCGCGAGGGCGGCCTGGCGGAGGCGCTGGCGGCGATCCCGGCCGGGGAGCGCTGCTACGTCAGCATCGATATCGATGTCCTCGACCTCTCGCTGGTGCCGGGCTGCGTCTCGGCGGAGCCGGACGGGATGTCCTACCCGGAGCTGCGCGATGCGCTCGGCAGCGTCGCCCGGCACCTGCGGGTGGTCGGGTTCGACCTCTGTGAGGTGAACCCCATGCTGGACGTCGGCACCGGCGTCACCTCGTACTTGGGAGCGCACACGATCGTCGAGTTTCTCGGGCGCATCTGCGCCGAAGCGGAAAACTGAGAGGAGTCAACGATGCGACATGGCGACATCAGCTCGAGCCCCGACTGCGTCGGGGTGGCCGTGGTCAACTACGAGATGCCGCGCCTGCACACCCGGGCGGAAGTCGAGGCCAACTGCCGTCAGATCGCGGCCATGATCGCCGGCATCAAGGCGGGGCTGCCGGGCCTCGACCTGGTGATCTTCCCCGAGTACAGCACCCACGGGATCATGTACGACCGCGAGGAGATGTTCGAGAACGCGGCGACCGTGCCGGGGTTCGAGACCGAGATCTTCTCCGCCGCCTGCCGCGAGGCCGGGGTCTGGGGCGTCTTCTCGCTGACCGGCGAGCGCCACGAGGAGCACCCGGACAAGAACCCGTACAACACCCTGATGCTGATCGACGACGAGGGGGAGATCGTCCAGCGCTACCGCAAGATCCTCCCCTGGGCGCCGATCGAGGCCTGGTACCCCGGCGGCGGCACGACGGTGACCGAGGGCCCGAAGGGCCTGCAGCTGAGCCTGATCGTCTGCGACGACGGCAACTACCCCGAGATCTGGCGCGACTGCGTGATGAAGGGGGCGGAGCTGGTCGTGCGTTGCCAGGGCTACATGTACCCGGCCAAGGACCAGCAGATCATGGTCTCGCGGGCGATGGCGTGGATGAACAACACCTACGTCGCGGTGGCCAACGCGGCCGGCTTCGACGGCGTCTACTCCTATTTCGGCCACTCGGCGATCATCGGCTTCGACGGCCGCACCCTGGCCGAATGCGAGACCGAGGCCAACGGGGTCCAGTACGCCGAGCTGTCGGTCTCGTTGATCCGCGACGCACGCGCCAACTGGCAGTCGCAGAACCACCTGTTCAAGCTCCTGCACCGCGGCTACACGGGCGTGGTCCAGTCGGGCGACGGCGAGAAAGGCGTCGCCGAGTGCCCGTTCGAGTTCTACCGCCAGTGGGTCGAGGACCCGCGGGGCGCCCAGCGCCAGGTCGAGGCGCTGACCCGCTCGACCCTGGGGACGCCAGACGCGCCGGTCGCGGCGCTGCCGGGGCGCTGCTGATGAAGTTCGGCCTCTTCCTCATGCCGCTGGTCGCCGAGGTCGCGACCTTCCGCGAAACGGTCGAACGGGCCGACCAGGTAGCCGGGATCGACTCGATCTGGCTCGCCGAGCCGCACCTGCTCGCCTTCGAGCGCTACGAGTCGGTGTTCCCCTACAGCGAGGACGGCTCGATGCCCGACGACTACAGCGCCGAGGGGGAGCTCGACGGCCTGCTCGGGCTCGCCTACACCGCGGCCCTGACCGAGCGGGTGCGGATCGGCGTCGGCGTCTGCGTGGTCCCGCAATGGAAGCCGGTCTCGATCGCGAAGTCGGTGACCACGCTCGACCACCTCTCGGGCGGCCGCTTCGATTTCGGCGTCGGGATCGGCTGGCTGCGGGAGGAGTTCCGCGCGGTCGGCGCCTCCTTCGAGGACCGTGCCGCCCGCTGCGCCGCAGACCTCGAGACGATGGCGGCCCTCTGGTCGGAGTCGGAGGAGGGGAGGGAGGCGCTGCCGGCGGAGCTGGCCGGCGGCGTCCAGGAACCGTTCCCGCTCCAACGCCCGCACCCGCCGATCCATTTCGGCGGCAACAGCCGGCCCGCCCTGCGCCGGGTCGCCGAGCGCGGCCAAGGCTGGCTGCCGTGGGAGCTGGCGCCGGTCGCCGCGCGGGAGAAGATCGCCACCTTGGAGGAGCTGCTCGCGGCGCGGGGCCGCGAGCGCGGCGAGATCGTCGTCTCGGTCGCCACCGAAGCGCCGCTCGAGCAGATCGACGTCGACGCCTACGCCGAGGCCGGGGTCGACCGGTTGTTGAGCGTCGTCGCCCCCCGGCGCTCGGCGGCCGAGGTCGACCAGCTGTTCGATCGGCTCGACTCGACCGTCGCCGCGGCGGCCGCGACGTGAGCCTCCCGAGCACCGCCTGCGAGGTCGTCGCGACCGGGCTCGACCACCCGGAGTGCGTCGCGGTCGGCCCCGATGGCGTCCTCTACTGCGGCGGCGAGGGCGGGCAGATCTTCCGCGTCGAGGCGGGCGGCGGCGCCGCGGTCGAGATCGCCAACGTCGGTGGCGAATGCGGCGGGATCGCCCTCGACGGCGACGGCAACCTCTACGAGTGCAACATGACCAAGGTGGTGAACCGGATCTCGCCGGCGGGTGCGGTCGAGGTCTACTCCGGCGGCACCGCCGAGCTGCCGATGACGGTGCCCAACTACCCGGTCTTCGACGATGCCGGCAACCTCTTCGTCTCCGACTCCGGCGACTGGGAGCTCTGCAACGGCAGGATCTACGTGGTCCGACCCTCGGGCGAGACCGAGCTCGCCTTCCCCGACTACCTCGCCTTCCCCAACGGGATGGCGCTCGACCGCGAGCGGGGCTGGCTCTACGTCGCCCAGTCGAGCGTCCGCAACGTGGTCCGCCTGCGGCTTCGCGACGGCAAGCTCGAGGGCCGGCCGGAGATCTACGCGTCCCTGCCCGCCTACGCGGTCCCCGACGGGCTGGCGCTGGCGGCCGCCGGCAACCTCTACGTCTCCTACTACGAGCCGAGCGTGATCCTCGTCGTCAAGCCCGACCGGTCGTTCGAGGTGCTGATCGAGGGCGCCGTCCACGGCCTCTTCAACCGGCCCACCAACGTCGCCTTCGCGCCGACGCCGGGGACCCTCTACTACGCCAACTACGGCGGCCATGAGCTCGGCGCGCTGCCGGTCGCCGAGCCGGGCATGGCGTTGGCCTATCCCGTCCTCGGGAGGAGCTGAGCGTGGCGTCGTCGCCGGTCCTCGGGTCGCTCGCCGATGCCTACGCGCGCGCCAACCCGCGCTCGCATGAGCTCTACAAGCGTCAGCAGGAGGTGGTCCCGCTCGGGATCACCCACTCGACCCGCCTGTTCGAGCCCTTCCCGCTCTTCATCCGCGCCTGTCGCGGCGCCCGCAAGTGGGACGTCGACGGGCACGAGTACCTCGATTACTGGCTCGGCCACGGGTCCTTCCTGCTCGGCCATGCCCACCCCGTGGTCAACGAGGCGATCGCCGCCCAGCTCCCCGACGGGATGCACGCCGGCGGCGAGACCGAGATCGGCCTGCGCTGGGCGGAGCTGGTCCGCGACCTGGTGCCCGCGGCGGAGTCGGTCCGGTTCACCTCCTCCGGCGGCGAGGCGACCCAGCTGGCCCTCCGCGTCGCCCGCGCCTACACCGGCCGGACCAAGGCGATCAAGTTCCGCCACCACTTCCACGGCTGGCACGACGCGGTCGCCCCCGGCGTCTACCCGCCCTGGGAGGTGCCGATGGCGCCGGGCATCGCCCCCGGCGCGCTGGCCGACACGATCGTCCTGCCCGGCAACGAGATCGGCGCCGTGCGCGCGGCGCTGGCGGGCGGCGACGTGGCCCTGGTCATCCTCGAGCCGGGCGGCGGCTTCTCCGACACGGTCCCGACCGACTTCGGCTACCTCGCCGAGCTGCGCCAGCTGACCCGCGAAGCGGGGGCGATCCTGATCTTCGATGAGGTCGTGACAGGGTTCCGCTACGCGGTCGGCGGCGTGCAGGAGCTCACCGGCGTCACCCCCGACCTGGCGACGCTCGGCAAGGTGGTCGGCGGCGGCCTCCCGGCCGGGGCGCTGGTCGGCCGGGCCGAGGTGATGGCGGTGCTCGACACGACCGGGGACCGCGGGCGCGACCGGCGTGAGCGCATCCCCCAGTACGGGACCTGGAACGCGATGCCGGTGGTCGCCGCGGCCGGGGTCGCGGCGCTCGGCCTGATCGCCGACGGGGAGCCGACGCGAATCGCCAACGAACGCGCGGACCAGCTCCGCGACGGCCTCAACGAGGTCTTCGCCGCCGCCGGCCTGGCGGCGGTCGCCTACGGGCGCAGCTCGATCTGGAAGACCTACCTCGGCGAGCGCCCGCGGCTGCTCGACGGCGATCTCTCGGCGGCGGCCGCCGACGGCGAACGGCTGGCTCAGGGGTGGGGAGCGCTGGGCGAGCCCCTGCGCCAGGCGCTGCTGCTGGAGGGGGTGGACGTGATGCGCACCCAGGGGTTCACCTCGGCCGTGCACACGGAGGCCGAGATCGACGCCACGGTCGAGGCCTTCGCCCGGGCGATCGCACGGCTGCGGGCCGCGGGCCTGCTCGGGGAGCGGTGATGGTCTGGAGGCTGGTCCTCCGGCGCACGCTGCTCGGGCTCCTGACCCTGCTCGTGGTCTCGATCCTCGTCTTCTTCGCCACCCACGTCCTTCCCGGGAACGCCGCCAACGCCGTCCTCGGCCAGTCGGCGACGCCGAAGCGGGTGGAAGTCCTCGAAGCGCAGCTCGAACTCAACCGGCCGGTCGTCGACCAGTACCTCTCCTGGCTCGGCAATCTGCTCACCGGGCACCTCGGCCACTCGCTCAGCGGCGACACCCTGACCGGGGGCGGTGGCCAGCCGGTCTGGGAGCTGATCTCGCCGAAGCTGGTCAACTCGGCGATCCTCGTCTTCCTCTCCGGCTTGATCGGCAGCGTCCTCGGGGTGCTGCTCGGCATCCTGGCGACGCTCCGGCGCGAGAGCTGGTTCGACCGGATCACCTCGGTCGGGGCGCTGACCGTGACCGCGCTGCCGGAGTTCATCGTCGCCGTCGTCCTGGTGATCCTCTTCGCCACCGGCGGCCTGCAGATCCTGCCCGCGGTCTCGACCCTGCCGCCCGGCACCTACGCCTGGAGCGAGCCCGAACTACTGGTCCTGCCGGTGGCGACGCTGGTGATCGTGATCGTCCCCTACATCTTCCGGATGACCAGGGCGGCGATGACCGAGGCCCTCGAGTCCGATTACGTCGAGATGGCGAAGCTGAACGGGGTGCCGACCTGGCGGATCAACCTCTTCCACGCGCTGCCCAACATCGTGCCCCCGGTGATCCAGGTGATCGGGCTCAACTTCCTCTACCTGGCGGGCGGGATCGTCCTGGTCGAGTTCGTCTTCAACTATCCCGGGATCGGCCAGGGCCTGGTCAGCTCGATCACCCAGCGCGACATCCCGGTGATCCAGGTGATCGTCGTCATCCTCGCCGCCTTCTACGTGGCGATGAACATCGTCACCGACGTGATCGCGCTGCTCGCCTCGCCGCGCCGCAGGGTGGCCCGGTAGCGTGGCGGCGCCGCGCGCCAAAAGCGCCGCCGCCCTGCGGCGCTCGGGCTGGCCCGCGACCCTGTGGGCGGCGGCGAGGACCCCCCGCGGAGCGATCGGGCTCACCCTCACCCTGTTCGTGGTCGCGGTCGCCGCGCTCGGCCCGCTCCTCGCTCCCCACAGCGGCGAGCAGTTCGTCACCACGCCGTTCGCGCCGCCCTCGGTGGCGCCGCCGCTGGGCGGCGACGTGCTCGGCCGCGACGTGCTCTCGCGGGTGCTCGAAGGCGGCTGGACGCTGCTCCCGGTGGCCTTTGCCGCGACCGCCTTCGGCGTCGTCGTCGGTGCCGCCGCGGGGATCTCGGCCGCCTACCTGCGGGGCCGCGCCGACGGCCTGATCATGCGCTCGGTCGACGTCCTGCTCGCCTTCCCGCAGCTCGTCCTCGTGCTCCTCCTGCTCAGCATCGTCGGCCCGAAGCTGTGGCTGATCATCATCGCCGTCGGGCTCGCCCACGCGCCCCAGGTCGCACGGGTGCTGCGGGCGGCGACGCTCGACGTCTCCGAACGCGACTACGTGAAGGCGGTCGAGCTGCAGGGCGTGCGCCCGTTCAAGGTGATGACGAAGGAGATCCTGCCGAACCTGACGACGCCGCTGATGGTCGAGAGCGGCCTGCGCCTGACCTACTCGATCGTGATCATCGCCGGGCTCTCCTTCCTCGGCTTCGGCCAGTCGCCGAACATCCCCAACTGGGGGACGATGGTGAACGAGAACCGGATCGGGCTGGAAACGAACCCCTGGGCGGTGATCGTCCCGGGCCTCTTGATCGTCCTCTTCGCGATCGGGACCAACACCTTCACCGACGCGATCGCGAGGGTGGCGATCGGGGTCGAGCGCCGGCCGCAGGAGCTCGCCGAGGTCGGCGACCCCGACGAGGAGCCCTGGCTGGAGGCGCTCGTATGAGCCCCGACCCGGCCGGCGCCCGGACCGAGGCGCCGGTCGACGCCGCCGCCGCGGTGCGCCTACGGGTCAGTGACCTCGAGGTCGGGCTGCGCCACAGCGGCGCCGACATCGTCAGCGAGGCGTCCTTCTCGGTCGCCGCGGGCGAGGTGCTCGGCCTGGTCGGCGAGTCGGGCTCGGGCAAGACGACGATCGGCCTGGCCCTGCTCGGCCACGCCCGGCGCGGGGTCGAGATCCGCGGCGGACGGGTCGAGCTCGACGGCGTCGACCTGCTCGAGCTCAGCCCGAGCAGGCTGCGCGAGGTGCGCGGCGCCCGCGTCTCCTACGTCCCCCAGGACCCCTCCTCGGCGCTCAGCCCGGCGCGCCGGATCGGCTCCCAGCTGCACGAGATGCTGAAGGTCCACCCCGGCGCGGTCGCCGACCCGGAGCAGCGGATCAGCGAGGTGCTGCGCGAGGTGCGGCTGAGCGACGACCCGGCGTTCCTGCATCGCTACCCGCACCAGCTCTCCGGCGGCGAGCAGCAGCGGGTCGGGCTGGCGATGGCCTTCATCTGCCGGCCCTCGCTGATCGTCCTCGACGAGCCGACCACCGGCCTCGACGTCACCACCCAGCGCCACGTGCTGGAGACGATCCGCAGCCTCTGCGGCTCCTATGGGGTCGCTGCCGTGTACGTCAGCCACGACCTCGCGGTCGTCAGCGGGTTGGTCAGCGAGGTCGCCGTCCTCTACGCCGGCCGGATCATCGAGCTCGGCGCGACCGCGTCCGTCTTCGGCTCCCCGCTCCATCCCTACACGCGGGGCCTGCTGGCGGCGGTCCCGTCGCCCGAGCGCGCCCATGTCCTGGTCGGGATCGAGGGCCAGCCGCCCCGTCCGGGGCGTCGCCCGGTCGGCTGCTCCTTCGCCAATCGCTGCCCGCTGGCGACCGATCAGTGTCGCCAGGCGCCGCCGCCGCCGAGCGAGCGGGCCGGGAGGCTGGTGCGCTGCTACCGCGCCGGCGAGGGGGAGCGCGAGCCGAGTACGCCGGTGAGCGCGATCGCCAACCTCGCCGAGGGATCGGCCGAGGTCCTCGCGGTGCGCGGGCTCGACGCCGCCTACGGCGACGTCACCGTCCTCTCCGACCTCACCCTCGGGGTCGGCGAGGAGCGCTGCCTGGCGGTGATCGGCGAGTCGGGCTCGGGCAAGACCACGCTGGCGAGGTGCATCGTCGGCATGCACTCGAACTGGACGGGGACGATCTCCTACCGTGGCGCCGAGCTCGCCCACAGCGCCCGCGACCGTGACCTGGAGACGTTGCGCCGCATCCAGTACGTCTTCCAGAACCCCTACACCTCGCTCAACCCGCGCAAGACCGTGGGCCAGATCCTCGCCCAGCCGCTGCGGCACTACTTCGACCTGGCCGCGGCCGAGCGCGAGGCACGGATCGCCCGCGTGCTCGAAGAGACCTCGCTGGGGCCGGAGTTCGCCCCCCGCTATCCGGATGAGCTCTCCGGCGGCGAGCGCCAGCGGGTGGCGATCGCGCGGGCGCTGATCGTCGAACCCGACGTCCTCGTCTGCGACGAGGTCACCTCGGCGCTCGACGTCTCCGTCCAGGCGGCGATCGTCGAGCTCTTGCGGCGGCTGCAGCGGGAGCGCCGCCTGGCGATGATCTTCGTCACCCACAACCTCGCCCTGGTGCGCGGCATCGCCCAGGGGGCGGTGGTCTTCCGCGAAGGAAGGATCGTCGACGCGGGCCGGGTCGACGACGTGCTCGAGCACCCCAGAGACCCCTACACGATCCGCCTGATGGCAGACGTCCCCCGGCTCGAGGCGGTCGGATGAGGCGGAGGCACTCGCCCGTCACCGAGGACGGTGGGTAGCCGACCCCTCGCCGAGGTCATCGAGCCCCTCCGTTGCGGCCCCTGCCACCCGCAGGGCGGCGAGCGCCTTCGGCAGGCCGACGTAAGGGATCAGGTGGACGAAGGCCTCGATGATCTCGGCAGGCTCCATCTCCAGCCCGTGGCAGGTAAGGACGTGGCCGTGTAACTGGGGATCGACGCCGCCCAGCGCGGTGAGCGCGCCGAGGTTCAGCAGCTGGCGGTCGCGCAGGGAGAGGCCGGGCCGCTGGTAGAGGCCGCCGAAGACGGCGCCGCGGATCCAGTCCGACACTCCTGGCGCGAGGCTGTCGAGGGTGGACGTCCAGTCCTCACGGGTGGCCTCGTCCTGGAGATGCGCCAGCAGGTCGTCGCCGGCCTGGGGGTTGAAAGACGGGGTGCCAGTGTCCATCGGTCTTACCTCCGTAATGGTTTAGACATTTCAAGTGTGGGTCTTCGCCGACCCGACCGGCCTTTGGTGGCCGCCGAAACCCTGGCGCTGGGCCAAATTGGGCGCTTCCCGGATGCGCCTCCCTCTCCTTGTTGACATGAACCATTATTTCGTTGTAGTGTCCGAAATATAAGCCGCACTGGACATTGGTCACACAACTGGGAAGGAAGGCAATGGATCGGAAGCAGACGCGCGTCGGGCTGATCGGCTTGGGAGCGATCGGCGAGCACTATCGGGACAACCTGCTTCGCGCGTTCCCGGACCTGCTTGTCTTCGACCACGACGCCGCCAAGGTCGCCGCGGCGGTCGGGGCGGGCGCCGAGGCGGCCGAGTCCCAGGCGGCCCTGGGCGAAGCCTGCGACATCGTCGTCGCCTCGTTGCCGAATCCGCAGGCCGTGCGATCGGCGATCGGCGCCGAGGACGGCCTGCTCTCGCTCGCCCGGCCGGGCACCGTGGTGCTCGACACCAGCACCGTGTCGCCGCAGACGAGCCGCGACATGCACGAGCTCGCGCGGCAGCGCCAGGTCCACTATCTGGACGCTCCGGTCAGCGGTGGCCAGCCGATGGAGGCAGGGGTCGCCGGCGCCGCGGCCGGGACGATGACCTTCATGGTCGGCGGCGACGAGGAGGCCTACGAACTGGCCAAGCCGGCGATGGAGGCACTGGGGAGCTTCTCGTTCCTGCTCGGCCCGTCGGGCAGCGGCAGCGTCGTCAAGCTGATCAGCAACCTCTGCTCCGGCACCTACCTGCACGTCGCGGCGGAGGCGCTGGCGCTCGGGCACGCCTGCGGCTTCACCACCGAGCAGCTGATGGAGGTGTTCGCCCACACCGACGCCAAGTGCTACATCATGACCGACTACCTGGTCCCGCGGATGCTGCGCGGCGACGTCAAGCCGGGCTTCACGGTCGAGTTGCAGCTCAAGGACCATCGTCTGGCCGCCGAGCTCGGCCACGAGAGCAAGGTGGGGCTGCCCTTCAACGGGCTCGCGATCCAGCAGTGGGAGCTGCTGCGGGCGCAGGGCCGCGGCGAGCGCGACATCACCGAGACGGGCTTCTTCGCCGCCGAGATGACCGGCCGCCCCTACGACGTCGTCACCGAGGTCGACTGAGATGCCGGGCCGTCTGGAGGGAAAGCGCGTCGTGATCACCGGTGGTGGCGGCGGCGCCGGGGCGGCGACCGCCCGCCTCTTCGCCGCCGAGGGCGCGCGCCTCTCGATCCTCGACCTGCAGCAGGCCGAGGGCGAGGCGCTCACCGCCGAGCTCCGCGCCGACGGCGTCGAGGCCGCCTTCCATCACGTCGACGTCTCCGACGAGGCCGCCGTCGTCGCGGCGATCGCCGCGACCGAGGACGAGCTCGGTGGCATCGACGTGCTCTTCAACCACGCCGGGACCTTCATGGTCAAACGGCTGGTCGAGATGACCCGGGAGGAGTGGGACCGCCTGATGGCGATCAACGTCACCAGCATGTTCCTCACCTGCCGCGCGACGCTGCCGGGCATGGTCGAGCGGGGGGGCGGGGTGATCCTCAACACCTCCTCGGTCTCCGGGTTGACCGCCAACGCGCTCGAGATCGCCTACTGCGCGACCAAGGGCGCGATCCTCCAGCTCACCAAAGGCGTCGCGATCGAGTACCGCGAGCACGGCATCCGCTGCAACGCGATCTGCCCGGGCTTCATCCGCACCCCCCACGGCGACCGTGAGCGCGCCGCCCTGGAGGCCCAGGGCGAGGAGGTCTCCGACGACGTCATCGCAACCGTGCAGGGACGGATCTGCGAGCCGGAGGACATCGCCGCCGCGGCGCTGTCGCTGGTCAGCGACGACACCCGCTTCGTCAACGGGTCATACCTGCTGGTCGACAACGGCTGGATGGCCCTCACTTGAACGCTGGACCCCTGTCAGCCCATCCGGGTGGAGAAAGAAGGAAACACATGAAGAGGATCAAGGCCAAGCAATGGGCTGCCCTCACCTGCCTCTGTGCCGCCGTGTTGGCCCTGAGCGCGTGTGGGGGGAGTTCAGGCGGCAGCAGCAGTTCCGGTGGTGGCAGTGAAGGCGGCGGCGACGCGAAGACCGTCGACGTCTACTCCTCGCTCCCGCTGCAGGGAGCGTCGAAGGGAATCACCTCGCAGATCGTCAACGGGATCAAACTGGCACTCGAAGAAGCCCACGGAGAAGCGGGTGGCGTCAAGGTCGAATACACCTCCCTCGACGACTCGACCCCGCAGGCCGGTACCTGGGACCCGGGCCAGGTCGCGCAGAATGCGCGGCAGGCGGTCGAGGACTCGAACGCCATCGCCTATATCGGCGAGTTCAATTCCGGGGCGAGTGCGGTCGCGATCCCACTCACCAACCAAGGCGAACTGGCGGAGATCAGCCCGACCAGTACCTACGTCGGCTTGACGACGAACGAACCGGGGTCCGAACCCGGCGAGCCGGAAAAATACTACCCGACCGGTAAACGCACCTTCGCCCGCATCGTCCCTCGCGACTCGGTACAGGCGGCGGCGCTGGTGTCGTTGATGCGGCAGGACAGCTGCCACCGGGTGGCGATCGCCAACGACCTCGAAGCGTTCGGCGTCTCGCTGGCCCAGCTGGTCACCGATGACGCGAAGGGAACCGACCTCACCGTCGTCTCCAACGAAGGGATCCAGAAAGAATCCGCCAACTTCCGCTCCTACGCGGAAAAGGTCGCGGGCGAGAACATCGACTGCTTCCTCTTCTCGGGGGTCCCCGCCAACGGCGGCGTATCGGTGATGAAGGCGGTGGGCGCGGCCGTTCCGGAAGCGAAACTGTACGCCCCCGACGGGACCTGTGAAGCGGGCTTCACCAACCCCGCCGAAGGGGGTCTGCCGGCCGAACTCGGCAAGCGGTTCAAATGCACCAACCCGGCGCGTGACCTGAGCTCTTACCCGGGCGGCAAAGAGTTCGTCGAACAGTACTCGAAACGCTACGGGACGAAGGACCCGGACCCGTACTCCATCTACGGCTACGCCGCGATGCAGCTGGTACTCCACACGATCGAAGAAGGGGGTACCGAACGCAGCTCGTTCCTGGAAAAGCTGTTCCAGACCAAGGACTACGACTCGGTACTGGGCAAGTACTCGATCAATGCCGACGGCGACACCTCACTCAACAGCTACGGGGTGTACGGCGTCGGCGCCAACGGCGAACCGGAATTCCTCGAGACGATCGAAGCAGGAAAGTAGAGACGACCACACCGACAGGGCCGGCGCGCCCCCCAGGCGCCGGCCCTGTTCTTCCCCCCACCTGAAAGCTCGATGACCACCACCGCGACCGCCCCTCCTGCCACGGCCCCGGCCGTGCGACGCCCGTGGATCGTCCGCGAGGCGATCGGCCGCTTCGGCCTCATCTTTCTTCTCGTCGCGCCGATCGTGGTCTTCGCGATCCTCGATCTGCAGAGCGAAGGCAACCTCACCCGGTTGAGCAACAACCTGTTCTCGGGTGTCTCGAACGGAACGATCATCGCGCTGATCGCCGTCGGCTACACGCTCGTCTACGGGATCATCGAGCTGATCAACCTTCCCCACGGGGAAGTGTTCATGCTCGGATCCTTCACCTCCTCGCAGTTCCTCACCGCGGTGCTCGGGATCGGCCTGGCAACCAGCGCGCTGGGGATCGCCGGCGGCATCTTCATCTCGCTCGTGGTGGCGATGCTGGTCTGCGGGACGATCAACGTGCTGATCGAGAAGGTGGCCTACCGGCCGTTGCGCGGGGCGCCGAAGCTGGCGCCGCTGATCACCGCCGTGGGCATGGCCTTCATCATGCAGAACGTCGGCATCCTCTGGCTCGGGGGGTCGCCCGTCTCGGTTCCGGATCTGATCCACGCCCAGCAGACCGTGGTCACCGTCTTCGGGATCCAGGTCCATCGCTCCGATCTCCTCGCCTTCGGCGTGACGATCCCGCTGGCGCTGGGGATGACCGCGTTCATCTCCCGCAGCCGCCTCGGCAAGGCGATGCGGGCGACCGCGCAGGATCCGCACGGCGCCCGGCTGATGGGCATCAACGTCGACACCACGATCACGGCTACCTTCTTCCTCGGCGGCCTGATGGCGGGCGCCGCGGGGCTGGTCTACGCGCTTTACGAGACGACGATCTGGTACTTCCAGGGCTTCGAGGGCGGGCTGCTGGCGTTCACCGCGGCGGTGATCGGCGGGATCGGCAACCTCCGCGGCGCTCTCCTCGGCGGCCTGATCATCGGCTGCGTCCAGCAGACCTCCGACAATCGCATCGGGCCGGAGTGGACGCCCGCGATCGTCTTCGCCTACCTCATCCTGATCATGATCTTCCGACCCCAGGGCCTGCTCGGCGAACAGACGCGGGAGGCGGGATGAAGACGATCGGCCGACTGCGCGGCCGGCTGCCGGCCTGGTCCCCGCGGGCGGTGGCGGGCCTCGTGATCGTGGCGGCGATCCTGCTGCCGTTCACCCAGCCCGAAGCCAACAGCTTCATGAACAACTGCGTGCTGGCGCTTGCCTACGTGGTGATGGCCCTCGGCCTGAACACGGTGGTCGGCTTCGCCGGCCTGCTCGACCTCGGCTACGTCGCCTTCTTCGCGATCGGCGCGTACACCACCGGGTGGTTCAGCTCCGGCTTCTACACCAACCTGCACATCCACATCGGCGTCAGCGGATACCTGACGGCACTCCCCGGCATCCACCTCAACTGGCTGCTGGTGGTGATCGCGGCGGCGATCATCTGCGCGATCGCCGGGATCGTCATCGGGCTGCCGACCCTGAGGCTGCGCGGCGACTACATCGCGGTGGTGACGCTCGCCTTCGGCGAGATCATCCGCGTCTTCGCGATCAACGGGCACTCGATCATCATCCCCAGCTGGGTGCCGCTGTTCGGCGGCGAACCCCTTACCAACGGGCGCCAGGGCATCACCCCGATCGACCAGCTCCAGCTGCCCGGACTGAAGCCGTTCGACCAGCTGCACCTGCGACCGTGGTACTGGACGGCGCTGGGGCTGGCGCTGCTGGTCCTGTTCGCGAGCCTGCGGCTGCGCGATTCACGGCTCGGCCGGGCCTGGGTGGCGATCCGCGAGGACGAGGTGGCCGCGGTCTCGACCGGCGTCCCGCTCGTGCGGACGAAGCTCTCGTCCTACGCGATCGGGGCCGCCATGGGCGGTATGTCGGGGGCCTTCCTCGGCGCCTTCCTCAACACCGTGAACGCCGAACAGTTCACCTTCTCGTTCTCGATCTACATCCTCGCGATGATCATCCTCGGCGGGCTCGGGTCGATCTGGGGAGTGGTCCTGGGCGCGATCGCGCTGACCTTCCTCAACTACTACCTGATCCCCGACGTGTTCAACTCGTTGCCGTCGACCTTCGGCCTGGGCGTGAACCTCACCGACCTCTCCTACGGCATCTTCGGCTTCATCCTGGTGTTGATGATGATCCTGCGCCCCGAAGGCCTGCTCCCCGAGCGCCGCCACCAGGAGGAGCTGGCGGAGGGGATCGGCGAAACGGAGGCGGCGTTGGTGGAGGAGCGGCGATGACCGACGCCGCCGACGGTCGGATCCTCGTCGTCGACCACGTCACCAAGGCGTTCGAAGGCCTGGTCGCCGTCGACGACGTCTCCTATTGGATCCCCCGTCACGGGATCGTCTCGATCATCGGCCCGAACGGGGCCGGGAAGACGACCTTCTTCAACATGCTCACCGGCCTCTACCGGCCGACCAGCGGGTCGATCGCCTTCGACGGACACCAGATCGCCGCCGCGCGGCCCGACCGGATCGTCGGCTTCGGCATCGCCCGGACCTTCCAGAACATCCGGCTCTGGGCGACGATGACGGCGCGCGAGAACGTGATGGTCGGCCGGCACCCACGCACCCGCGCCGGCATCCTCGGCGCGATCGTGCGGCCGCGCTCGGTGCGGCGGGAGGAGCGCGGTGTCCGCGAGCGGGCCGGGGAGCTGCTCGAGCTGGTCGGCCTTCGTCCCGCCCAGGTGGACCAGTTGGCCACCAGCCTCTCCTACGGTGATCAGCGTCGGGTGGAGATCGCCCGTGCGCTCGCGTCGGACCCGAAGCTGCTGCTGCTCGACGAGCCGACCGCGGGGATGAACCCCAACGAGTCGGCCGAATTGACCGAGTTCATCCGCACGCTACGGGACGAGCTCGACCTGACGATCCTCCTGATTGAGCACGACATGAAGGTGGTGATGAGTGTGTCGGAGCGGGTGACCGTGTTCGATCACGGTGACAAGATCGCCGAGGGTGAGCCGGCCGAGGTCCGGGCCGACCCGCGGGTGATCGAGGCCTACCTCGGGAAGCAGGGCTGATCGATGGCGATGCTGGAGGTCGAATCGATCGAGGTGTTCTACGGGAACATCAGGGCACTGGAGGGGGTTTCGTTCACCGTCGACGAGGGCGAGGTGGTCACCCTGCTGGGCGCCAACGGCGCCGGCAAGTCGACCACCTTGCGCACGATCTCGGGCCTGCTGACGGCGAGCAGGGGCTCGATCCGCTTTCGTGGCCGGGAGATCGACCGGCTGCGCTCGGAGGAGGTCGTCGCGCTCGGCATCTCCCACTCGCCGGAGGGTCGCCACTGCTTTCAGCGGATGACCGTCCGCGAGAACCTCGACCTCGGCGCCTACCTGCGCCGCGACGGGGAGATCGAGCAGGACGTGGAGCGCGTCTATGAGCTTTTCCCGCGGCTGGCGGAGCGCCGACGCCAGAAGGCGGGGACGATGTCGGGCGGCGAGCAGCAGATGCTGGCGATCGGCCGGGCCCTGATGGCGCGCCCGGAGCTGCTCCTGCTCGACGAGCCCTCGATGGGGATCGCCCCGGTCCTGGTCGACAAGATCTACGAGACGATCGAGCAGATCAGCGGCGACGGGATGACGATCCTGCTGGTCGAGCAGAACGCGAACCGGGCGCTGTCGGTCTCCGACCGCGGCTACGTGCTGGAGACCGGGCGGGTCGTCCTCAGCGCCTCGGCCGAGCAGCTCGGCTCCGACCCCGAGGTGCAGGCCGCCTACCTGGGGGGCGACTGAGATGGTCCTCGCGACCGAGATCGGCGCACCCGCCCTCTACCTCTTCGTGCTCTGGCTCGCTTCCGCCTTCGCCGCCTCCTGGGTGTCGGAACGGAAGGGCTACGGGACGCGGCCGGGCCTGGCCGCCGGGCTGCTCCTGTCCCTGGTCGGGGCGCTGATCTGGCTGCTGATCCCAGCCCGCGAGGGCTCGCTGTGGAAGCGCGAGGGGATGCTGCCCCGCGCGGCCTCCCTGCGACGGTCCGGCGGACGCGATCGAGGGGGCGGCGGAGACGACGCTAGTAGACCATCGCGGTGACCACGCCGATGTATTCGGCCGGCTCCGACGTGTCATTGCGGAACGAATGCGGGTAGCCGCCGGACCACATCACGCAGGTGCCGCGCTCCAGCTCGTAGTCGACGCCGTTGTAGCGCGCGGTCACCGTGCCGGAGACGACGAGCGTGACGTCGACTCCCTCGTGGGCGAGGTCATTGTCGAAGGCGGCCTTCGGATCCAGGCGCACGCGGACGATCTCGAAGCCGAGCCCGGGGGCGCGGATCACCTCGTAGGCGATCCCCTCGCCGCGGTCGACGCTCAGCCGCTCGTCCTCGCCGAGGAACGCCGGGCGCGACTGGCGGGCGGAGTAGCCGAGGAACGAGCCGATGTCGTGATCAAAGACGGCGGCCAGTCGGGAGAGGCGCTCGAGTGCGATGTCGGACTCGCCGCGCTCGACCGAGCCGAGAAACGAGGAGGAGAGGCCGGACCGGTCGGCGACGTCGCGGAGCGTCCACCCGCGCTGCGTTCGAAGCCGCTTGAGAACCTCGCCCGGGGCCGGGAACCCGCGCTCGGGGTCGATCGTGCCGATCGGCGGATCCTCGCCTCTACCGTTCGTCGGCATGGGCGGATGGTAGTCGACGTGACCGCCCCGTCGGCCGCCGTCGCGAATCAACACCTGTCGGGTCGGACCGATGACACACGCGACGGCAGGCTGACCCTGAGAGCTCGATGTGACACTAGGTTTGAGCCATGACTGCAGGTGTGATCGGTTCGGAGTTCCGGCATGAGCGCCTCACTGTGTTCAGTGATCGGGAGACCGGCGCCACCGGCGCGATCGCCGTCGACTCGACCGCGCTGGGGCCGGCGATGGGTGGCCTGCGGCTGTTCGCCTACGCGAGCCTCGACGAGTTGATCGTCGACGCGCTCCGCCTCGCCCGCGCGATGTCGTTCAAGAACGCGGCCGCCGGCCTCGAGCTCGGTGGGGGCAAGGCGGTACTGCTCGACGACGGCCGGTGGGGCGACTTGCGCGAGGAGCGGATGCGGGCGGTCGGCCGCCAGATCGAGGCGCTCGCGGGCGAGTACATCACCGCCGAGGACGTCGGCACCTCGCCGGGTGACATGCAGGCGATCGCGGCGGAGACCGCCTACGTCGCGGGCCGTCCGGCCGACCTCGGTGGCCGGGGTGACCCGTCGCCTTATACGGCGAGAACGGTCTTCGCCGCGATCGCCGCCGCCGCCCGGATCGAGCTCCGACGCACCGACCTGGAGGGCCTTCGGGTCGGCGTGCAGGGGGTGGGAAACGTCGGCGGCAGGCTCGTCGCGCTGCTCACCGAAGCCGGCGCCGAGGTGTTCGTGGCCGACCTCGACGAGGTGCGGGCGGAGGCCGTCGCCGCCGCGTACGGCGCCACGGCTCTCCCGTTGGACGGCTTTCTCTGGGGCGAGTTCGACGTCCTGGCGCCATGCGCCCTGGGCGGGGCGATCGGCCTCGACGACGTCGATCGGATCGGCGCCCGGATCATCGCCGGAGCCGCCAACAACCCGCTCGCCGATCGCGATGTCGGGGTCGCGCTGGCCCGCCGCGGGGTCCTCTACGTCCCCGACTTCATCGCCAACTCCGGCGGGATCATCCACGTCGGCTCGGAGGCACTCGGACTCGACGCCGCCGTCACCGAGGTGCGCCTGGAAGCCTCGATCGATCGCCTGGAGCGGATCCTCACCGAAGCTCGGGATACCGGCAGGCTGCCGCTCGAGCTGGCCGAGCAGCACGCGGAAACGGTCCTCCGGGAGGGGCGAGGGAACGGCGCCTCCCGGCGCTCGCCTCAACTCTCTTGAGCCCGTCGTCCGCCCCGATGCCCGCCACCCTTTCCGACAGACGACGGGAGGGCGGCGGAGATGACGCGACGGCCGTCGCGTGACTCGACTTGGGACCCCTGTTACCGTCAACGCATGCTGGACGGCGACCAGAAGCTCGTAGGCCTGACTTGGCCCGCTGCCGCGATCGCCGCGTTCCTCATCCCCCGCTAGGGGGAACGATCGTCAGCGCCTTCGGCGCCTCATCCTCCGCGACCCGGCTCGTCGTCGGGTCGTTCGCAGTCCAAACGCGACGATCGGAGTCACCCGATGCCTGACCAGAGCGGCGCCGGAGCCTTGCTCGGCGCCCCGACCACGACGACCGAGGACACTGCCACGACCGCTGCCGACGCGATCCTGCGCGTCCTCGAGCAGGAGGGCGCGAGCGTCTGCTTCGGCATCCCCGGCGGCGCCATCCTGCCGCTCTACGACGCGCTCGCCCGCGGCACCTCCATGCGCCACGTGCTCGCCCGCCACGAGCAGGGGGCGGGGCACATGGCGGAGGGCTATGCCCGGGCGAGCGGCCGGCCCGGCGTCGTCTTCGCCACCTCCGGGCCCGGCGCGACCAACCTGGTGACGCCGATCGCCGACGCGCAGATGGACTCGATCCCGCTCGTCTGCGTGACCGGGCAGGTCCGCGCCGACCTGATCGGCACCCAGGCCTTCCAGGAGTGCGACATCGTCAGCGTCGTCGGTCCGCTGGTCAAGCGCGCCTGGCAGGTCCGCGATCCGGCCGCGATCGGCGACACGGTGCGGGAGGCCTACGGCCTGGCGAGCGCGGGGCGCCCGGGCCCGGTCCTGGTCGACGTCCCCCGCGACGTCCAGGAGGCGATCGTCGCCGCGCCGCCGCCGAGGCCGCGGGTCGAGCAGCCCGGCCGCGCCGCGGAGCGCGCCGCCGAGGAGGCGGTGGCGGCGGTGGCGGCGGCGATCGAAGTCGCCCGCCGGCCGATCCTCTACCTCGGCGGCGGCGTGGTCGCCGCAGATGCGGCCGCCGAGGTCGCGGCCCTGGCCGAGCGCGGCCGGATCCCGCTGGTGACGACGCTGATGGCGAAGGGGGTCGTCTCCGAGTCGCACCCGCTCAACTTCGGCTGCCCCGGCATGCACGGTGGCAAGTGGGCGAACTGGGCCCTCAACATGGCCGACCTCCTCGTCGCCGTCGGCGCCCGCTTCGATGACCGGGTGACCGGCCGGGTGGAGGAGTTCGCCCCGGCGGCGAAGGTCGCCCACTACGACGTCGACCCGGCCGAGATCGGCAAGATCCGCCACGCCGAGCTGCCCGTCCTCGGCGACCTGCGCGACGCGGTGGCGCGGACGGTGGCGGCGCTGAAGGGCCCGGCGCCGAGCTCGACCTGGGTCGACCAGATCGGCGGCTGGCGCCGGCGGTTCCCGCTGCGCCACGACCGCGCCTCCCCCGGGCTGAAGGGCCCCCAGGTGCTGGAGGAGGTCGCCGCCGCGGTGGCAGGCGCCGGCGACGTCGTCTGGACGACGGGCGTCGGGCAGCACCAGATGTGGGCGATGCAGTACCTGACGTGCGCGCGGCCGCGCCGCTTCCTCAGCTCCGGCGGGCACGGGACGATGGGCTTCGGGCTGCCCGCCGCGATCGGCGCGCGGGCGGCGCTGCCGGGGGCGACCGCGGTCTGCGTCGACGGCGACGGCTCCTTCCTGATGACCTGTCAGGAGGTGGCGACGGCGGTCGCCGAGCGGCTGCCGGTGGTCGTCGTGGTGGTCGACAACGGTGGCCTCGGCATGGTCCGGCAGTGGCAGGAGATGTTCTACGCGAGCCGCCTCTCGCAGATCGACCCGACCACCGGCACCGACATCGCCGCCGTCGCCCGCGGGTTCGGCGCGCGCGCCTTCACGGTGTGGGACGAGGGCGGCCTGCGGACGGCACTCGGCGAGGCCCTGTCCTGCGGCGAGACCTGCGTCCTCGACGTGAAGGTCGACCGGGCCGAGCTGCTCTACCCGATGATCGAACCGGGCGCGGCGGCGGTCGACGTCCGCGAGCATCCGGCCCGATGAGCGACGTCCAGGCCCTGGTCGACGCGCTGGCGGCGGAGCTGCGGCGGCCGACCGGCGTCGACGACCGCCACTTCCGCGCCATCGCCTACAGCTCCCAGCCGGAGGAGGTCGACTCGGTGCGGCTGGCCTCGATCCTCCAGCGGGAGGCGCCGCCGGCGGTCCGCGAGTGGCTGGAGGAGCTCGGCGTGCACGCCGCCGAGACCTACCTCCGCGTGCCCGCCAACCCGGAGCTCGGGATGGTCGCGAGGATCTGCGTGCCGCTCCGCTTCGACGGCATGCCGCTGGGCTACCTGTGGCTGATCGACGAGCCCGAGCCGCTCAGCGACGAGCAGCTACGCGAGGCGGGGCGCTACGCCGAGGAGTTCGGCATCGCGCTCTACCGGGCAAGGCTGCTGGAGCGCGACGACCGCCGTCGCGAGCGCGAGCTGGTCCGGCAGCTGATCGGCCTGCGGGAGGGGGACCCGACCGCGGCCGGGGAGGAGCTGGTGCGCGCCGGCCACCTCGTCCAGGCCAAGGCCTACGCGGTCCTGACGGTCGACGCGGCGCGCGCCGACGGGGGTGAGGTGCCGGACGCGGTGCGGGTCCGGCTGGTCGACGCCGCCGAGCAGGTCCGGCGCGCCGTCCCCCCGCACCACCTGCTCGTCCTGGTCGACGCCGGCGGCGTCATCCTCGTCCTCGCGAGCGCCTCGAGCGAGGAGACCGGACGTCGCGCGCAGGCGCTGGCGGGCTTCGCCCGCTCCCCGCAGGGCGCCGAGTGGCGCGCGGTGGTCGGCGTCAGCGGCGCGCGGTCGGAGGTGGCCGGCCTCGGGGGCGCCTACCGGGAGGCCCGCGCCGCCGGCCGCGTGGCGGCGGCGATCGGACGCGAGGAGGAGGTGGCGCGCTGGGAGGAGCTGGGCGCCTACCGGACCGTGGTCGCGATGCTCGGCGATCGCGAGCCGTCGGAGCAGCTGCCGGCGTCGCTGCGGCGACTGCTGGACTCCGCCGACGGCGACGTCCTGATCGAGACGCTCGAGCGCTTCCTCGACCTCGGCGGCGACGCCCGTGCCGCGGCCGAGCGGCTCTTCATCCACCGCAGCAGCCTCTACGGGCGGCTGCACCGGATCGAGGAGATCGCCGCGGTCGACCTGCGCTCGGGAGAGGACCGGCTCGAGCTGCACCTCGCCATCCGCCTCTGGCGATTGGGCGGCAGCCAATCGGCGCATTCCCAAAGGAAACCCTGAGGGAGCTTCGACACGAACGGCGTTAACAAGTACGTTTTGATTTATCCACGCAGCATGACCACCGTGTCGAAGAAGCCAGAGACCGTGATCGTCCGCTTTGCCGGCGATTCGGGCGACGGCATGCAACTTGTGGGCGATCGCTTCACCGCCGCCACCGCCCACGTCGGCAACGACCTCTCGACCCTGCCCGACTTCCCGGCCGAGATCCGCGCCCCGGCGGGCACCCCTGGCGGCGTCTCGGCCTTCCAGATCCACTTCGCCTCGCGCGACATCCTCACCCCGGGCGACCATCCCAACACCTTGGTGGCGATGAACCCGGCGGCGGTCAAGGCCCACCTCGGCGCGCTGCAGCCGGGCGGCACGCTGATCGTCAACGAAGACGCCTTCAGCGCCGCCAACCTGCGCAAGGCGGGCTACGCGGAGAACCCGCTCGAGGACGGCACGGTCGACGACTACCAGGTCTTCAAGGTGCCGATGACGACGCTGACCACGCGCGCCACCGAGGGCATCGAGGGGCTGAAGCCGGCCGAGGCGCAGCGGACCAAGAACCTCTTCGCGCTGGGGTTGATCTCCTGGATGTACGGGCGGCCGAAGAAGGAGACGATCGCCTGGCTGGAGGCCAAATTCGCCAAGCGCCCGGCGATCCTCGCCGGCAACGTCGCCGCCTTCAAGGCCGGCTACAACTTCGGTGACACGGCGGAGATCGCCGCCACCCCGATCGAGGTCGCGCCCGCCCCGCTCGAGCCCGGCACCTACCGCAACATCAACGGCGCCAACGCCCTGGCGATGGGGCTGACCGCGGCCAGCGTGCGCAGCGGCCTGCAGCTCTTCTACGCCGGCTATCCGATCACCCCGGCCTCCGAACTGCTCCACCACCTCGCCCGCCACGACCGCTTCGGCGTCCGCACCGTGCAGGCCGAGGACGAGCTCGCCGCCGCCAACATGGCGCTCGGCGCCGCCTTCGGCGGCAAGCTCGGGGTGACCGCGACCAGCGGCCCGGGGATGGACCTGAAGGCGGAGACGATCGCCTTGGCGGTGGCGACCGAGCTGCCGCTGATCGTGATCGACGTCCAGCGCGCCGGGCCCTCGACCGGGCTGCCGACCAAAACCGAACAGTCCGACCTGCTGATGGCGATCCACGGCCGCCACGGCGAGTCGCCGCTGCCGGTGCTGGCGCCCTCGACCCCCGCCGACTGCTTCGACACCGCGCTCGAGGCAGCGCGGATCGCGATCCGCTACCGCACCCCGGTGATCATCCTCTCCGACACCTTCCTCTCCAACTCCTCGGAGCCTTGGCGGCTCCCCGATGCCGCCGCGCTGCCGGAGATCGACCCGAGCTTCGCCACCGGCCCCAACGCCGGCGACGAGTTCCTCCCCTACCTGCGCGACGCCCAGGGGGCCCGGCCCTGGGCGATCCCGGGGACCGAGGGCCTGCAGCACCGGCTCGGCGGCCTGGAGAAGGAGCACGGCTCCGGCAAGGTCTCCTACTCGCCCGAGAACCACGCGACGATGACCAGGCTGCGGGCGGAGAAGCTCGAGAAGCTGGCCGCGGAGCTGCCGCCGCTGGCGCTCGACGCCGACGAGGGGGCGGAGCTCCTGGTGCTCGGCTGGGGCTCGACCTCGGGCGTGATCGGCGCCGCCGCGCGACGGGTCCGCGGCCGCGGCGTCCCGATCGCGACCGCGCACCTGCGCCACCTCGAACCGATGCCGACCAACACCGGCGAGGTCGTCCGCGCCTTCCCGCGGGTGCTGGTGCCGGAGGTGAACGCGGGCCAGCTGCTGAGCCTGGTCCGCGACAAGTTCCTGGTCGACGCGGTCGGCTACAACAAGGTCGAGGGCCTGCCGATCCTCGCCGAGGAGCTCGAGCAGGCGATCCTCGAGACGTTGGGAGTGGGATGAGCGAGAACGGACATGAGACGAACGGCGGCGGTGGGACCGCGACCCTGACCAAGGCCGACTTCCAGTCCGACCAGGAAACCCGCTGGTGCCCGGGCTGCGGCGATTACGCGATCCTCAACTCGGTGCAGACGCTGCTGCCCGAGCTCGGCGTGCCGCCCCATAAGACGGTCTTCATCTCCGGGATCGGCTGCGCCGGGCGCTTCGTCTACTACATGGACACCTACGGCATGCACGGGATCCACGGGCGGGCGCCGGCGCTGGCGACCGGGATCGCGACCACCCGCCCCGACCTCTCGGTCTGGGTGGTGACCGGCGACGGCGACTCGCTCTCGATCGGCGGCAACCACCTGATCCACGCCCTGCGCCGCAACGTGCCGATCAAGATCCTGCTCTTCAACAACCAGATCTACGGCCTCACCAAGGGCCAGTACTCGCCCACCTCGGAGACCGGCAAGGTGACCAAGTCGACCCCGTTCGGGTCCGAGGACCACCCCTTCAACCCGCTCGCCCTCGCCCTCGGCGCCGACGCCTCCTTCGTCGCCCGCACGATCGACGTCGAGAAGCAGCACGTCCGCGACACCCTACGGGCGGCCGCCGAACACCCCGGCGCCGCCTTCGTCGAGATCTACCAGAACTGCAACGTCTTCAACGACGGCGCCTTCGACGCCGTCCGCGGCA
>JAFDWF010000127.1 GCA_018268575.1 Actinomycetota bacterium
CAGCACGTCCTTGACGTCGCCGGCCAGCACGCCCGCCTGGATGCCGGCGCCGATCGCGACGACCTCATCCGGGTTGACGCCCTGGTGGGGCTCCTTGCCGGTCAGCTCCTTGACCTTGTCGCGGACGGCGGGCATGCGGGTCATGCCGCCGACCAGGACGATGTGGTCGACCGACGCGTCGGCGTCGGCGAGCGCCTGTTTCACCGGCCCGACCGTGCGGTCGAGCAGATCGCTGGTCAGCTCGTTCAGCTTCGAGCGGCTGAGCTTCATGTCGAGGTGCTTGGGCTGCCCCTCGACCGCGGTGATGAAGGGCAGGTTGATCTGCGTCTCCTGGGTCGAGGAGAGCTCGATCTTCGCCTTCTCCGCCGCCTCGTAGAGGCGCTGCAGCGAGTTTTTGTCGGCCGCCAGGTCGACGCCCTGGTCGCGTTTGAACTCGGCGACCAGCCACTCGACTATCGCTTTGTCCCAGTTGTCGCCACCGAGGTGGTTGTCGCCGGCCGTAGCTTTGACCTCGAAGACGCCGTCGCCGATTTCGAGCACGGAGACGTCGAAGGTGCCGCCGCCGAGGTCGAAGACGAGGATCGTCTGGTCGGTCTTCTCTTTGTCGAGCCCGTAGGCGAGCGAGGCCGCGGTCGGCTCGTTGATGATCCGCTTGACCTCCAACCCGGCGATCTGGCCGGCGTCTTTGGTCGCCTGGCGCTGGTCGTCGTTGAAGTAGGCGGGGACGGTGATCACGGCGCTGTCGACCGGCTCGCCGAGCTTCGCTTCGGCATCGGTCTTCAGCTTCTGCAGGATCATCGCGCTGATCTCCGGCGGGCTGTACTGCTTGCCGCGCACGTCGACGCGCACGTCGCCGTTCGGTCCCGCCTCGACTTTGTAGGGGACGATCGTCTCCTCCTCGTGCACTTCGGACTCCTTGCGGCCCATGAAGCGCTTGATCGAGAAGATCGTGTTCTCGGGGTTCATCACCGCCTGGCGTTTGGCGACCGTCCCGACCAGCCGCTCACCGCTCTCGGTGAAGGCGACCACGGACGGGGTGGTGCGACCACCCTCGGCGTTCTCGAGAACGGTCGGCTCCCCGCCCTCCATGACGGCGACGCAGGAATTGGTGGTTCCCAGGTCGATTCCGATCGTTTTTGCCACTTTTGCTGCTCCCTCCAGGGGTTTCGTTGTCTAAGCCTAAGAAATCTAAGTGGCAGTATGGCAGATATTCTTGAGAGCCTCAAGTCCCCGCGGTGAGTTCGCAGTTAGCGACACATAGTGTGGGAAAGTGCGAACGCACCGGCGGGCGGGTAGGTTGAGGACGGGCAACGAGGCGGGAGGGCCTCGCAAAACCGGCCCCAGAGCGGCCGCGAATCAGGAGGAGAGCTTTGTTCCACGCCCATCTGCGCCTGCATCGTGCCGCGCCGGCCCTGCTCGCCGCCGCGGTCCTGGCCGCGCTGGTGCTGGTCGTCGCCGGGAGTGCCACGGCGAAGCCGAAGGCCACCGCCAAGCCGAAGCCCACCGACGTCAAGGTGATGACCCGCAACATCTACCTCGGCGCCGATCTGACGCCGGCGATCCAGGCGAAGGGCGTCACCGCCTTCACCGAGGCGACCGGGCAGATCCTGCGCGAAGTCACCGCCAACGACTTTCCCGTCCGCGCCAAGGGCCTGGCCAAGGAGATCCTCGCCAAGGAACCGGATCTGGTCGGGCTGCAGGAGGTCGCCGAGTGGCGGACCGGCCCGCCCAGCCTCGAAACGCTGCTCGGCGGCTCGCCGCCGAAGGCGACCACGGTCCGCTACGACTACTTGACCGAACTACTGAAGCAGCTCAACAAGGGCAAGAAGCGCTACCGCGCGGTCGTCGTCAACCCGGAGTTCGACTTCGAAGCGCCCGCCGACGAAAACGGCGTCGCCGGCGACGGGCCGAACTCGCTGATCGCCAACGCCGAGATCAACGGCCGGCTGACGATGCGCGACGTGATCCTCGCCAAGGTGGGCGGCGAAGTGAAGGTCTCCGACCCCGAAAAGGGCCACTTCAAGACCCTCAACTCGGAGGAAATCTCGGGCGCCAAGGTGACGGTGGTGCGCGGCTGGGCCTCGGTCGACGCGACCGTGCGCGGCTCGGTCCCGTTCCACTTCGTCGACACCCACCTCGAATCGTTCGACCCGCAGACCGTCGTGCCGAGCATCCGCGCCCGGCAGGCGGCCGAACTGGTGGCCCCCGACGGGCCGCTGACCAACAAGCTGCCGACGATCCTGGTCGGCGACCTCAACTCAGACACGAAAACCGCGGTCCAGCCGGGCGACGGCCAGGCCTACGAAACGCTGGTCAAGGCGGGGATGCGGGAACGCAGCACCTACAAGCCGCTCGGCTGCTGCCTGCAGACCTCGCTGCTCCCGGTCGGCGATGGCGGCGCCGCCTCCCAGTTCGACCACAAGGTCGACCACATCATGACCCGCGACCCGAAGCTGGTGAAGCTGGTCAACTCCTCGGTCACCGGCCGCAGTCCCCAGAACGGCTTCTGGGACTCAGACCACGCCGGCCTCTTCAGCACGCTGAAGATCTACTGACGATGGCGGGGCTGGGCCCGAAAGGGCTCAGCCCTTGCCGGCGACGGCGGCGACGAATTCGGCGACTTCTTTCTGCTGCTCCGGATTCAGGATCCCGGGGGGCATGCGGCCCGGGATGTTCGAGTCGACGCCATTCTTCTCCGCGTTGAGCACCGTCGCTTCGATCTGCTTTTCGCCCGCTCCTTCTTCTGGCGGGCCGTTCGGGGCGAGCAGTTCGTCGAGGTTGGGGCCGTAGTTGCCGTCGGTGCCCGCGGCGTAGAGCGTGTGGCAGGTGCCGCAGTTCGTTTCGAACAGCGCCTGGCCCTTTTTCAGGCTCGCCGGGACTTCCTGGGCGCCGGTGTTGGCGTCGCCGCTGCCGCGAAAGGCCAGCCACGGGATCACCACCGCGAGGACGAAGACGAGGACCGCGAACGTGTAGAAGGTGCGCTTGCTCATGGAGAGGCGGCGCGGATACTAACTTGCGCCATCCCGTGAGGCGGTTCGGTCCCCCGCGGCCGCCCGCCCGTCACCCGCCGGCGATCGCCTCGCGGCTGTCGAGCTCCCGGTACCAGGGGCACATCCGCCGCAGCTCGCACTCGCCGCAGCGCGGCTTCGGGCGGCACAGCGTGCGCCCGTGGCGGATCAGGTTGACGTGCAGCTCGTAGGCGTCCGCGGGCGGGACGATCGCCAGCATCTCGTCGTGGGCGCGCTCGAGCGAGGCCTTCGCCGGGAAGAGCCCGAGCCGTCCGCCGACCCGGTGGATGTGGACGTCGACCGGGATCTCCGGCAGCCCCCAGCTGAAGATCAGCACGCAGGCGGCGGTTTTCCGTCCCACCCCGGGCAGGCTCAGGAGGTAGGCGCGCGACTCCTCGATCGGCGCCGTCTCGGTCCAGTCGAGGTCGGGCTCCTCGCCCAGCTCGCGCAGGATCGCCTGGATCCGCGGCGCCTTCTGCTGGGCCAGGCCGCCCGGTCGGATCGCGTCCTCGACTTCGCCGACCGGCGCGTCGCGCGCCTCGTCCCAGGTCGGGAAGCGCTCGCGCAGCGATTCGAAGGCGCGGCCGCTGTTGCGGTCGTTGGTGTGCTGGGAGAGGATCGTCAGTACCAGCTCGTCGATCGGCTTCCGGTTCGGCTCGTTGACCGGGATCCCGTACATCTCCCGCAGCCGTTCGCGCAGCGCCCGCACGCGCCGGCGGTCCGGCCGCTTCCAGGGTTTCTTTTCGCGCTTGTTCGGGGAGGTCATGGTCATAAGAGGCTGCCTGTCAAAGGCAGGATTACAATCAAGATTTCATGTCGCGTGCCCTGTCCAGTGTCTCCGCTTGGCTTCCCAAGGGTTGGGGGGACGCCGGACGCCAGCTCGGCATCCTCGTCGGCGTCGACGTCATCTACGAGCTCGGCCGCGGATTAGCCGACTCCAGCCGCGCCGACGCGATCCACCACGGCGCCCAGGTGATCGACTTCGAGCGCTCCACCCACACCCTCTTCGAGCCCGCCTTGCAGAAGTTCTTCCTGCCCGCCCAGTGGACCATCGACGCCGCCAATTTCCTCTACATCAACGCTCAGTTCTCGGTCGCCCTCGGCTTCCTCGTCTGGCTCTACCTCTTCCGCAACGAGTCCTACTACTTCGTCCGCAACATGTTCGTGGTCGCGATGTGCCTGGCACTGATCGGCTACGTCGGCTTCCCGACCGCACCGCCGCGAATGTTCCCCGGCGACGGCTTCGTCGACACGATCACCAAATTCTCCTCGCTGAACCACGATTCGGCGATCGCCAAGGTCTTCATCAACCCCTACGCCGCGGTGCCCAGCATGCACTGCGCCTTCGCCCTGATGATCGGCGCCACCGGCATCCTGGTCTGCCGTCACTGGTGGGCGAAAGCGTGGTGGGCCTTCTGGCCGATCCTGATCGCCTGGGTGGTGATCGTCACCGCCAACCACTACTGGGTCGACTGGGCGCTCGGCTGGCTGGTCGCGCTGGCCGCGTTCGCGGTCGCCAAAGGTGCCCTGGCGCGCTGGAAACCAGAGGCCTGGGACTGGCAGACGTCGGGCGGGTCGCGCGCCGGCCCGCAGGAGGTCGAGGCTTAGAGCCCCTTTCAGAATGCCCCGCACACGTCTGGCGGCGGCGGACACACTGCGCGGTGCGGCGTCCTCGGCCTGCGTCCTTGCCCCGCTTGGTCCGGCGCTCGCCATCCGCGCACGCGGCATTCTGAAAGGGGTCTTAGAAGGGCCCGTGGCCGGCGCAGCGCCCCGCGACCCTCTAGCCTCATACCCAGATGGCATCGACGGCGCCCACCAGGGCCCCCGGCGGCGGACGAAACGGCCGCCCCGCCCCGCCCCGCAACAGCCAGGAGCTGCGCGCTTACGCCCGCGACCGCCTGATCGAGTCACGGCTGACGCCGAACGCGATCTCGCTGATGGGGCTGGTCGGCAACCTGGTCGCCGCCTTCCTCGTCACCCAGCGGCTCTTCTTCCTCGCCGGGATCGCCTTCATCCTCGGCTCGGTGATGGACACCCTCGACGGCCGTTACTCGCGCATGTCGGGCAAGGGGACGCTGTTCGGCGCCTTCCTCGACTCGACCCTGGACCGGGTCGAGGAGGGGATCGTGATCGCCGCCGTGGCCGGCTACTTCGCCTCCCGGGGCGAAGATTTCGCCGCCGCGATCTGCGTCGTCGCCGTGCTCGGCTCGCTGATGGTCTCCTACACCCGGGCCCGCGCCGAGGCGCTCGGGGTCGAGTGCAAGGTCGGACTGGCGACCCGCCCGGTCCGCGTGGTGCTACTTTCGATCGGCCTGATCTTCGCCAAGGGAGCCGGGATCGGGGACTTCGAACTCCTCGCTCCGGCCATCTACGTGATCGCCGGCCTGACCATCTTCACGGTCTTCCAGCGTGTCTGGCACGTGCGCAACGAACTCACCAGGATGGACGCCGCGGCGTCCGATTCCGACGAGGGCGGCGCTGAGGCTCTGTAACCAGTAAAGGCGCCGGGTGTCCTTTCCCAACCCAGCGCGCCAACCCGAGGAGGATTTTCAGAAGCTATGAGTGACACCAACGCCAACGGGCAGAACGGCGGCGAGGCCAAGGTCCGCGTCGCGATCGTCGGGGTCGGCAACTGCGCCAACTCCTTCATCCAGGGCGTCCACTACTACAAGGACGCCGACCCGGCCGAGGAAGTCCCCGGCCTGATGCACGTCGACCTCGGCGGCTACCACGTCCGCGACGTCGAGTTCGTCGCCGCCTTCGACATCGACAAGGAGAAGGTCGGCAAGGACCTCTCCGAGGCGATGTGGTCGGGGCAGAACGACACGATCAAGTTCGCCGAGGTGCCCCACGTCGGCGTCACCGTGCAGCGCGGGATGACCCACGACGGGCTCGGCAAGTACCTGAAAGAGAAAATCACCAAGGCGCCGGGCGAAACCGTCGACGTGGTCAAGGTCCTCAAGGACACCAAGGCCGACGTGCTCGTCTGCTACCTGCCGGTCGGCTCCGAGGACGCGACCAAGTGGTACGTCGAACAAGCGCTCAAAGCCGGCGTCGGCGTCGTCAACTGCCTGCCGGTGTTCATCGCCCGCGAGGACTACTGGGACAAGCAGTTCGAGAAAGCCGGGCTGCC
>JAFDWF010000128.1 GCA_018268575.1 Actinomycetota bacterium
AGCGGCGCTTCGAGCAAAGAGCGGACCCGGGCCAGGAACTCGGCTCCCTCGGCCCCGTAGAGGATGCGGTGGTCGCAGGCCAAGGTGACGTCCATCAGCTCGGCGGTGGCGATCTCGCCGTCCCTGGCGACGGGGCGCTCGGAGATCGCCCCGACGGCGAGGATCGCCGCCTGCGGGGAGTTGATCACCGCCCCGAAGCTGCGGATCGCGAACATCCCGAGGTTGGAGACGGTGAAGGTGCCGCCGGAGAGCTCGGGCGGGGTGACCGAGCCCGCGCGGACCTTGGCGGCGAGGGCCCTGGTCGCGGTGGCGATCTCGGCGAGGCCCTTGCGGTCGGCGTCAAAGACGGTGGGGACGAGGAGGGCGCCGGGGGCGGCGACGGCGACGCCGACGTTGACCCGCGAGTAGAGCTCGAAGCGGCCGTCGCGGTAGGCGCCGTTTGCTTTCGGGAACTCCCTCAGGGCCAAGGCGCAGGCCTTCACCACCATGTCGTTGAAGGAGGGGACGATCCCCCCCGCGGGGGTGGCGGCCTTGAGGCGCTTGCGCGCCGCCACGGCGGCCGACATGTCGATCGTCGCCTCGAGGTAGAAGTGGGGCGCGGTCGCCTTGCTCTCCGCCATCCGCCTGGCGACCACTTCCTGGAGCTTCGAGAGCTCCTGGAGCTTCGTCTCGCCCTTGGCGGTCTCGGCCGTCGGCCCTGCCGCCTCCACTTGCTGGGCGACGGGTGCAGGGGCGGCCCCTGCCGCCTCCACGTCCTGCTTCACGATCCGCCCCCCGGGGCCGCTTCCGGTGAGGGCGGCGAGGTCGATGCCGCGCTCCTTTGCCAGCCGCCTGGCCAGGGGCGAGGCCTTGACCCGCTCGCCGGGCTCGGAACGCTCCGCGGCCGGGGCCGGCGCGGGGGCTGGCTCCGCGGCCGGGGCCGGCTCCGCGGCGGGAGACTCGGCGGCGGCCTGCGCCGCCCCCGCCCCGCCCCGCTCCCCGACCACCGCGATCGGGGCGCCGATCGCGAGCGTCTCGCCCGCGGCGGCGAGGATCTCGGTCAGCGTCCCGGCGACGTCTGACTCGTAGGCCATGTTCGCCTTGTCGGTCTCGATTTCGACCAGCTCCTCGCCGAGGGCGACCTCCTCGCCGACCTGCTTCAGCCAGGCCAGGATCGTCCCCTCCTCCATCGAGTCGGAGAGGCGGGGCATGACGATCTCCGGCACCTAGATCACCCCCTCGAGGGTCGCCAGCGCCGCGCTCACGACGTGCTCGGAGTGGGGGATCGCCGCCTGCTCGAGGCGTTTCGAATAGGGCATGTGGACGTCGGCTCCGGTCACCCGCTGGACCGGTGCGTCGAGGTGGTCGAAGGCCTGCTCGGTGATCAGGGTCGAGAGGTTGGCGCCGACGCCACCGTGCGGCCAGCCCTCCTCGACGATCACCGCCCGGTTCGTCTTCGCCACCGACTCGAGGATCGTGTCGAGGTCGAGCGGGCGCAGGGTGCGCGGGTCGATCACCTCGGCCTCGACGCCGTGCTCCTCGCTCAGCTTCCGCGCCGCCTCCTCGGCGACCTGCGCCATCTTGAGGATGCCGACGATGGTCACGTCACCGCCCTCGCGCCGCACCGCCGCCTGCCCGAACGGGACCGGGTCGGCCTCGCCGTCCGGCACCTCGCCACGCACCCCGTAGAGCGACTCGTGCTCGATGAAGATCACCGGGTTGTCGTCGCGGATCGCCGCCTTCAAGAGACCCTTGCCGTCGGCCGGGGTCGAGGGGCAGGCGACGAGCAGGCCCGGCACCTGCAGGTAGAGCGCCTCGAAGCTGTGGGAGTGGGTTGGCCCGAGCTGGTGGCCGCCGCCGCCGGGCATCCGGATCACCATCGGCACCCGGGTGGCGCCGTTGAACATGTAGGGGATGGCGGCGGCGTGGTTGACGATCTGGTCGAGCGCGAGCAGGCTGAAGTTGACCGTCATCAGCTCGACGACCGGCCGCAGCCCGCCCATCGCCGCCCCGATCCCGGTGCCGACGATCGTGTTCTCGGAGATCGGCGTGTCGCGGACGCGGCGCTCGCCGAACTCGGCCAGCAGCCCTTCGGTCACCTTGAACGCGCCTTCGAACACGGCCACGTCCTCGCCCATCACGAAGACCGATTCGTCACGGCGCATCTCCTCCGCCATCGCGTCGCGCAGCGCTTCGCGCATCCTCATCTCCGCCATCAGGCGTCCTCCCCGACGGCGCCCGGCTCGCTCGCGTTGAGCGCCTCCTCGGCTTCCTCGCTCCGGGCGTGGCCCTCGACCGGGTCGCCCTGCAGGGCCGGGTTCGGCCGCGGCCCGTCGTCCTCGATCTCGGCGTAGGCGGCGCCGGCCTCGGCCAGCTCGCGCGCCCGCGCCGGCATCTCCGCCTCCTGCTCGCCGCGGTGCGGCTCGGGACTGCGCTCGTCGACCGCGTACCAGCCACCCGGGTAGTCGGTGAACGCGTAGAGGTTTTCGTACATCGTGTCGAGCGGCGGTTCCGGCGAGGCCTCGGCGAACTCGACCGCGGCCGCCACCTCCTGCTCGGCCAGCTCGCGCGCCTCGCGGACCTCGCGCTCGCCCAGCACGCCCTCGCCGACGCAGCGCCGGGCGAAGTTCTCGATCGGGTCTTTCTCCCGCCACTCCTCGACCTCCTCGCGCTTGCGGTATACCTCGGGGTCGGCGGCGGAGTGGCCGCGGAAGCGGTAGGTGAAGGCCTCGAGCAGGGTCGGCCGCTGGGCTTCGCGCGCCGTTCGCAGGCCGGCGGCGACCCCCTCGCGGACCGCGATCACGTCCATCCCGTCGACCCGCCGCCCGGGGATCCCGTAGCCCTCCGCCTTCTGCGAGAGGTCGGTCTGGGCCGAGTGGCGCTCGACCGCCGTCCCCATCCCGTAGAGGTTGTTCTCGACCAGGAACAGGACCGGCAGCTTCCACAGCGCCGCCAGGTTCATCGTCTCGCCGAAGTTGCCGGTGTTGGAGGCGCCATCGCCGAACATGCAGACGGTGACCGTGTCCTCGCCGCGGTACTGGGAGGAGAGGGCGAGGCCGGCGGCGAGCGGCAGGTTGCCGCCGACGATCCCGTAGCCGCCCATGAAGCGGCGCTCGGCGTCGAAGATGTGCATCGAGCCGCCGCGGCCGCCGCTGGTGCCGTCGACGCGGCCGAACAGCTCGGCCATGATCCGGCGCGGGTCGGTGCCGCGGGCGATCGCGTGGCCGTGGGTGCGGTAGGTGCCGATCAGGTAGTCGTCGGAGCGCATCACCGAGGTGGTGCCGACGATCGTCGCCTCCTCACCGATCGCCAGGTGCAGGAAGCCGCCGGCTTTGGCGCGCTGGTACTGGCGCCCGGCCTCCTCCTCGAAGCGCCGGATCAGCGCCATCCGCGCCAGCAGCTCGAAGCAGGTCGGCGCGTCGGGGAGGGGTGGCATCGCCACCACCTTAGCTTGGCGGCGGGGTCGGGACGAGGGGCGGCAGCGCTGGAGGCGGCCGGCCGGCCCCGCTACATTCGGAGGCGATGACGGCGCCCTGGCCCGCGGCCGACTACTCGGAGTGGAGCGAGACCTGCGACACGCTCCACGCCCACACCCAGGTGCTGGGGAAGCTGGCGGCGGAGCTGGCCCCGCCCGAGCCGCAGCTCCAGCACGCGGCGCTGCGGCTGACCGCGCGCGGCTGGGAGACGGCGCCGCTGCCGGCCCCGGACGGCTCCGGCGCCTTCGTCGTCGCACTCGACCTGCACGCCCACGAGGCGGTCGCCGAACACGCCGACGGCCGCCGTGGCACCGTCCCGCTGGCGCCGGACCGGGCGGTTGGCGAGGTGACGCGGGAGCTGCTCGCCGCCGTCGCCGCGGTCGCCGGGCCGGTCGCGATCGACCCGGCGCCGCAGGAGGTGGCCTGGACCACGCCGCTCGACGAGGACACCGAACACGCCCGCTACGACCCCGAGGCGGTCGCCTCCTACCACGGCGCCGCGACCCGGGCCGCGCTCGCGCTCGCCGCCTTCCGCGCGCCCTTCCGCGGCCGCTCGACCGCGGTCCACGCCTGGTGGGGTTCGTTCGACCTCGCGGTCAGCCTCTTCTCCGGCGCCAGCGCCGAGCCGCCCTCGCGCGACTTCATCATGCGCAACGCGATGGACTCGCAGGAGGTCGCGGTCGGCTGGTGGCCGGGTGATCCGAAATACCCGCGGGCCGCCTTCTACGCCTACGCCCATCCCGCCCCCGACGGCTACTCCGACCTGCCGGTCTCGCCGGCGCCCGCGCGCTGGGAGCCCGAGGTCGGCGAGTTCCTGCTCGACTGGGCCGACGTCCGCGCCGCCGCCGACCCCCACGCCTACGCGCTCGGATTCCTCCGCTCGGCCTTCATCGGTTCCTGCGGGATCTGCGACTGGGATCCCGAGCTCGCGGCCAGCGCCGAGGGCACGCCGCCGCCGGTGGTCTGAGGGCCCGGCCGGGCGGGCGGGCGCCGGCGAGCACTGTGCCCGCTGCGCGGCAGCCGCGCCGGACGCAGCCCGCCGCCGCGACCGCTTCCTCGAGCCGGTCGTCGCCCCAGAACACCTCGCCCGCGGCGACCACGGCCGGGACGCCCCGTACCCCGACCGCCGCCGCCTCCGCGGTCGCCCGCCGCAGCTCCTCCTTCACCCCATTGGTGGCGACCGCCTTCAGCAGCGCCCGCGGGTGCAGCTCGCAGGCGGCGCCGGCGATCGCGACGCTGTCGGGGTCGCTGAGGTCGCGGCCGGCGGCGAAGGCCTGGCGGAAGGCGGCGAGGGCGAAGGAGACGGTGCGCCCGGTCTGCTTGGCGAAGGTGGCGGCGCGCATCGCGGTCAGCATGTCGCCGGGCCAGGGATCGGGCCAGACGATCGGCGGCAGCCCGTAGGCGGCGGCGCGGCGCTCTACCTCGGCGATCCCCACCCCGCGCTCCGGCCCGGTCCCCCACGAAGACCGGCCGAGCTCCTTGAACAGCCCGCCGAGCAGGATCGGCCGCCACTCCGGCTGCTCGAGCTCGGCCTCCGTGAACAGCCCGCTGATCCGCTCCGCCGCCAGGTAGGCGTACGGCGAGCCGAGGTCGAAGTAGAAGGCGGCGCGACTCATCTGAGCGCCCGAAAATCAAGCAGATCGTGGGACGCAGGGAGGGCGACGAGGGGAGCGCACATCAGTGCGTGACCGAGGAGGCCGACAGAGGGCCGCGAGATGCGCAGATTTGCAGGGCGCTCAGGCGTGGATCGCCCAGCCGTCGACCGCCCTGGCCGCGTCGAGCACGGCCTCCGACACGGTCGGGTGCGGGTGCACGATCCGGGCCAGCTCCTGGTAGCCGCCCTCGAGCGCCATCGTCGCCACCAGCTCGGCGATCATGTCGCAGGCGCGGTTGCCGACGATGTGGGCGCCGAGCAGCTCGCCGTACTTGGCGTCGACGACGAGCTTGACCAGCCCCTCTTTGTCGTCGTAGACGGTGCCCGCTCCCTCGCCGGCGATTTTCTGTTTGCCGACCTTGACGTCGTGCCCCGCCGCCTTGGCCTGCTCCTCGGTCATCCCGACCGAGGCGACCTGCGGGTGGGTGAAGGTGGCGCCGACCAGGAGCTCCTGGTCGACCGGCTCGGTCTCGGCGCCGCCGATCCGCTCGACCGCGACCACGCCCTCCTCCTCGGCCTTGTGGGCGAGCGCCTTCTTGTTGACGAGGTCGCCGATCGCGTAGACCTTCGGGTTGCTGGTCTGCTGGTAGGCGTCGACCTTGATCTTGCGGCCGCCCTCCTCCAACTCGACCCCGGCCTCGGCCAGGCCCAGCCCCTCGGTGTCGGGGGCGCGGCCGCCGGCGACGCAGAGGTAGTCGACCTCGGCCGAGTTGCCGCCGTAGCTGAACTTGACCGAGTCGGTGCCGACCTCGACGTCCTCCACCGGCGCCCCGGTCGAGATCTCGATCCCCTGTTTCTTGAAGCTGCGTTCGACGATCTTGGCGATGTCCTTGTCCTCGGCGGGGAGGATCTGGTCGAGCATCTCGATCAGGATCACCTCGGTGCCGAAGCGGGCGTAGGCGGAGGCGATCTCCGAGCCCGAGGCGCCCGCCCCGACCACGGCGATCTTCTGCGGCTGCTGCGGCAGCGACCAGGCGCCCCAGGTGTCGAGGACGCGGTCGCCGAACTCGACGCCGGGGATCGGCAGCGCCACCGAGCCGGTGGCGAGGACCACGGCCTTGGCCTCGTAGACGTCGTCGCCGACCTTGACGTTGGCCTCCGGGGTGAGCGAGGCGTCGCCGCTGATCAGCGTCACCTTGTTCTTCTGCCACAGCATCTGCACGCCCGAGGAGAGCGTTTCGGAGACCTTGGCCCGCCGCGCCCCCAGCGCCTCCCAGTCGATCTCGATGTCGTTGGTGACGATGCCGAGGTCGGCGCCGTTCTTCGCCTCGCTGTAGATCTCGGCGGAGCGGAGGATCGTCTTCGCCGGGATGCAGGCATAGTTGAGGCAGCGGCCGCCGGGCTTGTCGCGCTCGACGACGGCGGTCTTCTGGCCAAGTTGGGCGGCGCGGATCGCGGCCACGTAGCCGCCCGGCCCACCCCCGATGATGATGGTGTCGAAGGTCTCAGGCATGGGCGGCTGAGCCTATCTCAGCGCGCATCTCGGCCCCCGGTGCCCATCCGGCCACCCCCCGATCGGCGTAGTCGGCCCGTTACTCGTCGCCGGCCGGCGGCAGCCGCTGCGGCATCTGGATTCGCGCCATCGCCTTGACCATGAGGAAGAAGAAGACGCCGGCGACGAGCAGGAGGCCGCCGCTGGCGAGGAAGCCGCCGAGGGTCGAGGCCTCCAGCGCGAGCCCGTAGAAGGAGGCGAAGATGAGGAAGACGAGGACGAGCTGGAAGCAGACCACCGCCCAGTAGCGGGCCCGCCACATCCCCCAGGCGAGGATCCCCATGATCAGCGCCGGTCCCGCCACCTGGGCGAGCTGCGGCGTCTCGCCGTTCGGCTTCGCCCCGGCCACGTAGAGGGCGACGATCGAGGCGGCGAGGAGGCCGCAGACGATCGCCGCGACCGTCACCACCGGCGGCCGCTCCCCCTCGCGCAGAGGCCGCAGCCGTTCGCGCGCTTCCTGGTTGCGCTGCGCCGCCTTCGCGTAGCCGCGCTCCATCGAGTTGCGCGGGGCGCGCCGGCGGGTGCCGTTCTCAGCCACCCGGCGCCACCCCCCGCCAGGGCGCGGGGGAGTCGAGCAGGGCGTCCTGGGTGTTGGGGTCGCCCTCCTCGGCGGCGCCGAAGGCGCGCCGCAGCGCTTCGGCCGCGACCTCGGGGTTGGGAGCGTCACGGATCGCCCGCACTACGCAGAGCCGCCGCGCCCCGGCCCGGACCACGTCCCCGGCGTTGAGCGGGCTGATCCCGCCGATCGCGAAGAACGGGTGGCGGGCCTGCTCGGCGGCGTGGCTGATCAGCTCCAGACCGACCGCCGGCCGGCCCGGTTTGGTCGGCGTCTCCCAGATCGGCCCGACCGCGATGTAGTCGACGGCGGCCTCGTCGGCGGCGGCGATCTGCGCGGGGGAGTGGGTCGAGACGCCGACGATCGCGTCGGGCCCGAGCAGCTCCCGCGCCGCGGCGACTTCGTCGACCTCGCCGACGTGGACGCCGTCGGCGTCGCAGGCCCGCGCCAGCTCGGGGTCGTCGTTGACGATGAAGAGGGCGCTGAAGGTGTCGGCGACGCGTCGGTAGGTGTCGGCGGCGCGCTCGATCTCCGCTCGTCCCAGCTCCTTCTCGCGCAGCTGGACGATGTCGACGCCGCCGCCGAGCGCCAGCCGCAGGAACGCTTCCAGGTCGCCGCCGGGCGGCCGCGCGTCGCAGACGAAGTAGAGGCGGGCGGTGCGCAGCCGCTCGCGCAGCAGCGGCCCCTGGCCCTCGGGCATTGCGGAGCTCATGGTCCGATTATGGCCCTATCCCGAGGGACCCGTACCCTGGATGCGGGCCGGTCGGGAGCGGGTCCTGAACCGAGGTGGGATCCGCGCTTGCCGGGCCGGCCCCGCGCGGTGGGTAGCATCAGAGATGTAAACGGGAGCCTTGGCGGCTGAGAGGGTGGCATCGAGGCCACCGACCGTCTGAACCTGATCCGGGTAATGCCGGCGGAGGTATTCGGGTGAGTGACAAAAGCGGTTTCGATGCGGTCTTCGTCGGCGGCGGCGTGATCGGCCTCGCCTGCGCCTGGCGCGCCGCCCAGCGCGGGGCGGAGGTGGCGGTGGTCGAGCGCTCCGAGCGCCCACACGCCGGCGCCACCGGGGTCGCGGCCGGGATGCTGGCGCCGGTCGGCGAGCTCAGCTTCGGTGAGCCGGAGCTGCTGCAGCTGTCGCTGCGCTCGGCGGCGCTGTGGCCGGAGTTCGCGTCGGCGCTGGAGGAGGCCTCGGGCCGGGCCTCGACCTATGCGCGCTGCGGCGCCCTGCACGTCGCCCTCGACCGCGACGAGGCCGCGCAGTTGCGCCGCCGCCACCAGCTGCAGCGCTCGCTCGGGCTCGAGGCCGAGTGGCTGGCGCCGCGCGCCTGCCGTGAGCTCGAGCCGGGCCTCGCGCCCTCCTTCAACGGCGGCGTCCACGCGCCGAGCGAGGCGGCGGTCGACCCGCGGGCGCTGACGCTGGCGCTGCTGGCGGCGCTCGAGCGGAGCGGGGTGGAGGTGCGGAGCGGCCGCGAGGTCAGCGGCGGGCTCTGGGACGGCGAGCGGTTGGCCGGGGTGCGGACCGCCGGCGGCGAGGAGGGCGAGGCGGAGCTGCGGGCGGATGCTGTCGTCCTCTGCAACGGCGCCTGGTCGGGGGCGACCGAGTGGCTGCCGGAGGCGGCGCGGCCGCCGGTGCGGCCGGTCAAGGGCGAGGTGCTCGAGCTGCGCCTGCGACCCGGCCACGAGCCGCCGGCGGCGGGGATCGTCTGCTCCGAGCGCGTCTACCTGGTGCCGCGGCCGGACCAGCGGCTGATCATCGGCGCGACCGCCGAAGAACAGGGCTTCGACACGACGGTGACCGCCGGTGGCGCCCTGGAGCTGCTGCGCGAGGCCTACCGGGTCATGCCCGAGATCGCCGAGATGGAGCTGGCGGGGGCGATCGCCGGGCTCCGCCCCGGCACCCCCGACAACCTGCCGCGGATCGGCCCCGGTGCCGTCGCCAGGACCAGGCCACTTCCGCAACGGCATCCTGCTGGCGCCGCTCACCGCCGAGCTGGTCGCCGCCCAGCTCGCGGGCGACCCACCACCCCCCGCGCCCCCGCCGGGCTGTTCTTTTTATCGGAATGGCATGCAAAAGGAACAGCTGGAGGAGTTGCGATGAGGATCGAGCTGAACGGGGAGCAGCAGGAGCTGCCGCGCGGGGCGACCGTCGCCGACGCCGCCCGCGAGGCGGGGGCGGGCGAGGGCGGCCGCGGCGTCGCGATCGCGATCGACGGCGAGGTGGTGCCCCGCAGCGAGTGGGCCTCGACGCCGCTCGCCGAGGGCCAGCAGGTCGAGGTCCTGGCCGCGATCCAGGGCGGGGCGGATAGCTGGCAGCTGGGCGGCCGCGAGTGGAGCTCGCGGCTGATCGCTGGCACCGGCGGCTTCCGCTCGCTGGAGCAGATGGAGGCGGCCCTCGCCGCCGCCGGCACCGAGATCGTCACCGTCGCCCTGCGCCGCGTCGACCCGGCCGCCGAGGGCTCGGTCCTCGACGTGATCGACCGCCTCGGCCTCTTCGTCCTCCCCAACACCGCCGGCTGCTACACCGCCCGCGACGCCGTCCGCACCGCCAAGCTCGCCCGCGAGGCCTTCGGGACCGACTGGATCAAGCTCGAGGTGATCGGCGACGACCGCACCCTCTTCCCCGACGCGGTCGAGCTCGTCGACGCCGCCGAGCAGCTGGTCGCCGACGGCTTCACCGTCCTCCCCTACACCAACGACGACCCGATCCTCGCCCGCCGCCTCGAGGCCGCCGGCTGTGCCGCGGTGATGCCGCTCGGCTCGCCGATCGGCTCCGGCGCCGGCATCCGCAACCCCTACAACATCGCGATCATCACCGAGCGCGCCGAAGTGCCGGTGATCCTCGACGCCGGCATCGGCACCGCCTCCGACGCCGCCCTGGCGATGGAGCTCGGCTGCTCCGCCGTCCTCGCCGCCTCAGCCATCTTCGGTGCCGCCGAGCCGACCGCGATGGCCCGCGCCCTCCGCGCCGCCGTCGACGCCGGCCACCTCGCCCGCACCGCCGGCCGCATCCCCGAGCGCACCTACGCCGAGCCCTCGACCGCCTACGAGGGCATCCCCGATCTCTCCTGACCCCGACCGCGCCTCGCCGTCTACGATGGGCGCTTCGCCCCTGTAGCTCAGTTGGTTAGAGCGGCGGCCTTTTAAGCCGCGCGGCGCGGGTTCGAGTCCCGCCGGGGGCACCAACTTATCGACGTTCAAACCCCCGTCTCTGGCAACAGGGGCGGGGGTTTCGCTTTGGGCCGCTGTTTCAGCGCCATCCCAGCCCGTGGCTAGTGCCCTGAGTCCAGCGAAGGGGTCGGCCTCCGTGTCGGCCACGACTTCCTCGTTGTCAATCTCGTAGCCCTTGGAAAGGCCCTGATTGAATATCCGACGTTCCTCGGTTCCGGCAAGGAGGTAGGCGGTCTGAGTGTCCTTGCTCATCAGGGCCAGTGCCCGGTCAAGCTGCTTGAGGGCTTGGTCGTAATCGACGCTCAAGGTCTCGATACGGCGTTTGGCAGCGATGCGCTCTTTCCTGATCCGCATCTGCTCCTCGGAGAACAAGTCGTCGCTGACCTGATCGTCGTAATGGGCCGTCAGTAGCTTGCGTTCTTGGCGATCAAGCTGCGTGAGCTTGACTTCCGCCTCGGCAACTTGCTCGCCAGCCAGCAGCGTCAGGGCATCGGCTTGAGAACGGACGGCAGCCCTGATGGCTTCGCGCTCCTTGTCGCCGAGCTTCTTGTCGCCGTAAGCACGCTCAACGGCAGCCTCAACTGCCTCCACCCGATAGCTCCGGGTCGTGCAGGCGCCTTGCTGTTTGCCGGTGCAGACGAAATACTCGTACTCACCGCCGTGACCTCTGGCTCGGGAGTAGGTCAGACGACGACCACAGGTGCAAAAGATAGAACCTCTGAGGTAGTGCGCATGCCGCCAAGAACGTTCGCCGCTGACTCGCTTGGTGGTGAGCAGGTCTTGAACGGTCTGGAAGGTGGCCTCATCAACGAGCGGCTCATGCCTGCCGGGGTAGACCTTGCCGTCGTAGCTGACGATGCCGATGTAGTAGGTATTGCGCAGTACTTTCTGCCAGTCCTGGTATCTGAGCGCCCGTGAGGGAAACGTCCGCGTCGGCCGAGAACGCAATCCTCGTTCCTCCATGATGGCGGCAAGCTCCATCAGTGAATAGGCCCCACTGGCATAGAGCGTGAAGGCTTCCCGTACCAGCGGTGCTCGCTCGGGGTCAAGCGTGACGACACGAATTTCCCGACCATCAACGCTCACCCGGTCGTTCAAATAACCGAGCGGTGCCCGGAAGGGGGTACCACCGGCCTTGGCCTTCTGGGTGGTGCCCTTCATGACCTCGGCCGCCAGGTTGCGACTGTAGAACTCGGCGATTGAAGACATGATGCCGTGCAGCAGCAAGCCTGAAGGCGTCTCGTCAATGTTCTCGGTGACACTGACGATCTGTGCACCGGCCGCTTTGATGGCCATGACGATCTCAACGTCGTCCGCTCGATTGCGAGCCAGACGGTCGATCTTGTGGACGATCACGTAGTCGATGTCGCCACGGGTGAGACGGCCGAGCATGGCTTTGAGGGCTGGGCGCTTGGCGGTCTTGGCGCTCTCGCCGCGGTCGATGTAGTCCTCTACGACCGTGGCCTTCAGGCTGTCTGCCTTGCGTTGGCAGGCTTCCCGTTGGGCCGGGATGGAGAAACCCTCTTTGTCGAAGTCCTTGTCGGCCTGCTGAGCGCTTGAAACCCGCAGGTAGATCAGTGCTCGCTTGGTGATTGCCTCTGCCTCTGATTCTAAAGTTGATGATGTGTGGTGTGACATATGTCTACCTCCCTTCAAATTCGTAACTTACTATTGTACACCCGTACGCAAACCCTAAGTTAGGTGTGTGTTACCTAGTCCAGTGCAAGCAGTGTGTTCACTGCGTCGCTTAAGCCAGCGACCCCGAATAGCTCCCGCCCCCTCCCTGGGAGCTGTTCAATCTCCGCCTCGATGAAGTCCACCCGGCTCGGCGTCGGGGCCAACCACTGCACCTTGGGAAAGACACCGAACCGCTCCTGCTCGATGCCGAGCCGGTGGTAAGCGAGATAGGCCCCGAGCTTCCGCTGAATCGTCCGGCTGCCCTCGGTCCCCCGGTCTACCTCGATGAAGACGCTGTGCTCAAACTCGCCTGCGTTGAAACGGACGAAGCTGTCGGGCTTGAGACGGCTTGACGCGGAACCGCCGATCCCGCCAAAGCTGCGCCAACAAGCGGGCTCGGCACTTCGCTCCAGCAGTTCCAGACGCCCGCCCCGGTCGGCTTCGACAAGCAAGACATGAACCTCGGCCACATCCAAGGCATGAGCGATGAACAAGGAACCTGGCACGGCCGACCGTCGCGTTCGTGCAGCCGACAACCAACCACGCTCAATAGCGATGCGTTGCCCTGCAAGACCCAGCCGGAAGACGCCTCCATCCGAGCCGGATCGCCCCCCACCGATCCGGCGAGGCAGCCGAACAAGACAGTCGAGCGCAGCGAGTCGTTTCAGCGCCCGGCGCATAGCCCGAGCGCGGGAAGCAGCCGAAAGCTGATCGTCACCGAACATGCGGGAGAGCTGGGAGCCCGAGACGAACCTGAGTTCAGAGACAGCACGGATGACCGCCAGGTCGCGCGGAGTGAGTTGAGTCAGCAAGTCACGGAGCGCTGCCGCACTGACATAGCCCCGCGTCATGTGGAACCACCTTTGCCATATCTATTCATTGGCAAAGCAAGCGGTGAAGCCGCATCAGGGCTGACACCAGGGGCAACCATCAGCGCAGCGAACGGACAGGCGACTGGACGCTGGCACTGGCTCACGACGACCGCCGTTTCCGCCCGATGGGAGCCGTCCGGGCAGGCGTTTCCACCCGTGCTCTGAGTTCGGCTTCAAGCTCGGAACGCTTCCGTCCGTAGCGCTGACGGCTGTGCTGCTGAACAGCGGCGAACGAATCGGTCGACGGCAGCGGCGCTGGCGTCTGAAGCGTCACCGGGCGGGAAACACCGCCGTCGTCTAGGGCAACGATGGCAGCGATGGAAAACGGGTCGAGGTTCTGGAGGTCTTCGGCTGAAAGCGCCGGGGAGAAGACTTTCTCCAGACTCTTGGCGTCGTTGCCAGAAAGTGCAAAGGCAATCTTGGTGCGGGCATTTGCTAAGACAATTTCGCGTAAATCTCTAGGTAGCTGGGTGATGTTCTGATGCGCCACCGTCAGAGCCACGCCGTACTTCCGGCCTTGGGCCAACATCTCTTCCCACGGGATCGGCGCTGAGGCAAAGTCTTGTACCTCATCGACCCAGATGCCGAAGGGGTGCCGGTCACCGGGAGCCAGGGCTGCCCGTTCGGCAAACGCTTGCCAAGCGGCCGTCAGGATGAGACAGCCAAGCAGCTGCGAAGTCTCGACGCCCAGCAAACCCTTTGGCAAATGGCAGAGCACAATCTGCTGTCGCTCGATCACTGCCCGGAAGTTCAGGGCTGGCTTGGCCTGCCCGACCACTGCCCGAATGGCAGGACGAGCTACCCAAGAACGAGCCTTGTTGAGCAAGGGGCTGACGATGGTCGTCTGCTCGGAGCCGGAGAGACTTTCAAACCACTGCCAATCCGGCCCCAGGCCCAGCGGGTCGTCAAGCCCCTTCAGCACCGTGGCCCGGAACGACTCATCAAGGAACAGCCGGGGGACGTCCAGCAGCGTTGAGCCCTGCTTCCTGGCCAGCGTCAGCAGCGCCATGTGGGAAAGCTGGGCCGTTCTCGGCCCCCAGAAGGCTTGCCACAGTCGCTGGAACAACTCACCGAGTTGGTCAGCAATGAGGGACGGATCAGCATCCGAGTTGAACGGGTTGAAGCCGACGGCAAAGTCCGGGTCGAGCGGATCGAGCAGGATCACCTCTTCCCGGCGTGATTCAGGGATGGAATCGGCCAGCTCTTTCACCAGGTCGCCGTTGGTCTCGATGATCAGGCCGCCACGGCCTTGCTCCAGATCATCAGCGATGAGGTTCTTCAGCAGACTGGTCTTGCCAGTCCCGGTCGGCCCCAAAACCCACGTCCCCTTAGTGGCCGCTTTGGCACTGAGTGCAACCGGCTTCGGCTCGGTGCCGAAGTTGCTGGGGCCCAGCACGCGGCCACTGGTTGCCAACCGGCGGGTTGGCACCAGGCGCTTGGACACGCCAAGCTCGAGGCCCGGCAAATCGAGCTCTTTGCCGATCGGGAAGCCCACCACGGCGGCGAGCTCGTCGACCGCAAACCAACGGCCCCGGCGGCCGAGGAGATACAGCGGCCAACCGAACCAGCGAGGCTCGGCAATGAGATGGCCGTGCGGGGTGCCGAGGCTCCAGAGCATGGCGGCCACCCGGCGGAACAGTTCCCGATGGCGATCACGGTCGCCTGCGCTGACCGTCAGTTCGCCGTAGGCCATGAGGCCAGGGCTGGCCAGCTTGTCGCGCAGGGCTCGTTGCCTGCCGTCTTTCGGGGCCTTGGGGTCAAGTGGCAGCACTGGCCGGACGCCAGGCCGGACATGCCAACGCAAGCTGACGGCCTCGTTCTCCTTCAGCGGGAACAAGCTCGACAGCAGCGCCGCCGAGGTGGCGGGCAGATGGTCGGTACGGACAGCGGCAACCCGCCGGTCAAGCTGCCAGATGAAGCCGGTGGAAATGAAGTCGTCGGCGGTGTCAATCCGGGTGAGGCGAAGACTGGGGATGGCCGCACGCAGCGCTGCCGCCACCGTCTCAGCGGTGGCTTCGGTAGTCGCCAGCCGATGACTAATGCCGCCGTGATCGGCGGACACCTCAAGCAGCAGGCGGGCGCCGTGCGGAAGCCCTGACAGCGAGGACAGCGCGGCAACGACGTGATCGGCTTCGACGTTCCGGGGCCAGCGAAGCTCAAACCAGTCGGTGAGCTTCGTCCGTTTCATGAGATTTCTTGTTCTTGTCCGGATTCGGCCGAGTCCTCTTCCTCAAGCATTCGCTTGGCCATCAGCCAGTAGGCCAGAGCGATCTTGGTGGTGTCGATGTTCTCAAGTGGAATCTCCCTGACACGTACCTTTCTGAGTGGTTGTTTTCTTCTAGCCATGATGAACCTCCCTTCTATTTGGTTTCTCTAGAAGGTCACGTGGTCGGGGATCAGGCTGAGTTATTCCTTTTCTGCTCGGAGCAAAGGCCGATGACCTGTGCTCCAAGGAAGTGCGGGCCGCACTTCCAGAAAGAAGATGACTACTACGCTGAGGTTCAAACGTAACTAAATATTTTCCCACGATTTCCACAGGCCGGTCAAGACAAAGAAGCGTGTGGAATTGACGACGAGTCGGCATCAGGTGGACTCAGAAGCGGCGGGTGTGGAAGAAGACCAGGCGAATCGCGATGACGGCGATGGTGACGACGATCAGGACGGGAATGAGTGCTGAACTGAGAGCGATGAGAGCCGGAGCTACCGCCGCTAAGACGATCAAGACGACTACCGCCGAGAAGAAGTAGCTGCCGACACCTTTCATGGCCTTAGCGTCGCTCGTCGTCCAGGGCTTCGGCAATGTCTCGTTTCACGCGCACCGCATCGCGGTGGCTTTGGTGTCGAAGTTCGCTGGCTTGCCGTTGTCGTCGGATGCGGTGAAGCTCAACCGCTGCTCGCCGCAGATGTTCAGGGTCAGGCGGCGGCATGGGAGGCTCGCTTGACAGCCACACCATCAAGCCGATTACGACTACTGCCAGCACCACCAGGACAATCCAGATCATGGCCGGTTCCTCCGGACGCTCAGTTCATAGACCAGCCGCAGCTTGTCGGCCACCATTCCGGCCACCGTGTCGGATTGACCTTGTGAATCGGCCCAGGCTTTGGCGGCTCGATTGATGTCGCGAAGTACATTCGGGTCGATCATCGACGGATCGGAAACGGGTCGACTCGACTTCTTGTGACGACGTAGCGAGCACCAGGTCAGAAGGCCGCCCGCCGTTGCCCCGGCGATCCCCCCGGCCAAGACGGTGGAAATAAAGGTCACGTTCATCACCTCCCAAACCTGCGGGCGATACGGGACGAATTGGTGTTTGACAGCAAGGCGATCTTCTCGGCCACCAGGCGAGCCTTGACGGGAGAACCGCCCACTCGCCCCATCGCCCAGTCGTAGACTTCCAACTCGGTTACTAGGGAGGCTTTGACGACATCGCCAAGAACTTCGTTGTCGATGGCCTCGCACTGACGGGCAACCTCCGTCGTCAGGAAGTGCGAAAGCACGGCCTCGTCAGCTTTCTCCATCGCCCGTGCTGCACGCACTACTTGCCGAGATGGCAAGCCGCCATCCCACAGCGTCGGCAGTTCAGACATGTTCGGCTCCTTTCTTGGCCGGAACAGTCGGCAGCACCACCGGAACCGGCGGGGTCGGCAACTCGGGACGATCTGCAAACGGGAAGAGGGTTGGACGGCGACAGCCTGCATTCATGTCAGCCCAAACAAGTTCAGCCAGATTCCGGCGGCGGAAAGCATCGGTTTCGATGCCACGGCACAGCTGCGCCGCCTGAACCGAATCTGGCTGGAGGGACGAACGGGAAGGAACGCAGACGGGGGCCATCACTGGCCCCCGTCAAAGTCGTAGGGGATGCCACCGGCCCCCCAGACGCCTCCGGCGGCCACACCCGCCATGAGCAGATCAAGGCGATAGGGGGTGCCTCGGTGCCAGAAGATGTTGGGGTCGTCGGTGGAATCGTCTGGGGGTTGGGTGGGATGGGGCTCTTGGTAATCGCGATCCATTTGCTCCGCCTTGTCTGGATGCCGCCGCCACAACCGCTACATCAATTTCTGCCAAAGTAGCGCAGAATGGCACAAATGACAAGATTGTCTTTATATTGCGTACACGGCTTATCTCGCAAATCCGGTTGCAGGGCTGGTTTCCGACAAAGCTGTCGGCTAGACTCACCGAGTGCCGCACGTAAATCTCGACGCCCTGATAAGCGACCTCGATTCGCTGGCTGCTAGCCCAGGCATGTCGCTGACCCGCCTGGCAGCCTTTCCAAAGCTCCATATCGTCCGGCGAGAGCTAGCCGGAAGACTGGCCCCCGACGCGTCCGCGATTCAGCAGTCGGCAGCCGAGGAAGCCGCCATCCGTGTCGTGCTCACCGAAGGTCTGGCACAGCTTGGTTTGTCGCGGGAGGCCCGCGCCATCTACGTGCTGCTCGGCTATGCCGATCCGGCGAGCCCAGCCAATGGGGACAACGAGCCAGCCGCTCTCGACGCCGCTCCTCCTTTCGCATCAGTTGATCTGACCGTGAGGGGTGAAACGGCCGCCCAAATCCTTCAGGATTCCGCCCGCACCGTCCAGCGCAACCGCACCAACCTGTTGCAACTTGTCGCCGAGCAAGTGCTGTACCTGGAGTTGGAGTATCTGGAGGCGTTGGCGGTTGATGATCCGCCACTGAACATCGGTTGGGATGGCTTCCAGACCGACAGCTGGTTTATTCAGTGGAAGCTGGAGAAAGCGGAAAGCGGCGAGTGGACGCACCTTATCACCAGGCAACTGAACCTGGTGTCCGGCGGTGTCGGCACGATGACGCTGCCACTCGGCGCAATGTGGACTGGCAGTGGCGAGCTAGAGACGACGGATTACTCGCCATCGGATGCTGTCGTGGAGAGAGTCGAGGGCGTGCCTCACCGCTGGTCGCCGAAACCGTATCCTTACGACCTGTTCTTCTTTGGCCGGAACATCCCGCGCGGCGAGCGGGTGTTCGTGTCATATACCCAGGAAGGGACCGATCCAAACGGGACTTTCGAGCCTCACTCCGCCTATAGACCGCGCAACATCGGCGTGCAACTACGTTGGCATGTTGAGCTACCAGCCTCATTGCCACCGGGCAGCGTCAAACTGCGCGTGTCAGCCAAACTTCCTCCGCACACCCATGACATTGAAGTGCGCGAGGTTGAAGCAATAGAGAGCGGTACCTACCAAGTCAATACGACCGTGGAGGTGGACCCGAAGAAATATGAGGATTTACTCTACCAACTAGTGTTTGACAAAGATGCGTTCTACGCACTACTCTAAAGTAGTAGTCACCGTAAACGGAGTGAACATGGTATGCAGAATTAGATAGCTAGTCTCATACTCTTATCTGGAACTGCCAGTCGTTGTTCAAGGCAGTATTGACACAGATGTTTTTGGCCATTTAGGTAAATGGCTACGTATAAATTCAAGAAATGTCGGAAGAGGCCCTCACCCCCGTAGGCGGGGTGAGGGCCTTAGTTATGAGATTCAGTGGGCTTGGCTGTGTTGCAAGATGGCGGCGGCGAGGCCAGCTACGCTCCCCGACACGTCGTACCACCACCCAAGCTATTTGCCAGCAACGGCAATGCAAGCGGGGGCCGTCCATAGAGCAACAGCTGGTAGAAGGTGATGCCCTCGATCCCCTGACTGCTCAGTTCTTTGCAGGAAACAGCACCAGGCCCCCGCATCTGCTTGACCCCGAGCCCGCTGCCGACGCCAACCCCGCCGTTTGCTCCACTGACGGCCCAGCTATCGACTTCCCTCCAATCAATGCCAGGCTTGGCATTGCTGATCATCTGACTGGCCACGATCCAGAACGGGAAGCTCAATGTTTCCCCCGGCTGGAAGGTGACCACCCCACCCGTGCCACTGCATTCCCAGGCCCCACCGACCTTGAAGGTGATGAGACTGCCCAGGCCGCTGGCAAAGACATCGAATTCATAGGGCAGCGAACCTTCTTCGTAGCTGATGGTGGCCTCGCCTCGGGCAAACACCGAACTGGCGATGCCTGCCGGGTAGTTGTCGTCACAGGCTGCCAAAGCAGCTTCCGGCGGCGTCAGGTCTGAGGACTTGTGAAGACGGCTGACCTTGAAGCGCTCCCCGAAGCTCGTACCTTCATTGTCCGAGTAGGTGATCGTGCCGACATAGGACAACGGCCCAGCCGCAGCTTCGACCGCCGCTTCTTCGCGGGCTTCAGGGTCTTCGGCCGTAGAGGTCGCTTCGCTGCTGGCCGCTTCTTCGCCGATGCAGGCTTGGAGTTCCACTGGCGTCATGCTGGGAGAACAAGTCGGGCTGCTGGCAACGCTGACCGTGCTGCCACCACAGCCGACCAGCACCAAGACGAGCAGGCCCAGCACGCCACAGACAACAATCCGTCTCACGGCCTTCTCCTCGCCTAGTAGCCCGCGCTGCTGACAGCAATGGCGTTCAGGATCACCCAGAAGGCAATCCAGGCCACGAACACCGCTACTGCCGTGATGGCGATCAACGTCCCCCGCCGGTCATTGCGGCTGCTGAGGATGATGCCCACCACCAGACCGACAAACGGGATCAGGATGGCCGTGATCCAGCCGATCGTCGCCAGCCCATCGTTCTCCGGCGACGTGCCACCCTTGGCCTCCCGACTCAACCAGTGCTCGCCCCACTGCTGGCCGTCCCAGTAGCGCTCACCGCCTCCCGACGGATCGTCGTACCAACCAGGTGCGGCCACGCCGTCATCGGCAGCGGTGCCCCCGGCCCCCGGCGTGACCGGAGGCGGTGGCGCATCGGCCTCCGGCCGCCCGGTCGAAGGCGGCGGCGCCACCCCGGCGATCAACCTCCCGAGGTGGATGTAGCGACAGTGTTCGCACATGTTGGAACTTGGATCGGTCGGTTGGTGACAGCTTGGACAGACCCACACCGACGTTGCTTCCGACATGATGTGTTCTCCTTCTTCCTGTCGGCCTTAGCGCCGGTGATGCCGGTGGTGATGGTGGTGTCCGACCCGCATACAGCGGGCCTTGCCCCGAACCCGCCGCTTCTTGTAGCCCTTGTGACATTGCAAGGGCTTGTGGTGATGGGTGACCGGGGCCGGCGGAGCCAGTTCCGGCTTGGGCCGAGCCACCTTCGTCTGGATTTCCACCGTCTTCGGTGCCACGTATTCGCTGTCGGCCGGACGGCTGAGCGCCAGGGTGACCGTCTGCCCCACGGTTTCTTCGGGCAGCGCCAACTGGAAGCTCAAGCCTCCGCCGACGCTGGTGGCGGTGTAGCTGGCCGAACCCTTCGGCCAGGTGGCCGTGAGGGTGAAGGCCATGCCGCTGGGTGCTGGTGCGCTACTGAGCGCGGCACTACCGTTGATGACGCTGTTGGTGTTAATGTACGACCGCGGCGGCAGGTTGACGCTCAACCCATGCTGCGCGGTGGCCGTGAAGTTGTAGGGACCAGGCGGCTCGCCGGATAACTCGTCGCAGACCGCGAACTCCAACGGCATGACCCCGGACACGGGCACCGTGTAGATCAGCTGGCTGCTGCCGTTGGGGTTGAGTTCCTGTTCTGCGGCCGGGCTGTTCGTTTCGCCGAACACGGTGTAGTCGGTCGTGCCAGCCGGATAGAGCCGAAGCGTGGTGCCGTTGGCCCCGCTCCAGTTGATCGTCAGGACATCACCGGCCGTGGCATTGACGATCCAGAACTCGTCGTAGTACTTGCCGATACCCAGGAGGCCGCAGCCCTTCCCCGGGTATTCCTGCCCGGTCGCCGTATTGCCGAACTCCTGCTGGCCATAGACCACCGGCGGGGCCGTGGCGATGGTCTTGCCGCCTTCGGCGAAGGCGCTGGCGGGGAGCAGTGCCCCCGATAGGGCGATCAGGCCCAGCACCAGGGTGGGCCAGGCCCATCTAGCTCGGCCTCGGCGCATCCGTCTTTGCCCGTCACTCGTTCCGCATCCGTTCATCGGCTGCCTTCCCCCGTCTTGTTCTTGTTGTCCGCTGCCTGCCCTTGAAGCTCGTCACCACGGGCCTTGCCTTCTCGGGGTGGCCGAGGGGTTAGGCCCGTGGTGACGGAAGTTTATGCTAACCGACTAGCAGGAATTGTGCGGACGATTGCTGAATCGCCCGTCCAGAGCGCAAAGCACCGGAGGCCAAAGCCCAATTGATGGCCTTTGCCAAGGACTACGCCAGCCGTGAAAAGGCGTTGGCCAAGACAGCTGACGAGCTACGCCAGGAGCGAGACGAGGCAATCCGCGCGGCCTACAAAGACGGTCTGCCGATGACCGCCATTGCCGCCGTCATGGACTTGAGCTACCAGCGAGTCAGCCAGATCGTCAGGAGCTAGGCAAGGCGGTAGTAGCCAGGCTCCACTCGCTTGAAGCGTGGCTTGTCCATGCGGGCACCTTTGGTCAGCGTGGCCTTGACCGATGAATAGTTGACCGGCCCTTCCAAGCTTTGCTCGACGGCAGCGTGCACGGCTGCGATGGACAGTGGCGCATCAGCTTCTGCCAGCACCTTGCAGACAGCTTGGGGAATATCGCCGTAGCGCGGTGGACGAGGAGTTGACGAGGGTGGTGAATCGGCGCATGCTTTGAGTAGGCGTTGTTGAATTTGATGCAGCCGACCCAGTTGCTTCATCACGTCTGGGTCGCAAAGTGCTCCCAGGAGGAGCATCATCAGCACTGTCCCTTGCGGTGGTCGAACCGCGGGCAAAGAAAGAGGGTAGATCTCCCCGCGGCTGACGACGTGGATCTTCTCGACCGAGGAGTTGCAGCAAGGTCTTGTGGGTTGGCGGGTCGCCACCCTCGATCGCCTCGCGAAGGTGGCCGACCAAGAGGGCGAGGTCCTCGTCGCTCAGCGGCTCGCGGTCCTCGGGCTCCCCGCCGCCAGCTTCGCGTGTCTCGCCTCGCGGCCCTCGAAGTTTCCCGGTCAGCTCGTCGATCCGCGGCCCGCAGGCCGACTCGGGCATCGTCCCCGCCTCGAAGGCACGGAAGTAGCGGTCGAGCGACTTGCCGACCCGCCGCCCCGGCGTCGATCTGGGCAACCTCCTCCCCGGGGTCGCAAATTCGCGAATCCTGGCGCGCGCGGTACCACATGCGAATTTGCTGGCGATTGCGGCACGCCAGTCTGAAGTGAACGCAGGTAGTTATGTCAGTATAATAGATATATGAACATAATTACTGTGCGATACGTCGCCGCGAGCGCGCGCGTGCTCGGTTGCTCCGAGCAAGCGCGGGCCGGCTTCACCCGGACTCGGAGTTGGCGGCGGCGTGACGGCTGACGGGAGCGCCGATCTCGCCCGCCTTGCATGGTGGGAGCTGTCGAAGATCGTGATGAGCCACGATCGCAAGATCGAGGTCTCAGAGGCCCTCGGCATGAGCTGGACGCGCGTGTTGGCTCTGCGCGGCCTGGTCGCGCAGCCACTGACGCTGCGTGCGCTTGCGGCGCAGCTGACCGCTGACCCGCCCTACGTGACCCTCATGGTCGATGACCTCGAGGAGCGCGGGCTGGTCCGAAGGCGACCGCACCCCGACGATCGACGAGCAAAGCTCGTCGGCCTGACGCCCGCCGGTCGCGCCGCCGCCGCGCGGGCCGAGCGGATGCTCAGCGAGCCCCCGGACCCGTTGCGGCGACTGTCTGCCGACGATCTTTCCGCGCTCCTCCGCGTGCTCGAGCGTCTGCGGGACGACTAAGTGGATGTCGATGGCGGCATCGACACGGTCAAGGACTACCAACACGAACAGTACGAAAAGGCAATCAGTTGACGAACAAGGAGGCCTCATGTCCGACGCTACAGCCCCCCACGAAGCAGACCACAAGCTGGCCGGAATTCGCGTCCTCGTGACCGGCGCGACCAGCGGATTGGGCGAGGCGATGGCCGCCGCGCTCACCGAGGCGGGCGCCCGGGTGATCGTCACCGGCCGCGACGAGTCGCGGGCGCGGGCGGCCGCGCGAGCACTCGGCTCCTCGGCGATGGCGTGCCGGCTCGACGTGCGGGATGATCAGTCCGTCGCCGCCTGCATCGATCAGGCTCGCGCGGCATGGGGAGGGATCGACATGCTCGTCAACAACGCCGGCATCGGCATGCGCACGGTCAACCCGCGTTTTATGTCGGAGCCGCAGCCGTTCTGGGAGGTCGCCCCGGCGGGTTTCCGCGACGTCGTGGACACCAAGCTGATCGGCTGCTTTCTGATGGCTCGCGCGGTCGTGCCGCTGATGCTTGAGGGCGGCGGCGGTCGGATTGTCAACATCTCGATGAGCGAGCAGACGATGGTCCGCCGTGGTTTCGTCCCCTACGGGCCGGCGGGCGCGGGCGTAGAGGCGCTGTCCAGGGTGATGGCGGCGGATCTGGCCGACAGCCCGGTGACCGTCAACATCTTGCTTCCGGGCGGGGCGACGCGGACCGGGATGCTCCCCGACGATGTCGCCGCCGATCTGCAGCGGACGTTGCTCGACCCGGCCGTGATGGGGCCGCCGATCGTCTGGCTGGCCTCCGACCGGGCCGCCGGTGTCCATGACCGGCGCATCGTTGCGAAGGAGTTCGACCCGGCATCGGCCGCGGCATGACGGCAGGCCCCGAGGTCCCCTGGATCGCCTGACCGCTTTCGCCGGAGCGGTACGGGAGCACGATCACCTCCGATCGGCGGCCGTTGCCGGTCACCGGCAGCCGCTGGCGTCGATCAGGCCTCCGGGCGCGGGGCCTGGGTATCGGTCCAGGACTCGATCTCGCCCAGCGCCCAGGTCGCCCAGTCGGCGAGGTGGGCGAAGTGGCCGATCATGAAGGCGCTGGAGAGGACGAACAGATGGCGTTTCTCGGGAAAGGTGCCGCCGTCGGTATCGCGGATGTACTCCATGTGGCCCTCGAAGACGGCGCGCGACAGGAGCGCCTCCTCGCGCACCGATTCGAGCGTCGAGCGCAGGTCCTCGATCGTCCCCTGGTCGGCCAGGAGGAGGTGGATCATTCCCTCGAATTCGAGCGAGACGCGCTTGGGGTCGGTCGCCAGCCACTCGCGCAGCGCCTTGCGGCCGGCCGGAGTGATCGAGTAGACGGTGCGCTTCCGGCGGCCCGTCGCCTCCTTGGTCGCCGACACCAGGCCCTGCTCGGCCAGTTGCTTGGGCGCGTTGTATAGCTGGCGGCGCGCCCGCGGCCAGACCTCGGTAAGGCCTTTGTCGACCTGCTCCGCCAGCTCGTAGGCGGGCCAGTCGCGGGAGCTCAGCATCCCCAGGATCAGGTATGAGGTCGTGGTCAGCTGGCTCATGTGTCTACCGACGCAGGGCGGCCACCGAATCGGCGACCCGAAGGGCCGTCCTTACCTATACTGCACATTGCAGCAAGTGACCGCTTGCGATCCGTCTCTCGTCCGCGATCACCAATCGGGAAGCGATCGCCGCCCCGCGGCTGATCGACCGAGACCCGAAATCCAGGCTACCAAGAAAGCAGGTGATGTCTTGAGCAGCAGTATCGATCATCGGAGTGCCGGAGCAGCCCGGAAGCTGGTGCTGGTAAGCGTCGTCATCGCCGGCCTCCTCTCGGCATTCATGTTCGCCGGCCCCGCGGCCTCGGCGACCGAGAAGACCGTCTGTCCGTCTGGGCCCTATGCAGAACACTGGGTCATCACGGTGAACCGGGGGAGCGATGCGTGTCCCGCCTCGAAGCACGTGATGGAATCGTTCTTGGGACGATCCCACCCCAGCTTCGAGAAGAACGACTCGGCTACCTACCGGTTCAAGATGGACGATCGGATCTACATCTTCTACTGCAATTACTTCAAGCCCAAAGCCGACCACGGGTATCGGTATGGCGGCGAGTGCGTGGACGGAGGAATGGTAGTGACGGGCCGGCCGAAAAACCCCGTCGACTGAGCCGGTCGACACCTAGAGCCATGAGATCACGACGCATCGCACTCATCCTCACCGCGGCACTGCTCGCGCTCGGCGCGACGGGCCTTACCGCGACCGCGCTCGCCAGCGCCCCGCCGAAGCCCGTCACCTCCAACTCGGTGCCGGTCAGCGGCGCGGCGGTGACCGAGGTCACGGTCCGGGCGGCGGTCAAGGACAACCGCCTCACCGTGACGCTGGTCCCCGGCCACTATCCCTTCGCCAAGAAGACCGTGAGCCTGAAGGGGAAGGTCTCCGATTGGAGCGCATCGGTGATCAAGGTCCGGATCAAGGCGACCGGGCCGCGCGAAGGAACCGGCACCCTCACCGTTACCGGTCCACTCAACCAAGTGCAACCCGATGTCGCCGTCTACTCGATCGCCTGGAGGGTCGGGACGAGCAACAGCGGCACGCTGAAGTTGACGGCGGAAGGACACTGACCGAGCGATGCCCGGGTGGGCGGTTACTCCTCTGAAAGGGACTCTAGGGCGACCAGGGCGCCGACCGTCTCGCGCATCTGCGTGACCGCGTCGGCGCCGACCGCCCGCTCGAGCGCCCGGTCGACCCGCTCGGTCGCCTCCCAGCCGATGTCGGCCGCCTCGCGGCCGCGCTCGGTCAGCTCCAGCGTCAGCCGGCGGCGGTCCTCGGGATCGGTGCCGCGCTCGACGTAGCCGCGGACCACCAGCGTGTCGATCAGCTTGCTCGCCGCCTGCTTGGAGACGCCGAAATCCCGCGCCACGTCGCCGACGCTGCCGACCGACCCGCCGAACCGCCGGATCCCGCCGAGCAGCCGCGGCCCGAGCCTGGGGATGTCGTCGAAGCCGGCCTCGGCGTAGCCCTTGCGGATCGCCCGCCCGTACGTCGCCCGCCCCTCGGCGAGCAGCACCGGGAGGACCAGCTCCGCGTACCAGCGCTCGTTGCCGTCCTTCGTCTCGCTCGCCCGCTGGTCTGCCATCCCTCGTCCCTTCCTCGTCGTTCGGTCAGGTGAGACTATCGTCAACAAAGTTGACAGTCAACTATAGGGACAACTTCGGAGAATCCGGCGGGGGCGGGACCTTTGGCGCCTCCGCGCCCGTAACACGAATGTGGCGGCAGTTGACTTCGCAGCGCTCGGTCCCCAGGCTGGAATCGTGTCGGGGAGTGCCGGAGATGCGGCCACGGGGCCCGAGCCGCAGGGCGACGCGGCCCTGGTGCGGGCGGCCCAACACGGCTCCGAGGAGGCGGTCGAGCTGCTCTTCCGCCGGCACTGGCGCCACGCCCACCGGGCCGCCTACCTGATCGTCCGCGACGCTGCCGCCGCCGAGGACATCGCCCAGGAGGCCTTCCTGGCGGCGACGCGGGCGCTCGAGCGCTTCGACCGGCGCCGGCCGTTTCGCCCCTGGCTGCACCGGATCGTGGTCAACCGGGCGATCGACCACGCCCGGGCGCGGACGCTGCGGCGCGAGGTGGGGGAGGAGGCGCTCGGCGAGGCCGCCGCGCCGGACCCCGAGGACCGGCTCGACCCTGACCTCTCCGCGGCGCTCGGTGAGCTCGACCCCGAGCAGCGCGCGGCGATCGTCCTGCGCTACCTCCTCGACTACACGCCAGGCGAGATCGCGCGGATGCTGGAGCTGCCGCGCGGCACCGTCAACTCGCGCCTGCGCCGCGGCCTCGACCGGCTCGCCGACTCGCTCGAGGGGGTGCTGCGATGAACGACCGCGAGCGCCTCCTGCGTGACTCGCTGGAGCGGGCGCGGGTCCCCGACGAGGCGGCGGCCGAAGAGCGGGCCTGGCGGGTAGTCGTCGCGGCCACCGCGGCGGGGGCCGCGCGCCCGCCAAGGCGAGGCCGCCGGCGGGCGCTCCAGATGGCGTTGGCGCTCGGGCTGATCGCGCTGGTCGTCAGCCCGGCGGGCGCCTCGGTGCGCAACTGGGTCGCCGAGCGGATCGAGCCGGGAGCGCCCCACGCGCGGCCGTTCCTCGCCTCCCTGCCCGGGGACGGCTCGCTGCTGGTCGACTCGACCCAGGGCCCCTGGGTCGTCCATCCCGACGGCTCGAAGCGCCTGCTCGGCCACTACGCCGAATCGAGCTGGTCCCCGCACGGCCTCTACGCGGTGGTGAGCGACGGCCACGAGCTTGCCGCCGTCGAACCGGGCGGCGCGGTGCGCTGGACCCTGACCCGCCCGGGTCGGGTCGGCCTCGCCCGCTGGAACGGACCGGACGGATTCCGCATCGCCTACGTGGAAGGGCACGACCTGCGCGTGGTCGCCGGCGACGGCAGCGGCGACCGCCGGGTTGCCACCGGCGTCGCGCCGGTGGCGCCGGCCTGGCGGTCGGGCCCCGCCCACGAGCTCGCCTACGCGACCCGGGGCGGCGCGGTGGTCGCGATGGACGCCGACACCGGGCGCCGCATCTTCGAGACGATCGCGAGGTCGGCGCTCGCGGCCGCGTCCCGGTCGCCGATCACCTCGCTGCAATGGGTGGGAAGTGACCTGCTGGTGACGCGGCCCGAGCGGCTGCAGATGCTGCTCGGCGCGGGCGGCCGGCCGCTGTGGACGTGGACGCCGCCGCCGGGAGCGCGGATCGTCGCGGCGAGCGCCGCTGCCGACGGTGGGCGGGTCGCGGTGGTCGTCCGGGCGGGCCGGACCAGCCGCGTGCTGCTGCGCTCGCCCGCCGGCGCCAGCCGGGTCCTCTTCGCCGGGCCGGGCGCCTTCGCGGCACCGCGCTGGTCCCCCGACGGCCGCTGGCTCCTGATCCCTTGGCGCAGCGCCGACCAGTGGCTCTTCCTCGAGCCGAGCAGTGGCACCGCGAAGCTCCACGCGGTCGCCCGCGTGGCCCAGCAGTTCTCCCCCGGCGACCGGGCCGCTGTGCGCTTCCCGTCGGTCACCGGCTGGTGCTGCACTCGGTGAGACGCCGGTCAGGACCTCTCGCGGGTCGCCGCCCGTATCCAGGGCATGGGTCGCCATCGTCACCGTCACCGTCACCGCCACCGCCACCGCCACCGCCACCGCCACACCGTCCTCGGCCTGGCGCTTCTTCTTGCCTTCGTGTCACTCGCCCTCGGCCTCCACATCACCGGCTCCGGGTCGGCAGGAGGATCGACCGCGAGCCCCCCGACAGCTCACTCCGCCGTCCACCACGAGCGGATCGACCCGACGACGATCGCCGGCCTGGAGGCTGTCTACCGCCGCCCGAACGGCTCCGCCTACGCGGCGCAGGCGCTCAACCGCCTCGCCGCGCCGCTCGCCGCGAGCTGCGGGCACCGCTCCTGGGTGCCCGAGCTGACCGGCGCCGCGGAAGGACTCTCCCGCGGCCGACCGACCGGCACCGGGGTCCGCCGGCTCGGCATCACCTACGGTCCCTACTTCGGCCGCCGCTGCGCCCCTCCCGGCCGCCGCAACTGCGAAACGGTCGGCATCGACGTCGTCTTCCGCCAGGCCGCGACGCGGGTGGTCGCCGTCGCCGGCCCGCAGAAGATCCACCTCCGCACGCCCGGCGAGCACGACGGCATCCGCGGTCGCGACTGGGTCGGGACCTTCACCCGTGCGGGCTTCCCGCGACCCGCCCGCGGCGGGGGAAACGTCGTCCACGCCTCGGTCGAACTGCGCGTCCGCTTCGCCGACGGCCGTCGCCTCGCCGCCCTCCTGCGGCACGTCCCGCTGCTCCCGGGCTGGGGCTAGTGCTCGCCGCCCCACCCGTCGTCGATCCGCTCCCACTCGGCTGGCACGAGGTCGAGCGCCCCCTGACCGCCGTCCTCCTACCGACCCAGGTGTTCGCCGCGGCGACCTACCCGATCGTCCTCAACCACCGCCCCGGTCGGTGTGGGCCGCCGCGCCGGGCGCTGGCGGAGATGCCCGCCGGCGGGGCCCTGCTGCAGGTCGTCGAATACCCCTCCCGCGACCCGTCCGGCCGACCGATCCGGGTTCCTCGGCTGCCGCGCCGCCCGCACCGGTTCGGCTGGGACGACGCGACCTGGGCGAGCTACGAGTGCGCCGGCCCGAGCTTCCAGTTCACCTACCGCCAAGGCGGCCGCGCCCTGCAGGCGCAGGTCTGGATGCGCCGCCGCACCGTCGACCCACAGCTGCGGGCGGGGGCGCTGCGGATCCTCGACGACCTCCACTGGTCGCCGCGGATCCGCGCCTCCGCCCGCCGCGCCCTCAGCCGCCGCGCCGGCTGAGGCCCTTCTGCGGGACGGCTTCCTCGATCTGGCCGCCCTTCGACAGGCCACCTTCCGTGGCGCCGCCTTCGGTCGGGGTGGGCGGCTTGGTTTCGGTGGGCAGGGTGGCCTGTCCGGCGGGGACCTGGACGCAGGGGGCGACGTCACCTTCGGCCACCGCCGCCTGCACCGTCTCGCCTTCGCCGCCGGGTTCGGGGGCGACGGTCAGGACCAGCGTCTGGCCGGTGCCTAGCGTTTCGGGGCTGACCGTGAAGACGGTCTTGAGGCTCTTGGCCGCGGGTTCCCCGGCCTGGCTCAGGCCCAGGTTCAGGCTCTTGGTCGGCAGGCTCGATTCGCCCTCCGCCGTCGGCGGACTGCCCGCTTCGCCGGCCGGCATCGCTTCCTGGGCTTCCACAGCTTCCTGGCCTTCCACGCCCGCTTCCTGGCCTTCCGGGTCCACGGGCTTGAAGCGCGGTTCGCGGCACGCGGTCCCGGCGGGCACGTAGTTGACGTTGGCCGGGACGCCGGCTTCCTCGAGGGCATCCTGGAGCCCCTGAGCGTCTTCCAGGCTGCGGATTTCCACCCGCACCTGGCCCCCGTCCTGGGGTTCGACCGCGTAGGCGGAGCTGGTGTCGTTGCCGCTCGCGAGGACGAGCAGCGCCGCGCCGGCGACGGCGGCGATCCCGCCACCTGCCAGCGCCGGGCGCAGCGCGCGCCGCCAGGTCGGGGCGCTCCCCACCGGCTCGGCCCCCTCCGCGCCGCGTTCGGCGACGACGGCGCGGAGGTACTCCCGCAGGCGCTCCTCGAAGTTGCCGGGCTTCTGTTGCTGATTCACGATCGGGCCTCCTCGTTCTCTGGTTGTGTCGTTGCGGGCCGGTCCTTGGCAGCTTCCAGCTCGGTGCGCAGCTTGCGCCGGGCCCGGTGCAGGCGGACGCGGCCGGTGACCGGGCGCACCCCGGCGGCCGCGGCCGCCTCGGCGACCGTGAGGCCGTCGAGCGCGACCAGCTCGAGTACCGCCCGCTTGCCCTCCGCCAGACGGTCCATCGCCAGGTAGAGCTCTCGCGCCCGGGTCTCGGCATCGATCCGCGCGTCCATCCGGGCGATGTCGTCCTCGTTGATCAGGGCACTGCCGCGGACCCGCTCGATCCCCGCCCGCTCACGCCCCCGGCTGCGCCGCTCGGCGCTGATCGTGACCCGGGCGATCCCGAACAGCCACGCCTTCGGGGTGCCGCGCCGCGGCCGGTAGCGGTGGGCCGAGGTGATCGCGGCGAGGAAGATCTCGGCGGTCAGGTCGGCGGCCCGCTCGCGGTCCTCGACCCGCCGCGCGACGAACCGCTGCACCTCCTCGATGTTGTCGCGGTAGAAGGCCTCGAACAGCTCCGGCTCGCTCCCGATCCATCGCAACTGCTCCGCCTCCACCCCCCGGGAGCGCGCCGCGACCAGGCGTATCTGCCGCCCGAGCGCACTTCCTTCCTGTGGCAACGCTTCTTCCATGTTCATGCCCCTTCTTGGTCGAAGGGAGCGAAAGCGTTACCGATCGGCGGTCCCGCAAGGGCCCGAACGTGCCCGCCTGGGAGGGATCAGTGCCGGAAGTGCCGGTGGTGCGTGAAGGCCATCGTCACGCCGAGGGCGTCGCAGGCGGCGACCACCTCGTCGTCGCGGATCGAGCCGCCGGGCTGGATCACCGCGGTGACGCCGGCCTGGATCCCCAGCTCGGGACCGTCGGCGAAGGGGAAGTAGGCGTCCGAGGCGAGGGCCGAGTTGGCGAGCAGCGTCGCCGCCTCCCCGCCGCGCGCCTCGCGGCACTTCTCGACCGCCAGGCGGACCGAGTCGACGCGGCTCATCTGGCCCGCGCCGATCCCCAGCGTCGCACCGTCCTTGGCGATCACGATCGCGTTCGAGCGCACCCGCCGGCAGACGGTCCAGGCGAAGAGCATGTCGTCCCACTGCGCCTCGGTCGGCTTGGTCTGGGTGACCGCCTCCATCGACTCGCGCAGGTCGGGCTGGTCGTCCAGCTCCTGGATCAGCACCCCGCCGAGCACCTTCTTGTAGTCACGTTCGAGCGGGTCGCGGCGCCGCTTCTCCTCTTCGGCGAGGATCCGGATCGGCTCCTTCTGCTGCAGGATCGCCAGCGCTTCGTCGTCGTAGCCGGGCGCGATCACGACCTCGACAAAGGTCGCGTTCAGTTCCTCGGCGACCCCTTTGTCGATCGGCCGGTTGAAGGCGAGCACGCCGCCGTAGGCCGACATCGGATCGCAGGCGCGCGCCTTGCGGTGCGCCTCGCCGAGGTCGCCGCCGATCGCCACCCCGCAGGGGTTGTTGTGCTTGACGATCACGCAGGCGGGTGGCTCGAAGTCGGCGCAGAGCGCCCGGGCGGCGTCGAGATCGAGCACGTTGTTGAAGGAGAGCGCCTTGCCGTGCAGCTTCTGCACCCGCGAGAGGATGTGGCTGCGCCTCCCGGCTTCCGAGTAGAGCGCCGCGCGCTGGTGCGGATTCTCGCCGTAGGAGAGGTCGAGCACCTTCTCGTAGGCGACCGCCAGGTGTTCGGGGAACTCCTCGTCGTAGGAGGTCGAGAACCAGCGGCTGATCGCGGCGTCGTAGCGGGCGGTCTGGGCGAAGGCCTCGTTGGCGAGCCAGTGGCGGGTGTTGAGCGAGAGCTCGCCGCCCGACTCCTCGAGCTCGGCGCAGACCGCGTCGTAGGCCTCCGGCTTGACCACGACCGCGACCCCTTCGTGGTTCTTCGCCGCGGCGCGGATCATCGTCGGGCCGCCGATGTCGATGTTCTCGATCGCGTCGCGCGGGTCGACGTCGTCGGCGGCGACGGTCTGCTCGAACGGGTAGAGGTTGACCGCGACCAGGTCGATCGGCTCGATCCCCTCGGCCGCCAAGGTGTCCATGTGGGCGGGGTCGTCGCGCCGCGCCAAGAGCGCCGCGTGGAGGCGCGGGTGCAGGGTCTTCACGCGGCCGTCGAGGATCTCCTCCTGGCCGGTGAAGGCGGCGACGTCGGTGACCTCGATCCCGGCCTCGCGCAGCGCCGTCGCGGTGCCGCCGGTGGAGAGGATCTCGACCCCGAGCGCCGCCAGCGCGCGGCCGAAGTCGGCGACCCCGGTCTTGTCGGAGACCGAGATCAGGGCGCGGCGGACGCGGAGGGCCCCGGCGCCGCTCTCGGCGCCGACCTCGCTGCTGGTGTCCGCGGTGGTGTCGCTCATCGCTTCTCGGCGACCGGCAGGTCACCGGCGCCGATCCTAGCTTCGCCCCGCGCCAGCATGCGTATCGCCTCCGGGTAGAGCTCGTGCTCGACCGCATGGAGCGCCTTTTCGAGCTCCTCCCGATCACGGCTCGGCGGCACCGGGACCTCGCGCTGGAGGATCGGCGGGCCGGTGTCGACCCCCTCGTCGACGAAGTGGACGGTCACCCCGGTGACCTCGACGCCCGCCTCAAGCGCCTGGCCGACCGCGTCGAGGCCGGGGAAGGCGGGCAGCAGGGCAGGGTGGACGTTGACGATCCGGTCGCGAAAGCGGCCGACGAAGGCGGGGCTGAGCAGCTGCATGTAGCCGGCGAGCACGACCAGGTCGGGGCGCAGCCCCTCGATCCAGTCGCCCATCGCCTGATCGCGCGCCTCGCGGTCGGCGAACTCCTCGCGCGGGAAGACCGCCGCCTCGACCTCCGCCTCGCGCCCGCGCCGCAGCGCCCGCGCCTCGCGCTTGTCGGAGCCGACGCCGACTACCGCGAAGCCATCGCGCCCGTGCAGGGAGTCGAGGATCGCCTGCAGGTTGGTGCCGTCGCCGGAGGCGAGCACGACGATGCGGAATTCGCGCTTCATGTCAATCACGATATGCACGTCGGTCACCAAATGGTGAGCGCCTCCGAATCGACACAGCGATAACGTCGCGCTCGATGACCGACGGCTGGCGCCTCGTCCTCTACCTGCACCTGCTGGCGATGGCGTTCTTCGTCGGCGGGCAGCTGGTCTTCGGGCTCGCCGTGGTGCCGCTGCTGCGCGGCGACGAAGACTGCGAGCGCCTCCGTGCCGTCGCCCGGCGCTTCGGCTACGGATCCCTGGGCGCACTCGTCGTCCTCATCCTCACCGGCTGGGGGATGGCCTCCCACTTCCAGCTCTGGGGCAGCTCGACCCTGCACTGGAAGCTCGCCCTCGTCGCCCTGGTCATCGTCCTGGCGCTCGCCCACCTGCGCTGGGCCAAACTGCACGCCCTCCAGGGCGCGATCCTCATCGCCAGCCTGGTGATCGTCTGGCTCGGGATCCAGCTGGCGACCGGCGGGGCGTAGGGATTGGCGTTTGGGCGGGTTGAGCTGGCGCCCGGGTGTCGTTCGGGCCGGGAGTGGTCCGTGCCTGGAGTGGTTCGGGCCGGGGGAATCGGAGCTCAGGCGTCCCGGGCGTCTCGGAGGCGGCCCGGGCAGGCTGTGGCCGCCTCCGAGACGCCCGGGACGGGAGGTCTTGCGGGGGGAGCTTGCGCAGGGACGGATGCGTTACCGGGGGGATCCGGGGATCCCGGCATCTCCGTGACGGGACGGAGGGATGCGACGTCTCCGTGACGGAGCCGACGAAAGACGCCACGAAGACCGTGCGATCTGCGCTGGGTCCCGTAGGGGAGATGCATGATCCGGCGGGATCCCCGCCGGATCATGGTCGCTCCGTGACGAAGACCCCACGATCGCAGGGAAGGCGTATGCCTTCACG
>JAFDWF010000129.1 GCA_018268575.1 Actinomycetota bacterium
GGAGGAAAACGGTGCGGCACAACAAGAAGCGCAACAAGCTGAGTAGTGACTCCGCCGAACGGAAAGCGCTGCTCTCGAACCTCTCCAAGCAGCTGATCGAGCACGAGCGGATCGAAACCAGCCAGGCCAAAGCCAAGGCGGTGAAGCCCGACGTCGAGAAGCTGATCACGCTGGCCAAGCGGGGCGACCTGCACGCCCGGCGCCAGGCGCTGTCGGCCCTTCACAACGACAAGTTCATCGTCCACAAGCTGTTCGACGAGGTGGCGCCCCGGTACTCGGAGCGCCCCGGCGGGTACACCCGCATCGTCAAGCTCGGTCCGCGTCGCTCAGACTCGACCGAGATGGTGTACCTCGAGCTGGTCTAGGCTCGAGGCCGCGCCTACTCGTAGCTGACGCGCTCCAGATAGAGGGCGTGCGGCGGCGCCGTGTCGCCGGCCTCGGGGCGTGATGCTCCCTCCAAGAGGGCGCTGAAGCTCTCCACCGTGCGGCGGGAGGAGGCGACCTCGAGCATCGTGCCGACGAGGGCGCGGACCATGTTGCGCATGAAGGCGTCGGCGGTGATGCGGAAGCACAGGAGCTCGTCGCTCTCGGTCGTCCAGGAGGCGGCGGAGACGTTGCGCTCGAAGCGCACGTGGTCGGTCTGGGTCGGGGTGAAGGCGGTGAAGTCGTGGCTGCCGGGAAGGGCGGAGGCACAGGCGCCGAGCGCCTCGCGGTCGACCCGGTGCGGCCACCAGAGCGCCCGGCCGCGCTCGAAGGGGCTCGCCGCCCGGGTCGTCGCGACGCGGTAGAGGTAGGAGCGCGAGCGGGCGTCGCGGCGGGCGTCGAAGCCCTCGGCGACCGCCTCGGCGCGGCGCACCGCGACGTCCTCCGGCGTTACCCCGTTCAGGTTGCGGGCGAGGTCGGGCGGGAGGGGCGCCGCGGTTGCGAAGCTCGCCACCTGTCCGAGGGCGTGGACGCCGGTGTCGGTGCGGCCCGCCACGGTCAGCCCGATCTCCTCGCGCAGCACCTGGGCGAGGCCCGCCTCGAGCACGCCCTGGACGGTCCGCAGGCCCGGCTGCCGGGCCCAGCCGCGGAAGCCGGCGCCGTCGTATTCGAGGTCGAGGCGGACGGTGGTCACGGCGGCAGTATCCCGGACGACTCGCACCCTGGGACCCGTCCCGGGGGTGCGCTCTCCGGCGGGACCGGCCCCTAATATCGGGGGTGTGCGCGTCCTCCTGACCAACGACGACGGGATCGCCGCCCCCGGGCTGCAGGCGCTGCGCCGCGCGCTGGTCGGTCTCGAGGGGCTCGAGGTCGTGACGATCGCCCCCGACTCGAACCGCAGCGCCACCGCCCGCAGCATCACCACCCGGGCGCCGCTCTCGGTCGAGGAGATCAGCTTCGAAGACGGCAACGTCGGCTACGCCACCGACGGCACGCCGGTCGACTGCGTGCGCTTCGCCGACCTCGGTCTCGGCGGCGGCCGGCCCGACTTGATCGTCTCCGGGATCAACCATGGCGCCAACCTCGGCGACGACATCACCTACTCGGGGACCGTCGCCGCGGCGCTCGAGGGGATCGTCCTCGGCATCCCCGCGGTCGCCTTCTCGCAGCAGTCCGCGGGCGGCGGCATGGGCTACGTCAGCGGCCGCTTCGACTTCACCATGGCGGCGGAGTTCGCCCGCCACCTGGTCGATCGCCTGCGGGCCGAGGCGATGCCGGAGGCGACGCTGATCAACGTCAACTTCCCCGGCACCCCGGTGACCGGGGTGGAGGTGACGAAGCTGGGGAAAAGGATCTACGACGACCAGCTGAGGCTGCTCGACGAGCCCGCCCCCGACGGTCGCCGCCGCTACGAGATCTACGGCTGGAAACCCGGCTACGAGGAGGCCGAGGGGACCGACCTCTCGGCGGTGGCGGCGGGGCGGATCGCGGTCACGCCGCTCCACTTCGACCTCACCGACCACGGCGGCCTCGAGCGGCTGCGTGGTTGGGGGCTCGAGGAGATGCTCGGGACCCAGGCCCCGGCGGCATGAGCGAAGCCGGCGACTCCGCGGCGGACGGTCGCGCCGGGGCACCGGTCGACGCCTCGGCTCGCGCCGCCGAGCTGCGTACCGGGCTCGACCGTCACAACCGCCTCTACTACGTCCTCGACGAACCGGAGGTCGGCGACGACGTCTACGACGAGCTGCTGAACGAGCTGCGTGACCTGGAGCGCGAGTTCCCCTCCCTGCGAACGCCCGACTCGCCGACCCAGCGGGTGGGGGCGCCGCCGCTGGAGCGCTTCGAGCCGGTCACCCACCACGAGCAGATGCTCTCGCTCGGCAACGCCCGCAACGAGGAGGAGCTGCGCGCCTGGGAGACGCGCCTCGCCAACTACCTCAAACGGCTCGACATCACCGCCTCCCAGTTCAGCTACACGACCGAGCCGAAGATCGACGGCCTGGCGATCACGCTCACCTACGAGGACGGGGTCCTGGTGCGGGGGGCGACGCGCGGCGACGGACGGACCGGGGAGGACGTGACCCAGAACCTGCGCACGATCGGCTCGGTGCCGCTGCGCCTGAAGACCTCCTCGCCGCCCGCGCTGATCGAAGTGCGGGGTGAGGCCTACCTTCCAATCGCCGCCTTCAAGGCGCTGAACGAGCGGCGGGCCGAAAACGAGGAACCGACCTTCGCCAACCCGCGCAACTCGGCCGCGGGCTCGATCCGCCAGTTGGACCCGAAGCTGGCCGCCGAACGGCCGCTCTCCTCCTGGATCTACGGGATCGGCGCGGTCGAGGGGCTCGACCTGCCGACCCACATGGACGAGGTCCGCTGGCTCGAGGAGCAGGGCTTCAAGGTAAATCCAGATACCGATCACCACCGCGGCGTCGAGGGGGTGGTGAAGCGCTGCCACTGGTGGGAGGAGCGGCGCGAGGCGCTCGACTACGAGATCGACGGCGTCGTCGTCAAGGTCGACGAGAAGGCGCTCTGGCGCGAGCTCGGCGTGGTCGGACGCGAGCCGCGCTGGGCGATCGCCTGGAAGTTCCCGCCGACCACGGCGGTGACGACGATGAAGCAGGTCGTCTGGAACGTCGGCAGGACCGGCCACCTGGTGCCGTTCGCGATGCTCGAGCCGGTCCACGTCGGCGGCGTCACCGTCTCCACCGCGACCCTCCACAACGAGGAGGACCTGGCCCGCAAGGACGTGCGCAACGGCGACGAGGTGGTGGTGATGCGGGCCGGCGATGTGATCCCGCAGGTGGTCTCGCCGAAACTGCCGCGCAAGAACAAGAGCGCCCGCAAGCCGAAGCCGCCGAAGAAGTGCCCGGTCTGCGACACGCCGACGGTGAAGCCGGAGGGCGCGGTCTTCACGATCTGCCCAAATCGCACCGGCTGTCCCGGCCAGGCCTGGCAGCACGTCAAACACTTCGTCTCCAAGGGAGCGATGGACATCGAGGGGCTGGGCGAAAAGCAGGCCTCGGTCTTCCTCGACCAAGGGTTGATCGCCGACGTCGCCGACATCTACGACCTGACCGAGGAGCGGTTGGTCGAGGTCGACCGCTTCGGCGAGACCTCGGCCCGCAACCTGGTCGCCTCGATCACAGCATCCCGCGCACGGCCCTTCAAACGGGTGCTCTACGCGCTCGGCCTGCCGGGGGTGGGTTACGTCACCGCGGAGGCACTGGCCGACCACTTCGGCTCGATCGACCGGATCCACGAGGCCGATCCGGAGGCGATCGTCGAGGTCGAGGGCGTCGGGCCGATCATGGCCGAGCAGATCGTCGAGAACCTCGGCGACGACGGTACCTGGGCGCTGGTCGAGAAGCTGCGCGAAAAGGGCCTGCGGCTGGAGGCCGACGAGTCCGAACGGCGCGCCACCGGCGGCGTGCTGGAGGGCAAGACCGTGGTCCTCACCGGCACCCTGCCGGAGCTGACGCGCGAGGAGGCGGCCGCTCTGGTGAAGAGCGCGGGCGGCAAGGTCGTCAACTCGGTGTCGAAGAAAACGGACTACGTCGTGGCGGGGGAGAGCCCGGGGTCGAAGCTCGCCAAAGCCCAGGACCTGGGCACGACCGTGCTCGACGAAGGTGGGCTGCGCGGGTTGCTCTCGGGCGCGGTCCCGGTCGACTCGGGTGGCGAGGAGGTCGCGACGGAGGAGACCCCGGCCGAAGCTCAGTAGCCGGCGACCGCGCCGGCGATCAGGTCCTGGTAGTAGTGCGCCGTTTCGGTGTTGGCGACGCTTGCCATCAGGGTCGAGAAGGCCATCACCCTGCCGTCGGCGTTGAAGCAGTAGCCGGAGAGGTTGGAGACACCGGTCAGGGTGCCGGTCTTGAGCCGGCAGCGGCCGTAGGCGGAGGTGCCCTTCATCCGCCCCGCGGTCGTCCCTTCGCGGCCCGCCAGGGCCAGGTCTTCGATGAAGTCTTCGCCGATTTCGCTTTTGCGCACGCCGAGCAGCAGATCGACGACGTCGTGCGGTGAGGCTTCGTTGGAGCGGGTCAGGCCGGAGCCGTCGACCTGGTGGATTTCCGACCCCATTTCGGCGGCGTATTGCTCGACCACGGCGGTCCCGGCGGCGGTCGTCCCGGCGCCGCCGAAGCGCGCTCCGAGCAGCTTCTCCAGCATCTCGGCGAAGAAGTTGTCGGAGTAGACGTCGGTCGTGTTGACGATCGCGTTCAGCGGCTGGGAGCGGACCACCGCCACCGATTTGGCGCCCTTCGGGGTCTTGGCGATCGCGATCTTCGGGCTGATCTTGATCCCCGCGCGGCGCAGGCTGTTGTCGAGGGTCTGGGTCGCCAGCTTCGCCGGGTTGGAGGAGAAGTGGCTCGAGCTGGTGCTGCCGGCGAAGCCCGAGTTGAAGTCGAGCCCGGAGAGCGGGCCGATGTACTGGCTGGTCAGGTAGTTCGAGTCGAGGACGCCCCGTTTGCGGTCGAAGATCGTGTCGTCGCCGTAGAGGCGGCCGGTCACCCGCTTGATCCCGGCCCGCTTCAGCTGCGGCACCAGGGCGAAGATGTTGGTCCCGAGGCCCGCCAGGTAGCTGTTGTAGAAGGCCGGCGTGCCGAGGGTGGGGTCGCCGCCGCCCTGCAGGTAGAGGCTGCCGTGGAGGACGCCGCCCGAGTCGACGGTGCCTTCGGTCATCACCCGGGTCGGGATCCGCGTTTCCGGACCGATCTTCGCGAGCGCGGCCGAGGTGGTGAAGAGCTTCGTGTTCGAGGCGAGCGGGCGCAACGTGTCGGCGGCCTGGGCGCAGACGACTTCCCCGGATTCGGCGTCGACCACGTAGAGGCCGCTGGAGGCGCCGCCCCCGGCGCTCAGCCAGGCCTTCATCTGGGCGCAGGAGCTGGCCGCCGCGGCGGTGCCGGTCAGGGCGAGGAAGAGCCCCAGGCAGATCGCCACGGTCGGGAGGAGCGCCCTTCTCATCGTCTGTACGAACACCTCGGGGGCGCAAGGTAGCGGCGCTGTCGGCCCGATCGGTGATACTTCCGGTACTGCGATGGGTCAAGTCGTCGACATCGAGTCGAAACCGCGCCGCAAATCGCGTCGGCGCAAAAAGCCGTCGAAGACGGCCCTGGTCCTCGGCGGCGGCGGCTTCACCGGCGGGGTCTACGAGATCGGCGCGCTGAGGGCCATCGACCTGCTCGCGGTCAACAGCACCGTCAACAACTTCGACGTCTACGTCGGCACCAGCGCCGGCTCCTTCGTCGCCTCGATGCTGGCCAACGGGATCACCCCCGACGAGATGATGCAGGTGATCAACACCCGCGTCCCCTCCGAGCTCGAGGACCTCGAGCTGGGCAAGATGCTCAGCCCCAACTACATGGGGTTCATCAAGAAAGCCGCGGGGCTGCCGCTGCGCAGCGTCGAAGCGGTGCGGGCGTTGCTGCGGATCAAGGACCTCTCGGCGATCGACCTCGGCGTCGCCCTGGCCGAGAACCTGCCCACCGGCCTCTACAGCGGCAGCGGGATCGGCGACTACGTCGCCGAGGTGCTCACCGACGGCGGCCGCTCCAACGACTTCCGCGTGATCGATCCGGAGCTCTACCTGACCGCCACCGACCTCGATACCTGCGAGCGGATCGTCTTCGGCGAGGAGGGCTGGCGCGACGTGCCGATCTCGAAGGCGGTCGAGTGCTCGACCGCGCTGCCGCTGGTCTACAAGCCGGTCGACCTGAAGGGGCGCCAACTGGTCGACGGCGGCATCCGCTCGACTACCAACGTCGACATCGCGGTCGAGGCGGGGGCGAAGTTCATCGTCGTCGTCAACCCGCTGGTGCCCTACGTCAACGACTTCGAGAAGACGATCCCGACCATCTTCGGCAGCCGGGTGCGCCGCGTCTCCGACATGGGGATGCCGGCGATCGGCAACCAGGTCTTCCGCCTGATCGCCCACGCCCGCCTCCACCAGGCGGTCGAGCAGTGGCAGGAGCGCTACCCGGGCGTCGACATCCTCCTGCTGGAGCCGGAGGAGACCGACGAGCTGATGTTCGGCACGCCGATCATGGACTACGGCCATCGCCTCGAGATCGCCCGCCACGGCTTCGAATCGGTCACCGCGACCCTCGCCCAGGACTACGACCGCTACGCCGAGATCACCGCCAAACACGGCCTCGAGATCTCCGAGCGCCGCCTTCGCCGGGTGGTCGAAAAAGCCGAGGAAGTCGAGCCCGAAGAGATGTCGGCCTGGCGCCGGGTCCTGGAGCAAACCACCTCGGTGCTGCTGCGCCAGAGCGGCGAGGCTTCTTAGTACTGGGTTGAGCTGGCGCCCGGAAGTGGTTCGGGCCTGATGAATCGGAGCCCAGGCGTCCCGGGCGTCCCGGAGGCGACCCGGGCAGGCTGTGGCCGCCTCCGGGACGCCCGGGACGGGAGGTCTTGCGGGGGAAGCCTGCGCAGGGACGGGTGCATCGCTCAAGAACCTCTGTGTCGAGTTTCGGTCCCATGGCGACCGAAACTCCACACACAGGTCCCTGACCGGTCGGGCGACGGGATA
>JAFDWF010000012.1 GCA_018268575.1 Actinomycetota bacterium
ACACTGCGCGGTGCGGCGTCCTCGGCCGGCCGAATAGCGCTGCTATTCGGCCGGCCTGCGTCCTTGCCCCGCTTGGTCCGGCGCTCGCCATCCGCGCACGCGGCATTCTGAAAGGGGCTCTAAGTAACCGGCAGCTCGGCGCCGCGCTTGGCCTGCTCGGCCAGCGCGCGCTCGACCGCATCGACGTCGCGCACGGCGCCGGTGTCGGCGGAGGTCGCCATCGCCGCGTAGGCGCGCAGCGCCGGGGAGACCGTGCGCTCGCGCGCCGCGGGCACGTAGCCGCGGTCGGCGAGCAGGGCCTCGCGGCGCTCGTCGAGGACCTCGGCGCCTACCTCGAGCTCGATCGAGCGCGCGGGGATGTCGATCGCGACCTGGTCGCCGTCCTCGACCAAGGCGATCGCCCCGCCCGACGCCGCCTCCGGCGAGACGTGGCCGATCGAGAGCCCCGAGGTGCCGCCGCTGAAGCGGCCGTCGGTGAGGAGGGCGCACTTGGCACCCAGCCCGAGGCCCTTCAGGTAGGAGGTCGGGTAGAGCATCTCCTGCATGCCGGGGCCGCCCTTCGGCCCCTCGTAGCGGATCACCACCACGTCGCCCTCGGCGATCTGGCCGCCGAGGATTGCCTCGACCGCGTCCTCCTGGGACTCGAGCACGCGGGCCGGGCCGCGGAAGGTGAGGATCGACTCGTCGACGCCCGCCGTCTTCACCACGCAGCCGCGCTCGGCGAGGTTGCCGTAGAGGATCGCCAGGCCGCCGTCGGCCGAGTAGGCGTGGGCGATGTCGCGGACGCACCCGCCCGCGGGGTCCGTGTCGAGCGACTCCCAGCGCTCCGACTGCGAGAAGGCGGTGGCGGAGCGGCGGCAGCCGGGCGCCGCGTGGAAGAGCTCGACCGCCGCGTCACCGGCGTCGCCGCCGCGCACGTCCCAGTCGCCGAGCCAGCGCTCGAGCGAGTCGGCGTGCACGGTGTGGACCCCCTCGTTCAGCAGCCCGCCGCGGCGCAGCTCGCCGAGGATCGCCGGGATGCCACCGGCGCGGTGGACGTCCTCGACCAGGTAGTCGCCGCTCGGCGCCACCTTGCAGATGCAGGGCGCGCGGCGCGAGAGCGCGTCGATGTCGGCCATCGTGAAGTCAACCTCCGCCTCCTGGGCGGCGGCCAGCAGGTGGAGCACGGTATTGGTCGAGCCGCCCATCGCGATGTCGAGGGTCATCGCGTTCTCGAACGCCTCGCGGGTGGCGATCGCGCGCGGCAGCGCACTCTCCTCGCCTTCCTCGTAGTAGCGGGTGCAGAGGCTGACGGCGGTGCGGCCGGCGTCCTCGTAGAGATCCTTGCGCGCGGTGTGGGTGGCGAGCGTGGTGCCGTTGCCGGGCAGGGCGACGCCGAGCGCCTCGGTCAGGCAGTTCATCGAGTTGGCGGTGAACATCCCCGAGCAGGAGCCGCAGGTCGGGCAGGCCGCCTCCTCGATCCGGGCGATGTCGTCGTCGGAGACCTCGGTGGCGACCGCGTCGGCGATCGCCGAGATCAGGTTCACCCGCTTGCGCACGGTGCCGTCCTCGAGCACCGCCGTGCCGCCCTCCATCGGCCCGCCGGAGACGAACACCGTGGGGATGTTCAGGCGCAGCGCCGCGTTCAGCATCCCCGGCGTGATCTTGTCGCAATTGGAGATGCAGACCAGGGCGTCGGCGCAGTGGGCGTTGACCATGTACTCGACCGAGTCGGAGATCAGGTCGCGCGAGGGCAGCGAGTAGAGCATCCCGTCGTGGCCCATCGCGATCCCGTCGTCGACCGCGATCGTGTTGAACTCGCGCGGCACGCCGCCCGCCTCCTTGACCGCCGCCGCGACCACCTCGCCGACCGGCTGCAGGTGAGTGTGGCCAGGGACGAACTGGGTGAAGGAGTTGGCGATCGCGACGATCGGCTTGCCGAAGTCCTCGCGGGCGACGCCGGTGGCGCGCAAGAGCGCGCGGGCGCCGGCCATGTTGCGGCCATGGGTGACGGTGCGGGAGCGCAGTTCAGGCATGGCGTAAAAGGTACCGGCCGCCCTCATGTGGGTGCGTTCGCAGAAACCCACAAACAATGTGGGTTTCTGCGAACGCGCGTCAGGCGAGGGCGTCGGCGAGGGCCTGCCACTCGCCCGCCGGGACGCCGTCGGCGCCGAGCGCCTGCAGGGCGACGTGGTCGGCGCCCGCCGCACGGTGCTCGCGCACCCGGGCGGCGACCTCGGCGGGACCGCCGTGCGGGATCACGTGGTCGATCAGGCGGTCCGAGCCGCCGTCTTCGAGGTCGGCTCGATCGAAGCCATGGGCGAGCAGGGCGTTGGTGTAGTTGGTCAGGCCGAGGTAGACCTTCGCGTAGCGGCGCGCGGTAGCTCGCGCCCGCTCGAGGTCCTCGTCGAGCACGTAGGCGACCTCGGGGATCACCAGCGCCTCGGGCCCGACCGCGGCACGGGCGGCGCGGGTGTGGTCGACCGAGCTGAAGTAGGGGATCGTGCCGAGCGAGCGACGCCAGCTGGCGTCGAGCATTTTACGTCCGAGGGCGGCGACGATCCGGCGCTCGACCGGGATCGGCACGGCCGCGGCGTCGACCCCGTCGAGGAACTCCTCCAGCGCGCTCAGCGGCCGCCTGTAGTCGCTGGTCGCCTCCGGGTGGCCGACGCCGATGCCGACGCAGACGCGTCCTGGGAAGTCGGCCTCGAGCAGGGCGAATTCGCGCGCCAGGTCGGCCGGGTCAGAGGACCAGATGTTCACCACCGAGGTGGCGACGAGGAGATTCTCGGAGCCTTCGAGCAGTGGCCGAACCGCCTCCAGCCGCGGCGAGCCGCCGAGCCAGAAGGTCTCGAGCCCGGCCGCCTCGGCCGCTGCCGCCGCGGCCCCGGCGTTCTCCTCGCCGAAGGCCCGGTAGGACGTCCACGCGCCGTAGTCGCCGAAGTTCACGCCGCTGAGATTAGGGAGGTCGACTCGCCGGCCGAGGCCGCCGACTGCGTGTGCTTCAATCGTCAAACCAGAGAAAGGAGGTGGTCCTATTTTGAGTCACATGCTTCAGGGGACTCTGGAGGTGCAGGGCCGCTAGGCGCCGCACTGGTTCGGGCGCCCGGCGAATCCACCCCGGGCACCGGCGTGCGCACGGAGGTCACGCTTTGTCCCACGCGACCGCAGTGTCGTGAGCACGTTCCCATGCACCAGCTGAGGGCCGCCCTTCGGGGCGGCCCTTTTTGTCTTCACGATTGTCGGAAGACCATCTATTGCGCTACCGCAACCTTTAGCCTATCTATTGCGATACCGCTACAGTTATTCCTATGTCCGATCTTCTCTCTGTATCTGACGCCGCCGCTGCGCTGGATCTGAGTTCCGCACGGGTGCGGCTACTTGCTGCGAACGGTGGTCTGCCGGCCGAGAAGATCGGTGGACGGTGGCTGGTCGAGCGAGCCGGGGTCGAGCACCGCCGCTCCCTTAAATCGTCCGGCGGTCGGCGATTCGCTCCTCGCAACGCCTGGGCGTTGCTGGATCTCGCTTCCGGGGCGAAAGCGGTCCCGGTCGATCCCCCCGTCCGTTCGCGCCTGCGGCGCTCGGTGTCGTTGGAGGGGCTCGGGGCTCTGGCGCAGCGGCTCGAGCGGCGGGCCGAAGTCGCCCGCTTCCGGGCGCACCCTGGCGAGATCGCCCGAGTTCACGCCGACCGCCGGCTGGTCGCGTCGGGGGTGAGCGCCGCGCGACAGGTCGGCCTCGACGTGGTCGCAGGGAGGGAAGTCGACGGCTACGTCAGTGCCTCCGTGCTCGATCAGCTCGTCGTGGAGCACGGGCTGGCTCCGGCCTCGATGAGCGAGGCGAACATCGCCCTGCGCATAGTCCCCGGCGACGTCTGGGAGGATTTTTTAGCCGGTCGACCCCACGCGCCGGCGGCGGTGGTGGCACTCGACCTGGCCGAAGAGCCGGACCCTCGCTCACAGGCCGCCGGGAAGGGGCTCCTGGCTCGCCTTGAACGCGAGGCTCGCTGATGGCTCGTTCGCCGGAAGTCTTCATCCGCCCACTCGACGATGCCGGCCGACGCCTTTGGAGGCTGGTGCTTTCGCTTGCGGAGGAGTTCGGTGCCGAGCGGGAATGGTCGTTGGTCGGAGGCCTGATGGTCCAACTGCACGGCTTCGAGCACGACGACGACGCGCGGCCGACTGCCGACATCGATCTGCTCGGCGCGGCGGGTAGACCGCCGAAGATGACCGAGAAGATCGCGTCGCGGCTGATCGAACTGGGTGCCGAGATCGTCGATCCGCCGCGCTCGCACCCGAAGCTGGGTTATCGCTTCGAGCTCGAAGGCGAGACGGTCGAGTTGCTCGGGCCCGACGGTCTCCGCGCAGATCCGCAGACCGCTCCGGGCTTGACGACGTTTCAGGCGGCCGGAGGCAGTCAGGCGCTGCGTCGTACCGAGGTCGTGCTCGTCTCGCTCGACGGCGCCGCGCCGATTGCCGTCCGGCGGCCGGACCTTCTCGGCGCGATCCTGATCAAGGTCGCGTCGTGGCGAAGCGGCGCAAGGACAAGCTTGCCTCGGACCGACAGGATCTGCTTCGCCTGCTCGGTTACGTCGAAGACCCGCGAGCTCTGGCGGGTGACCTGGCCAAGACTGAGCGGTCGTGGCTCCTCGGCGTCGAAGAGGAGATCGGCTTCGACGACGCCGTTCTGGCGGACCTGTTTACGGCCTCGGCTCTGCAGCGAGCCCGCCAGGCCTTCATCCTTCTGACCCGCTGAGCGCCGCGCTAGGACTCGGCGCCGGCGAGCCCGACGAACCAGTCGAGCGCCTCGGGGTTGGCCAGCGAGTCGCGGCTCACCACCTTGGCCGGGTCGGCGCCCATCAGGATGCGCTTGACCGGCACCTCCACCACCTTGCCCGAGAGGGTGCGGGGGACGGCGGCGACCTGGCGCACCTCGTCGGGGACGTGGCGGGGGCTGCAGCGCTCGCGGACCCGGCGCGCGAGGGTCTTCTTCAGCTCCTCGCTCAGCTCGGTGCCCTCGCGCAGGACGACGAAGAGCTCGATCACTCCGTCGGTGCCCTCCTTCGGGATGTCGACGACGAGGGCGTCGACGATCTCGTCGGACTCCAGCACCGCGCGGTAGATCTCGGCGGTGCCGATGCGGATGCCGCCGCGGTTGATGGTCGAGTCGGAGCGGCCGTGGATGATCGCGGTGCCGCGCTCGGTGATCTCGATCCAGTCGCCGTGGCGCCAGATCCCCGGGTACATCTCGAAGTAGCTGTCGCGGTAGCGCGAGCCGTCCTCGTCGCCCCAGAGGAAGAGCGGCATCGAGGGCATCGGCTCGGTGATCACCAGCTCGCCGACCTCCTCGATCAGCGGCCGGCCCTCGGGGTCCCAGGCCTCGACCGCGGCGCCGAGCGCCCGCGCCTGCAGCTCGCCGCGGTAGACCGGCAGGGTGGGGACGCCGCCGACGAAGGCGGTGCAGAGGTCGGTGCCGCCGGAGGTGGAGAAGAGCCAGGTGCCCCGGCCGACGTGCTCGTAGATCCAGTCGAAGCCCTCCGGGGCCAGGGGGCTGCCGGTCGAGCCGACCGAGCGCAGGCGGGAGAGATCGCGACCGGCGCCGGGCTCGATCCCGGCCTTCATGCAGGCCGAGATGTAGGCGGCCGAGGTGCCGAACAGCGTCACCTCCGCCTCCTCGGCGAGGTCCCAGAGCCGGCCCAGGTCGGGGTGGCCGGGGTTGCCGTCGTAGAGGACGATGGCCGCCTCGGTGAGCAGGCCGGAGACGATGAAGTTCCACATCATCCAGCCGGTGGTGGTGAACCAGAAGAGGCGGTCGCCGGGCTTCGCATCGGTGTGCAGGTGCATCTTCTTCAGCTGCTCCAGCAGGATCCCGCCCTGGCCCTGGACGATCGCCTTCGGCAGGCCGGTGGTGCCGGAGGAGTAGAGGACCCACAGCGGGTGGTCGAAGGGGACGCGCTCGAAGGTCAGCTCGGCGCCGGCGCCGCGGGCGAGGAGGTCGTCCCAGGTGACGACGTCGGCGAGCCCGGCGGCGTCGGGGCTCGCGCCGGCGGCCGGGTCGAGGTAGGGGAGGAGGACGGTGTGCTCGACCGACGGCATCGCCTCCTGCAGTTGGCGGACGACCCCGGTGCGGTCGAAGTCCCTGCCGCCGTAGCGGTAGCCGTCGACCGCGATCAGCACCTTCGGCTCGATCTGGGCGAAGCGGTCGATCAGCGAGCCGGCGCCGAAGTCGGGCGAGGCCGAGGACCAGACCCCGCCGATCGACGCGACGGCGAGGAAGGCGATCGCCGCCTCGGCGAGGTTCGGCAGGTAGGCGACCACGCGGTCGCCCTCGCCGACCCCGAGCGAGCGCAGCCCGCCCGCCACCGCGGCGACCTTCCCGCGCAGCTCGCCCCAGGTGATCTCGGAGAGCTCGCGCAGCTCGGAGGCATGCAGGATCGCCACCTGGTCGTCGGGCTTGCCGGCGAAGGCGCGCTCGGCCCAGTTGACCCGCACGCCGGGGAACCACTCGGCGCCGGGCATCTCGCGCGAGCCGAGCGCCGCGCCGCGCTCACCGTCGTGGGCGACCTCGAAGTAGTCGAAGATCGAGCTCCAGAAGCCCTCGAGGTCGTCCACCGACCAGCGCCACAGCTCCGGGTAGGCGGCGACGTCGACGCCGCGCTCGGCGCGCAGCCAGTCGATGTAGGCGGTGAGGTTGGAGGACTCGACGGCAGCGGCGCTCGGTCGCCACAGGATCTCCGGGGTTCCCTCCATCGCCGGGAACCATATTCAGGCGTCGATACCCTCGGCCTCGATGTAAGGAGAGCGGGTCGCCGTCGCGCCGCGTCGATAAAGTCCCCGAGCGCTTGGAGGCTCTTAGGGCAAAAGCGCGCTGATGGCGCGGCGCAACCGCATGGAGGACGTGATCGAGGCGGCGATCCGCGTCTTCCACAAGAAGGGGTACGCGTCGGCGTCGATCCAGGATGTCGCCGACGAAGTCGGCATGCTCAAGGGCAGCCTCTACCACTACATCGAATCGAAGGAAGCCCTGCTGGCGCGGATCTTCGAAGACTCGGCGGGGCAGTTCGAGGAGATGCTGGCCGCGGTGGCGAAGCTGGAGGGGCCGCCGGTCGAGCGGCTGCGCCATTTCGCCCGCCAGTGCTCGCTCTGGTACCTGGAGAACATCGAGCGGGTCGCGATCTACGTCAACGAGTGGGAGCATCTCTCCGGCAAAAGGCTGAAAGAGGTGAAACGGATCCGCCTCGCCTACGAGCAGCAGCTGGGCGGCCTGATCGGCGAGGTGAAGGCGGCGGGCGAAGCGCGCGCCGACCTCGACGTCAACGTCGCCACCTACTTCACCTTCGGCGCCCTCAACGGGCTGCCGACCTGGTACCGGCGCCGCGGCGCCGACCCGGCCGAGGCGATCGCCGACCGCTACGCCGAGATGATCGTCGCCACCGTGGTGGGCGGGCGGTCGGCGGGGGCGGTTGCTTAGCCGGCCGGCGCCGGCCGGCTAAGCGCCCGGGGGACGGGACCCGGCCCTTTCGGAGGCGACCCTGGCAGGTTGTGGCCGTCTCCCGAAAAGGCCGGGGGCATGGGGAGGGAGTCGAGGTTGGGGCGAGCTACGGGTTCGCCACGTGGGCCGACGGGAGCGTGACGCAAGGCGCCTCGGGCACGCACCGGGCCCGGTGGCCGTCGCGAAGATGCCGGGAATGTGGCGAGTTACGTGAGGGAGATGTCGCGCTCGTCACGCTTCCTCAACGGCCGGGGGGACGCGGCGCATGTTGGGGACCCATACGGTTCCCAATATGCGCCGCGTAGTCGTGGCGATCCGGATCCTCCGCGAGACGCACGTGTCGCCGCGAACGCGCACGTCTCCCCTGCGATCCCGGCGTCCGTCCGACGGCCGAGTGCCTCGCCTCCCGCACCTCGGTGGCGGCGTCCCCTTCGGCGACCCTCCCCGCAAGCTCCCTGTCCCGGGCGTCTCGGAGGCGGCCACAACCTGCCGGGGTCGCCTCCGAAACCCCCGGGCTGGCTACGTGCCCGATCGGTCCGGCCCGAGCCCTTACGCAGGCGCCAGCCCGCCCCGCCCCGTCCTATCCCCGCTCGGCGGCGTCGAGGCTCTTCGAGGCGATTCGCCAGCGGTGCTGCAGCTTGCCTTCGATTTCGCTCGCGGCACAGCCCTCGGTGCCGGCGCATTCGCCCCAGGCGTTGGCGGCACGGAGGTACTGGTTGAAGGCCGCCTCGGCGTCCGCCGCCGGGCCCTTCAGGCAGCCGACGCCGAGCCGCTGCACCGGGACCGCCTCGTAGGCGTCGCGGACCGCCCGCACGCGGACCACGTATTCGGAGTAGCTGAGCCCGGCGAGGAGCGAGTGGCGGAGGTCGTTCATGCGGCCGACGAATTCGCCCAGCCGGTCCTGGCACCCCGATGCTTCGCCGCCTTTCGCCCCGCCGCCCCGCGCGCCACCCCCGCCCACGATCTTCGCTTCGGTCGGCTTCGCGCCCGCTCCCGCCACCGTTCCGGCACCGCTCGATCCCTCGCCGCCGCACGAGGCGAGCGCCAGCGCCACCGCCGCCGCTGCGAGCAGCGGCCCGGTGCGGTACAAAGCGCGACGATGCCATTTCGCGGGGGTATCGCCGCGGCACTCGCTGTCGCCCTGCTCGCCTTGGCGGCGCTCGCGCCGAGCGCGCAGGCGCTGCCCGGCTCCGGCCGCGTGCTCGTCGTCGGCGACAGCCTCGAGGAACTGACCTCTCCCTACCTGCAACGTCTTCTCCCTGGGGTGCCGATCACCGTCAACGCCGTCGGCGGCTCCAACAGCTTCCAGATCTTCGATCTGTTCCAAGAAAGCTACGAACCCTCCGACTCGGTGATCGTGTTCGACGCGGGGACCAACGACGACCCCGAATATCCGCAGATCTTGGCGGAAAACCTGAAGAAGGTTGAGGCGGCGGTCGGAGGCCGCTGCCTCGTCGTGCCGACGATTCACGGCTTCACCGTGAACGGCGTCGACAACGCGGGCAAGAACCGGGTGGTCGCCGAACTGGCCGCCTCGCGCCCCGGCACGCAGACGCCCGACTGGGCGGGCTTCGTCCACGCCCACCCGCAGCTGATGCAGTCCGACGGGCTCCACCCGATCGAAGCGGGCGCCGAAGCGCGGGCCCGGCTGATCGCCGCCGGGGTCAGTCGCTGCCTCGCCGGCGAACCGAACGCGCCGGTGGCCGGCGGCGCCAACGCGGGCGCGATCCCGCCCGGCGAGGAAGGCCGCAACGGCGAAGCCGAAGGCGAACTGAGCGCCTCCCACGAAACCTTCGAACCGGCGGCCGCGGCCCAGCGGGGTGAAGCCGGCCCCGAACCGGGCTCGCAGCCGATCGCCGACCCGGTCCACTTCGGCCTCGTCGACCGGGTCGCGATCGAGCGCAAGGAGAAGTTGGCGCAGATGAAGGCGGCGGCCCGCCGCAGCCTCGCCGCCGCCGCGGTCGCGGCCCTCACCGGCGTCTTCCCCTAGGGTCCTCCCGATGGCACAGACCGATTCCGTGCAGGTGCCGGGGGCCGAGTGGGTCGCCGGCCCCGCTGAGTTCGAGGACATCCGCTACGAGACCAGCGAGGGGATCGCGAAGCTGACGATCACCCGGCCCGAGGTCCGCAACGCGTTCCGCCCGCTGACGGTGGTCGAGCTCTCCCAGGCCTTTGAGCTGGCGCGCGAGGACCCCGAGGTCGGCGTCATCGTCCTCACCGGCGAAGGCGACCTCGCCTTCTGCTCGGGCGGCGACCAGAACGTTCGCGGCGACACCGGCTACATGTCGGAGGGCGGCGGCGTCGGCCGCTTCCACGTCACCGACCTACAGGTGCAGATGCGGCGGCTGCCGAAGCCGATCGTCGCGATGGTCGCGGGCTACGCGGTCGGCGGCGGGCACGTGCTGCACGTCTGCTGCGACCTGACGATCGC